>JBKPFG010000231.1:0-36674 GCA_046728735.1 Actinomycetota bacterium
CGGTCAGGCCGCATGCGCAGCGAGTTCCTGACGAGCTCCCGAATCGGGATCTCGCCTTCCCCTTCGATGTTCTTCGGCCGGGCCTCGAGCCGCAGGACATGGCGCTGGTTCAGGCGCAGCTCGGCCGCATCTTCGATCGTCACGATCCGGTCGGAGTCGGGCACCGCCGTCGAGAGGGCATTCAAGAGCGTCGTCTTGCCCGAGCCGGTACCTCCCGAGACGAGGATGTTGAGCTCGGCGAGAACGCAGCGCTGCAGGAACTCGACGGTCTCGGTGCTGAGCGTGCCGAGCCGGATGAGATCGGTCATCTCGAGCCGCTTCTTGCTGAACTTGCGGATCGTAAGCAGCGGGCCGGTGAGCGAGAGCGGCGGAATCACCGCGTTGACACGGCTTCCGTCGGGGAGGCGCGCGTCCACCATCGGTGACGACTCGTCGACGCGGCGGCCGACCTGGGCGACGATCTTGTTGATGATCCGCCTCAGGTGCGACTCGTCGGTGAAGCGCACGGTCGTCTCGTAGAGGCGGCCCTGGCGCTCGACCCAGACGTCGTACGGCCCGTTGACCATGATCTCCGTCACGCTGTCGTCCGCGAGCAGACGCTCGAGCGGGCCGTGGCCAAGGATGTCGTCCGCGAGCTCGGCGGCGAGCCGGTCGCGGTCGTCCTTGGCGAGACCCTGCTCGTCGGCGAGGTGGCCGCGGATGTCCGCCGTGACACGCTCGCGCAGCGTGTTGGGGTCCATGCTCACGTTGAAGAGCTGTGGCCCGAGCTCGCCGATGACGGCGAGGTGGATCTTGTTCTTGACCTCGGCGAACGGATCGCGGCCGGTCGGTGCCGCGACGGGCCGCGCGGCGGTTAGACGCTCGTGGAGCTCCATCAGCCCTTCCTCCGCCTGATGTGGAAGTGCTTGTGGCCGTTCTGCGATGCAGGCGTGCTCGCGTTGTAGAAGCCGGCCAACTGGCGGAATGCGCTCGCGGCCTCCGAGCGCTCCTTGGCCAGGACGATCGGGGTTCCCTCGTTGACCGAGCGCGCGATTTCCCGATCGCTCGGAACCATCACGTCGGGAAGCCGGCCCAGAACGGCGACGACGTCCTCCTGCGTGATCCCGACCCGACTGTCCGCGCGGTTCAGGACGAGGCGGGTGCGATCGGTCGGATAGCCCATCAATCCGAGCGTGTCGAGCCCGAGCTTCGTGTTCTTGAGAGAGAGCGAATCGAGCGTGCCTACGACGCACACGTGCGAAGAGCTGTCGATCGAGGCGATCACCTCGGGCGTGAAGCCGGGCGGCGTATCGACGATCAGGTACTCGTGGGTGGAGCGGAGCCCAGCGTAGACGTCGCGCAGGAACTCCGTCCCGATCATGCCCGCGTGGTCGGGCCTGGTAGGTGCCATCAGCACGTGCACGCCCGACTCGTGCTTCGCGAGGTAGGCCTCGAGTTTGTCGCCGTCGACCGAGCCTCCCGACTTGGCCAGGTCGTAGATCGTCCTCTCGGGGCTGAGCCCGAGCGAGAGGCCGACATCGCCGAACTGGAGGTCGAGATCGACGATCGCGACCTTGTGGCCCGCCGAGGCGAGGCTCACGGAGAGGTTTGCAGACGTGACCGTCTTGCCGGTGCCGCCCTTGGGCCCGAGGATGACGATCATCGGCGAGGTTGCGACACCGGTCCCGACAGCGGCGCCCTGCTTCCGCGCCATCGCCTTCTGGAGGGCGAAGGTGATGTCGTCGGGCGTCGCCGGCAGCGTGAGGATGTCGTCGGCTCCCGCCTCGAAGGCGCGCCTGACGAACCCGTTGGCCGGACCGGTGAGGAGGATGACGACCGGCCGGTCGCTCTGCTGCTTGACTGCGCCGTCGATGAGGAAGAGCACGCGGTCCGAGCTGCCGGCGCACGCGACGACGAAGAGGTCCGTCGGCGTCTCCTGCAGCGTGGCCCAGCTCTCCTCGAGCCCGTCGACGACGCCGACGACCTGGATGTCGGCCGCGGTCGTCGGCAGCGCGGCCTGAACCATCGCGCGGTCGGCCTCCTCGTCGACGGCGACGAGTGTCCTGATTGCGCTGCTCATCGCTTGCCTCCGAGCGACCTCTCGACCGCCACGGGCGGGATGCCGAAGAGCACCGTCTCGACCGAGACGATGTTCGGGCTGGTCGTGGACGCGTTCGCCCGCGGCCTCAGCACCGCCCAGAGGATGCCGTTGTCCGAGGTGAACGCCATCTTCGCGATGTCCTCGTCGGAGGCTCGAACGGTCAACCTCGCCTTCCCGCTGCCGCCGCCGATCCCGCCGGAGCCTGACTGCGGGACGTCGAGCACTTGGACGTCGGAGACGATGAGCTTCAGCACGGGCCGATCGGTGACGCCCGGCTCCGGCCTTCCATCGGGGCCGAGGCGGCGAACGTTGAAGCCGGCGTACACGTCGACGTGATCGCCGGCCTCGACCTGGCCGATCATGCCGTGCGCCGCATCGAAGGGAAGCGTCATGACGCGCTGGTCGGCGGTGATCTCGTTCGCGAGAGAGCCCGACTCGTTTGTCGAGAACTTCGCCCTCGTGAGCTGCTCGCCCGGGAAGACGTCGGCTGTTGCGACGCTCCCCTTCAGAGTGTCGGGGTCGGTGATCGCGCCGTCAGCCACCTCGCCCTTGGGCATGGTGGTGGTCTTGTACAGATCCTCGGTCGCGATGACCTGGCCGGAAGTGCCCTTCTCGATGAGCCCATTCGCGACGAGGACCGAGACGGGGACGCCGGACTGCTTGACGCTGTCCCGGTAGCGGTTGAGGTACGTGACCAGGATGACCGCCGCCAGGACAGCGGCCATGATGCTCAGAGCGATCGTTCCGCCCCGGGTCGAGAGAAGTCGTTGAGCGAATTGCATTGGGAGTTCCTCCTCACTCCGTCAAGACGGCAACGCATGTGCCGAGTGCGTTGAAGTCGCACGCGGGGCCTCCGCCGCCCGTGTTGATCGATTCCACGTACTTGATGAAATGACCGGTGATCTCGCCGCCGCCGTTGACCGCGTCGGCGCCAGGGCACGGATCGCCCTGCTGACCGCCGTTGCCCTGGCTCCAGCCGGTCACGTAGAACGTGGCGAATCCGGTGACCGGGACGACGTTGTTGCTTCCGCTACCGCCGAAGGCACCGAAGGGCACGAGGAAGACAGGGACGATGCGCGGGTCTCCAGCGGGGAGATTGGGGAACGAACTCCAGTTGTTGGGGTTGACGCAGCTGTTGGAGCCGTTCTGGATACGGATGAGCAGGCCCTGATTCACCTGGCCTGCGGAGTTGCCGGTCGAGACCCGGACGCAGTTCCACGGCTGAGTCGACGAATCGCTCCAGAGCGGATCATTGAACGCGGGACACGTCTGGCCGGTGTTCTTGGTGTACTGGGGCACGCACCCGTAGGCGATCTCGTCGCGCAGGGTGCTGACGGCTGGGTCGCAATCGAGCGACTGGTTCAGGCTTCCGCCCCCGGTGATCTTCAGATGGACGACCGGGTCGTTGACCGAAGTGGCATTCGCCTGCAGGCTGCCCTTGATGGCGACCGCTGCGTTGACGGTGTGCGTCCCCAAGGAGAGCGTGTTGTCGGAGAGCACGACGTAGTCGATCGGCCCCGAGCCCGTCGTCGAGGCGACGTACGAGCGCTGGACGTTGCTGAAGGTCCCGTTCGCTGAGCCGCTCCCGGATCCCGTGCCCCAGTTGAGGCTGAGCGACGTCGTGGCGCTGATGATCGGGTAGCCGTTGCTCCCGTCCGTGAGCCAGTAGCCGGCATTGGACCCCGTCGTCTGGTAGCTCATGACGCAGCCCTTCGGGGCCTGGCCACTCGTAGGGCAGCCGGGTCCGTCCACCTTTACCTGCGCGTTTGGCGGCTGGGGATTCGCGCCGAAGTCGACCCTTGCCTTCACGCCGACGCTGCAGCCGGAGTGCAGAAGGAAATAGGCCGCTGAATCATCGGTGCATCCCACGGGGTAGAGGCTCACGTCTCGAAGGATCGGCGCCGTGGGCGAGCCGGTCCCCGCGGTCGAGTAGCCCTGGATGTGGCTGAGCCCGAGCCAGGGCCCCGTGTCTCCACCCTGATAGCACTCGACGAGCACCTGGTTGCAAATCTGGCTGAGGGTGCCCGATGGGGCCCAGCCGTTCTGGCCCGACAGCGCGACGACGACCCCCGTGTGCGCGCTCTGGATGTCGGCCGAGACCGCAGGGCCGGTCCAGAGCGTCAAGCTCTCCCCGTTCGCGGTCACCGGCTGGGCCGTCGTCAAGGGTTGGGTCGCGAGCACGGCGCCGTTTGCCTCGTTCACGTAGATCGCAGCTGCGGCAACCGGGTTGCTGTCGGGCACCGCGATGGGCAGCGAGCCGGCGCCGCCGTTCTTTTGCAGAATCGACACGCGGGCGTGGGCGTTGATCGCCGGGACGACTGCCAGGCGCATGTACCAGGGGAGATTCGCCTCGGTCGCCTTCACGTCCACGAACTTCGTCGCGCACGGCATTCCGCCGTCGGAGAAATCTGAGCCGCCCTTGTTCCAGTACGACGTCGAGTTGATGAGGATGTGGACGTTCGCCTGCTGCGTCGGCGCGATCTGGAGGTTGTAGGGCAAGCCCGCAGCGGGGTCGCCGGCGTAGTTGCGCGTCTCACTGATGATCGCCGGGTCCGAGCACGGGAACTGGAAGACCCCACCGCCCGCCAAAGCGCCGGCGTCCGCTTGCATCTGCAGATGCCGTTTGTGCACGAACCAGTTGCCGACGTCGACGACGAACATGAACATCACGAGGAGGACCGGCAGCCAGATGACGACGATGACCAGGGCGGCACCGCGCTCGCCGTCCCTCTGCCAGTGGAGCCGGGAGCCGATCACGAGCACCCCGCCGAGTAGTTCGTCGGAACGGCCTCGAGGCGCATCGTCGACGAGCCGGTGACCGTCGTCGCCAAGATGCCGATCCGCTCGCTGAGGAACGGGAGCCAGTGATACGTCACGCTCGCCGTCACCACCACCGGCTGACCGACCGTGCCGCCGCTCGGGAAGTTGATGCAGACCCGCAGCGGGTCCGGCACAGCCGCGGAGCCACCACTCCGCAGCTCGCCCGTGTCGGCCTGCTGCTGGATGTACTGCTGCAAGGTGCCCGTGCCCGGGTTCTTGTTCACGACGGCCCAGCGGGCACCCTCGTTCGCCAGATGCGTCGAATCGATCCAGTAGTTGAACGCCCGGCCGAAGTCGAGCATCCCGAAGAGGATCATGAACAAGAGCGGCGCGACGAGCGCGAACTCGACCAGCGCCACGCCGCGCTCCTCCGACCACGGACGTCCTGAAAACCGGCGCGATGTGACCACATCCCTCACGGGATCCCGGGGAAACTGCTAGCGACCATGTTGAGGACCCCGCTCACGTTCTCGCCGAGCAGCGTCAGCGAGCCGATCGCAAGGATCGCGATCGATCCGATGATGAGCGCATATTCGACCAGGGCCTGACCTTCCTCCGAGCCCTCGCCGAATCTGCGGTTGAGTTGTTCGATCAGGTTCAAAGATTCGTCACCTCGTTCGTCGCGGTACCGCCTCCCGGTTGGAGTCCGACTCCGACCGAGAGGCGGTCCCGCTTGCTCTGCTCCCCCGTCGCTACGGGAGGACACCGCCGATCGCGCTGGCGATGCTGTTCAGCACTGCGCTGACGTTCCCACCCAGGGCCGTGAGGGCCCCGATGGAGAAAACCGCGATAAGGCCGAGAATCAGCGCGTACTCCACGAGCGCCTGTCCATCCTCGTCCCGCTGCCGCAGCCGATGAAACATCTGAATGAGCATTAAAAGAGTCACCTCCTCCCCAAAGCTGGCTAGCGTGAGTCTGGAAAAACCGCGCCTCTCCCGAACCCGCTGAAAGGCTGGTTCTCGCCCACCCTTCTGGTGGTGCTGCTTCGCGGGGCGCCCGTTACTACTTGACTCATGCGCGCGCGACGGGTCTTGAGGCCGGCTGGACGTGCTCTGTCGCGGGCGAGCCGGAAAGTCGGGGTGGGAGCGTTCCTCGTCTTCGTGACGGCCGCTGGGGCGTTCCTGGCGGTTTCCTATACCGCCTCGGCGAACGACATCGGCACGGCGGGCTCCGGCCTCGTCAACGTCTCGCAGCTCGGAGACACGGGCGCAACGTCGACGGACGAAACGACGACGGATGCCGGCACGACGTCAGAGGCGCAAGAGACAACCACGGAGGAAGCCGCGCCGCCGCCAGCTCCCGAGACGACCACCGCCGAAGCGCCCGTCGAGGAGCCTCCGCCCGTGACGGTCACGGATCCCGGCCCGCCCGTCGGCGGGACGGCTCCGCCGCCCCCGCCACAACCGCTGATCAAGACGAAGCACAAGGATCGGCCGGCCGAGACCAACGAGGGTGCGCACGCGATCGTCTGGATCCATCTCACTCTTCCGGATCCGACCCCGCCCGCCATGCGCCTCGACCCGGCCTTCGCTCGTCGCCTGTGGAGCATTTCTCGGGCCGAGCACGTCGACTGGTCGCTCGTCCTGGCCGTCGTCCGCGCGCTCGGAGGCGACAGCCGCGTCCCAGCCTCGTCCGTCGAGCTGCGGCGAATCGCCACGCGTCTGGCCAAGTTGCGCGAAACCCGGACACGTTGGCAATCCATGCTCGCCATCGGTCATGGAAAAGACGAATTTGCCAGCCGGGCCATGGCACTGGCCCGCTACGACCGGGCCGTCGGGCTCCGCGCGCTGGTCCGGGGGCTGGAGCAGGCCAAGCCGCGCCTCGAGCGTAGAGTCCTGCTCGACAAGCGGATCGACATTTACCCCGGCGGACGGGCGGACATCGCTCTGCATCGCATCGATGTGCGCGTTCTGGTGCTCATCCGCTACCTGAGGGTCACATTCAGGCAGGTCACGGTCTCGAGCCTGTTCAGCGGCCATCGCTACTACGCGCGTCCCGGTGTCGTCTCGGCCCACATGTACGGCCTGGCCGCTGATATCAGCGCCGTGGCGAAGACACCGATCGTCGGGAACCAGCAGCCGGGCGGCCTGACCGAGCGAGCCGTGAAGGCGATCCTGCGCCTCCCCGCCGAAATGCAGCCGCAGCAAGTCATCTCGCTTCTCGGTCTCGGCGGCCCGTCGTTCCCGCTCGCCGACCACTACGACCACATTCACGTCGGCTTCTAGAGTGGACGCCGAGGTCACCGCTCGTCACGGAGTTGTGGGGACGCGCGCACCGTCCGGCGGCCGTCTGCGTCGCACCGCCCGGGCGCTCCGGCTGCCGGTCGGCGCAGTTGCACGCGTGGACATCGACTCCTCGCCCGTCAGCCAGACGCTGGCCGCGACGCGCCTTCGCCGCGGCGTTGCGGCTCTGATCGCAGTCTACGCCCTCGTTTACGGGGCTCTCGCGATGGCGCACGGCGAGGGGATCTCGATGGCCGCAGTGATCACCCTTCTCGTTGCCTGCGCCCTCTACTTCAATCGCATCTCACGCTTTCTGCGGGACTGGGTGCCCGTCTTCGTCGGGCTCGCCCTTTACGTGCTGACGACGGGAGCGGTGCCCGATCTCGGAATGAAGGTGCATTACACGCCGCAGATCGACGTCGATCGCATCCTCGGCTTCGGCACCTTGCCGACGACGTGGCTCCAGCACCACCTCTACGGAGGCGGCACGGGTGTCCTGGAGCTCTTCTCGTTGGCCATGTACATCTCGCACTTCCTCGCGCCGCTCCTGCTTGCGTTCCTGGTCTGGGCGGTGTGGGACAAGCGGGGCTTCTCGGACCTCCTCTTCGGGATCCTGGCCGTCTCGATCCTGGCCGACATCACGTTTGTCCTCGCGCCCACGGCGCCGCCCTGGCTGGCCGCGCAGCACGGCCTGATCGAACCCGTGAAGCCCATCCTCACGAACGCGCTCTACGACGTGCATCTCGACGCTCTGGCCGCTCAGAAGGGCGATGCCTCGAAATACAACGTCGTCGCGGCGATCCCGTCGTTGCACGCGGCCTGGCCGATCATTTGCCTCCTCGTCATCCGCAAGCACCGGCTGCCCCGCTGGTTGTTCCTAGCACAGCTCGGGATCGCGATCGGCGTCTTCTTCGCGATCGTGTACACCGGCGAGCACTACCTGATCGACGTTCTGGTGGGCGTCGTCTACGCCTTCGCGGCCTGGTGGCTCCTCCAGCTCACCTTTGGAGCCAAGCGGGCTCTGCGGCCGGCAGCAGCCGCACCCGAAGCGGGTTAGCTCCAACTCGCCGGCGTCCGCGGCGCCCCCTCCGCAAGCTTCCCCGATCCCCTCGCGGACGGCACGGAACGATCCATGCTCGATGGAAGTAATCGTTGGCGATGAACGCGCTCAGGCTGACCCAAACGGTTGCCCTCGCGATTGCAGTGTCGACCGCACCCGGTTGCACAGGCCGAGCAGACAAATCCACCTCGCCGCCATCCGTGCCGCGAGTGACCCTGACTGTGAGTGACGATGCGAAGCGCTCCTGCCCGGTCACCGTCCCCAACGGCCAGCATCCAGCCAAGAAGGCTGGCTTCAATCACGGCAACGGCTCCCTTTGGATCGCTCTGTGGCCGCACGGCAGGCTCGTCGCCGGGATTCTTCCGGACGGTTCGTCTCGAGCTGAATTCAGGCCGGACGGTTCGATCGACGCAAAGCTCGGCTGGTGGCGCGGAGTCGATGGTCAGTTGACCATTCGTGGCCGCAGGATCGATGCGCCCGCCCCACCGCTTCGGGCGGAGATCCCGGAGGGCTATGGCGTGGCGGGCTTTCAGGCGACCGGGATCATTTTCCCGACGGAGGGGTGCTGGCGAGTCACGGGGGCAGTAGGCGACACCACGCTCAGCTTCGTCACCCTCGCGGTCAAGCGCCGGCCTTAGCCCGTCGAGGCCCTTCCGCAAGCGCCTGGCTACCCGGAGTGCATCTGGCGTCTGAGAATGCCTCAGGAGGCGTCTCGTCGCCTCTGGGGGCCAACGCAGCGTCGTCCCTGGCCGATCTTTGCCGCCCCGAGGAGGGTTTGACGAAATATCGGCTGTGCCGCCGGAGGCGCACTGACTCGCCCCAACGCATCCGCGTTCAGATAGACGAGTCGCCCCCGTATCTAGGGTCGATACGAGGGCGCCCTACGTCCGCAGCCTCGGAACGACCAGCGCACCCCGGCGACGAGCGACATTCCGCCAATCCCTCCTAGAGGAAGAGCAGGCTGAAGAGGGCGCCGAAGGCGAGGAACGGCCCGAACGGAATCGCCGTCTTGCGCGCCGAGGCTCCGCCGCGGAAGAGGATCACAGCAGCGACGACCGCACCCCCGAGAAGCCCGACCAGAAGCGCGCCCATGACGTCGATGCCGAGCGCAGCTCCCAGGAGAACGGCGAGCTTGACGTCGCCGAGCCCGAGCCCGCTCGGATAGACCAGTAGCGGGAGCAGGAAGAAGAGGCCGGCGCCGACCGCCGCGACCAGCCACTCGAAGGCGTGCTCGGGATAGAAGACGAGCTGAATCCCGAGGACGACGGCGATAGAGGGCAGGACGATCCGGTTGGGGATGATCCGCCGCTCGATGTCGATCGCCGAAATGAGGACGAGGACGACGGCGAGGAAGGCGTACATGACTCCCTGAGCATCGAAGCCGTAGCGCCCCAGGAGCGCCACGGCGATGAAGCCGCCGATCCCTGCAACGGCCCAGCGATGCCCGCGTGCCGTGGGCATGGGGATGGCCGGTGCGCGAGCCACGGTGTTCATGAGGCCAGACCCAGGTGTGCGCGCTCGATGTTCTGGGCGAGCGTCTCGAACGCCGACCACTTCGGAAAGAGCTGCAGGTTGTGGAGCGGCTCGACCGCGTGGGTGTCTTCGGCGACGACGATCACGGTCATCTCAGGGTGCAGGGCCTCGACGGCGCCCGCCAACCGCGCCGCCTCGGTGAAGGAGCCGCTGCCGTCGAGGATGACGGCGTCGGCGGCCTGGCGGTCCAGGAGCTCGAGCAGCTCCCGTGGGCGCTTCGTCGTGTGCACGTCGAACCCTCGGCGCCCGAGCAGGAACGAAGCGAGGCGAGCGAACCGTCTGTCGGCCACGGCAACGACAACCCGTGGTGGTCGCAGCGGGCGAACCTTCGCCGTATCGAGCGCACTACCTGCCATGCCGAGAGAGACTCCCAATCTGCAGCTTTGGCAGGCGCCGGGCACCCGCCAAGCGGGGAGCTACTCCAGGTCCTTAGGCGAGTCGTCGCCGACCTTCCGGTCGTTCGCTCGAGCACGCCTACGCGTACTCGTAGAGCGGGCTCTCGACCAGGCCGTGCTCGTAGGCGTACCGGGCCGCTTCCGTCCGGTTCGCCAGGTCGAGCTTCCGGTAGATGTTCGTCAAGTGGAACTTGACCGTTTGCTCGGTCACCCAAAGCTCCTTGCCGATCGCGGAGTTCGAGAGTCCCCGCGCGACGGCCTTGAGAATGGCGAGCTCGCGTTCGGTCAAGCCGTTGGCCTTCCCGACCGCTTCGTCGTTCGACTCCGGCAGGCCGATGGCATGGAAGACCGTGCCGTCGACAGCCTGGCGGATCGCAGAGGGAAGATCCACCGGATTGACGCTCTTGACGATGTACCCGCAGGCGCCGTGCCGAAAGGCCGCCTGGATGTGCTCCGGGTCACTGAAGACCGAGAGGACGATCACCTTCACCTTCGGGCAGTTCTTGCGGATCGCATCCAGACACAGGAGCCCATCCATCTGTGGCATCCGCATGTCCAGTAGCACGACGTCGGGGCTCAGGCGCCGTACGAGCGGCAGAACCTGACTCCCGTTCGATGCCTCTCCCACGATTTCGATCTCTTCGGCCGGCTCGAGGGCGCGTCGAATGCCCTCGACCATGAGACGGTGATCGTCAGCGATGAGTACCTTCATTGCCGCAGCTCTCCCCTTCCGCATTTGCCTTCTCCCAGAAAGGCCTTCCATCCCAGAAAGCCCAAACACTTTCCTCAAAAGTTCTCAACACCTTTTTCCACACACCCCGGAGAAAGGTCTAGAGCCCCCCTAGACTTCAGTCAGGCGCAACCCTCCCACTCGCATCACTCGCAGCACTCGCATTCTGCGCAGGTGTGCGACAAAGGACAAGGGCCGCTCGGCCTATCCTGCGTGGAGGCTCCTCAACGCGGTCTGGACCTCCGCTCAGGCGCTCAGGAGCTCGAAGTCGACCGGCGAGCGTGACCCCGCCCACGCCCGCACGAAGAACGCGAGCTCGGTACGGAGGTCCTCGTCACCCCCGTTGACGACGATCGTGCGGTCGTCTCGGCGTTCGGCGTCCGCGCCGGCCCCGCAGAGTGCGGCGACGAGGTCCTCAGTCGCGCTCGGATCCGCCAGACGCACGATCTCTGCCATGGTTGTTTCTCTCATTGCCGGGGCTTCGAGTCGCCCTTCGATGGTCTGGTCCCGGGCTGGCCCGGGTCCAAAACGAGTGAGGGGAGCGCTTACGCGCTCCCCTCGAGGTTCGGATTAGGCGGTGGCTATCTCGTGAAGCTGAACCGCGCGTAATGGGTCGTTCCATCGGCGAGCACGATCGTGAACCGCATCGCCTTGCCGGCCCAGCTCTTGTCCGTCTTCCAGACGTAAATGTACTGATCGGACGTCGCGTCGTAGTTGAGGCTGCTACCTCCGGCGGTCACCGTTTCCTCGACAGTGTCGAGCGGAACACCGGAACAGGTCCCCGCGCTTACCTTCGGGTATCCCGCCGCGAAGATGTCCATCCCCTGGTAGCCGTGGAGGCTGAACTTGATCGGAATTGCCGATCCTGCCTTGACGGCGTTGCAGGTGGGGTCGTTGTCGACCGGCGCGAAGAAGCCGGTGAAGTTGTAGTTCACGGTGTAAGTGACCGAGGCGCTGTTGGTGTTACCAGCCTTGTCCTCAGCACCGCTGCAGGTTGCAGTGATCGAACCCACGGGCCCTCCAGAACTGCTGAGCGTCGCAGCGGTCTTCACACCCGACAGTGCGTCTGACGTCGAGCAACCTGCCGCCGGGACTGAACCAAGCGTGTAGACGGCTCCATTCGAGACGCCCGTGACGGCGACGACGGGCTTCGTCTTGTCGATGTTGATGTCGCTGACCGTCGCCGATGCCTGGTTGCCTGCCTTGTCCGTCGCGTGGCCCGTAACGGACTGGCCCGCGCCTTCGGAGCTGAGAACGTGGTCGGACTCGCACGAGTCGAGCCCCGATAGACCGTCCGCGCAGCTGAACGAGACCGTCACGTTCGTGTTGTTCCACCCATAGGAATTAGCAGCGGGTGAAGCCGATCCGGTGATCGTCGGAGTCGTCTTGTCGATCCGCACGTCGAAGCTCGGCGTCACGACGTTGCCCGCGTCGTCGGCCGTGGCCACGTGGAGCGTGTGCAGACCTTCGGAAGTCAGCGTCTGGTCAGCGGGACATCCATAGGCAGGATCGATGCCGCTCAGGTTGTCACTGCAGGTGAAGTGAACGTCCACGTCGGTGTTGTTCCACCCGTTTCCATTGGCGGCGGGCGTCAAGGTCGCGCTGATGGTGGGATCGGTGGCGTCGTACTGGAAGCCGTACGAAGCACTGCCCGAGTTGCCGGCGTTGTCAGTGCAGCTGCCGCTGACCGAGCCGGAGCTCGTGTCGGGACCGCTGTAGTTGTCGTCGGCGTCGCACTCGTCGATGTCGCTCGTGTCGTCGGTGCCGGTGTAGCTGACCGAGAAGGCGTGGTTGTACCAACCGTTGTGGTCGGGGCTGCGGCTCGGCGTCGCCGAGACGGTCGGAGCCGTCCCGTCGTACTGGAAGCTCGCCGAGCCCGTGCCGGTGTTTCCGGCCCCGTCCGTGCAGTCCATCGACACGGAGGCCCAAGCGTCGTCGGGCCCGCTGTAGGTCTCGTCGAGATCGCAGCTGCCGGCGCCGCTCGGGCCGTTGCTCGAGGCCGCGGCCGAAAAGACGACGGCGTGGTTGTACCAGCCACCCTGGTCGGGGCTGCGGTCGGGCGTGACGGTGACGGTCGGAGCCGTCTTGTCGATCATGAAGTCGTCGCTCTGCACACCCGCCGCGCTGTTGCCAGCGACGTCCGTGCAACCATCGGAGGTGACTGTCACGGCCGCGCCCTCACCAGTCGTCGTCTTCGACTGCTGGTTGTGACCGCTCGAGAGCGGGAAGTTCGCGATGCAGCTGGCGCTCAGGCCCGAAGTGGCATCCGTCGCCTCGAAGCCGTTCGAGACGTCGGTGATGTACCAGCCGTTGTCCCCGTTCGGGGAGGCCGGTGTCGGGCCCAGGTCGGAGATGACCGGAGCCGTCTTGTCGATCTTGACCGGGCCGAAAGTGGACGCCGCTGCGGGGTTTCCAGCGTTGTCCGCGCATGTGCCGCTGAACGTCGCGGTCGTTCCACTCGTGTCCGTGGTGAACTCCTGCGTCTGGTTTCCGGACCCCGCGGTGAGGCCGCTGCCCCCGGTATCGGCGCAGGTGAACGTGACGCGCACATCCTTGTTCGTCCAGGTGTCTGCCGCATAGGCCGTGGCGCCTGAGAACGAGGGGGCGTCACCTTTGACGGCCGACGCCGTCACCGTGGGCGCCACCTTGTCGATGTTGATCTGCTGGCTGTTGACAGCCTCGGCATTCCCTGCGTTGTCGAAGGCTCGGTACTTGACGGTTGCCGTGGCCGACACCGTGAATGCCCCGCTGTACGTCGTGCCGTTCGGCGACACGGCATCCGATGCGGTCGGAGTCGAGCCGTCTGTCGTGTAGCGGATCTCCTTCACGCCGGAGCCGCTCGCGTTGTCGGTCGCGGCCAACGTGACCGAGACGTTCGCGTTGTAGTAGCTCGAGGAACATGCCGCCGCGTTGCACTGAATCGTCGTAGCGGGCGGAGTCGAGTCGGCGAGCTTGAAGTGCGCGTAGAGGGTGAGGACGGTGGGTCCATTTACGCCGGCCTGGCAAATCTGTGAAGCGGACAGCGCCGTAGTGTTCGTAGCCGAGCTCGACCAGTAGTCGAGGACGTACTGGCCGGCGAAGGAACCGGTCGTCTGGGCGCTCGTCGGCTTCGCGGAAGCGTTGTTGTTGATCGCCGGTCGCGTTCCCGATGAGAGGGTATTGCCCGTGTAAGAAGCGATCCCGGGGAAGGTTGGAGTGCCGCTGCAACTGTTGTTCGGTGTCATCCCGGTGCCTTGCCAGAGATCCCAGTTCACCGACCACGTCACGTTTGACGGGGCGGCATTCCCTGCTGTCGCAAGTTGAAAGTCGAGTGTTCCGTCCGTAAAGCTCCATGTCGCAGTCCCGGAGGTCGCGCCCGTGGCTGTGACGCTGTACTGCGCGACGAACCAATTCGGCAGGCTGAACTGATCCGAGATCGTTCCGTCGTCGGCGGCTGTCACGTCGACGTCGCGGCTCCACGTCTGGCCGGCGTCGTCGTTGACGCGGATGTGCACCGACTCGCCGGCGGCCCAATTCGCGCCGGAGAGCGTGACGGTCTCTCCTGGGACGTAGTCGGCCTTGTCGGACCATACCTGCGGCGGCGGAGGTGATTCGATCGCGGCTGGCGAAGTGCTCGCGAGAGTCAGCGCTGTGAAGATGCACAGCGCGAAAAGGGCGAACGCCACCAAGCGCCGCCACCGGCCGAATGTGTGAACTGTGTCCGTCACGAGCTGAATCTCCTCTCCCAGTTGAAATCTCCGCAAGGTGGCCGCCGCCCCGGGGGAGCGGTGCAGCCGAAGCTACGACTCTGCGGTCCCCGAGCAACCCCCCGTTGGTCCAGACCCGTACCGACACGAGTTGAGCCGGACGTCACGATTGCGAAAGAACTTGGCCGCAGCAGAAAACAAACCCCTTCCATGTCCCCCTCGCCGTCCGGCGAGGCCTGCGTCTAA
This sequence comes from Actinomycetota bacterium, assembly GCA_046728735.1. Classification (GTDB taxonomy): domain Bacteria; phylum Actinomycetota; class Thermoleophilia; order Gaiellales; family Gaiellaceae; genus JAIBJP01. Next base: position 14,773 of record JBKPFG010000231.1, read on the forward strand.
GTTGCCGCAACGAACACAGGCCCTCTGATGATCGAAGCTCCTGCGGTCGCTGTCCATAGGCCTCACGGCCTATTCCGCGCCGAGACGGCTCAACGTTCGAGGGCCACCAATAGCCGATGAAAAGAGACATTCGAGCGTGGAGAGCACTCAACGCCGAATGAGCCGAGCGGCCCATTGCAGCCGCGCCCCCTCCGACGGACACTGATTGTGGGTAACGCCCCCGGGAGAGGAGCGAGCGATCCGCGGACGAGCCGTGGAAACCATCGTGGCAACCAGAACGTCGCCAGACGCCGGCGTCCGCCTGGGCGAGCTGCTCGGCCGTCTGGGCGCGCGTCGCGCGGATGTTCGCAAGGCCGTCGCCCTGGCACGCCAGGCGACTGCTGGAGAGGGGGCGCCCGAGCCAGCAGCCTTCGCGCTCGTCGCACGGGTCGCGGACATCTTGGCGCGCGTGGCGCTCGACCACGCTTGGCGCCGGTCGGACGTGCGCCGGCTAGTCCGGACGATTGCAGAAGCGACTCGACTGCCCGCCGACACCGTGCGTCTGGAGCTTCTCGCCCGGGTCGCACGAGACCCGCGGATCATCGAGCTTTCTCCACCCGTCGCACTTGAGATCGAGCTGAACGCCTTCTACTCGCTCGCCGCAGTCGAAGACGTCTCGCTCTGGACGAAGAGCTCGCTCGAGCGGCTCGACCTCGTCTTCTACGCGGGCAAGAAGCCAGGTCGACAACCGCGAGACATAGCGAAGAAGCTTCTCCAGGGAGGCGCGCCCCAGAGACGCGCAAGGGCCCAGGGGCGCCTCGTCCTTCGCTGGCAGCGACCCGACGCAGCTCTCATCTTCGCGACGCGTGATGACGCTGGGACGGATCTCGCTTCAGCGGCGGCCCGGGAAACGTGCGCCGCGCTCGCGCTGATCCTCGAGCGGGAAGCCCTGCTCACCCGCAGCGCCGCTCGGGAGCGCGCGCTCGTCGAAGGCGGCGAGCGTCTTCTTGCACGCCTTGGTTTCGATCTCCATGACGGCCCCATCCAGGACGTGGCCGCTCTCGCGGGCGACATTCATCTCTTCCGCAGCCAGCTCGATGCGATCCTCGCGTCCGGAGCGGGCACGGCCGGCCTCGCAGGAAGAATCGACGATCTCGACGCCCGCGTCCGAGCCGTCGACCGCTCTCTGCGCCAGATGGTCCACTCCCTCGAGTCGCCGACGGTCGCCCGTCGTCCGCTCGACGAAGCAGTGCGCGGCGAGGTAGAAGCCTTCACGAACCAGACGGATCAGGACGTCGACCTAGTCCTCCGCGGGGACTTCTCCGATCTCACCGACTCGCAGCGAATTGCGGTCCTACGCATCGTTCAGGAGTCGCTGACAAACATCCGCGAGCACAGCGCCTCCACCGAAGTGTCCATCGAAGTGACGGCGAACCCCGACGAGATCTCGGCAGAGATCCGTGACAACGGGCGCGGATTCGACGTCGAGCGGACATTCGTCCGGGCGGCCCGAAGCGGCCGCTTCGGCCTCGTCGGGATGAGCGAGCGAGTCCGCCTGCTCGGAGGACGCTTCGACGTCCGGAGCTGCCCAGGCGGGCCCACGACGATCTCGCTCGTCCTGCCCGCCTGGCGTCCGGCGACGGTCGAAGCCCCGCTCGTCGCCGCCGTCGAATCTCTGCGTCGGGGCTAGCCCATCCCTCGTTCGACGGGGCAGATGCTTTCCATTTTCTGGCACGCGGCCGAATAAGCCTCACCCTTGGACCGCTCGTCCATGAGCGAGCGAAGGAGCGCGTAGCGAGACCTCTCCTGGGGAGCCCCGTTCGCAGCCATAGCTGGAGAGGCGCGGAGCGGACTCGAACCGCTGTACGGGGCTTTGCAGGCCCCTGCCTAACCTCTCGGCCACCGCGCCGACGCGCGTTCCATGGTATCCGCCGAAGTATTCGAGAGCCGAAAACTTGAGAGGAGAAGCCGGACATGCGCAGAATGCTCGCTCGTCGGGTGGCGCGGACCTTGTCCCGGGGTTGATGGCGCGTCATCTCGACTGGAGCCCCGGCCCCCTACCGGGGCTCCGCTTTTGTGCGGCGGTGATTGAGCTGGCGCTCTGGGGCGCCGCTCGCAAAGGAGGCACGCCGAGCGGGGCCCGAGAGAGTACGCCCTTAGTACGGCGAGGGACCGCGAGGTCTGCATCCTGCAGCGAGCGGCGTCAGGTGGGGCGAAGCCGGGCTTGCCGGCCAAAGCCCACCGCCCAGAGCCTCAGCTGGCCGTGAGCGCCGGGCCCGGAGCGAGCCGGCGCCGCTCGCGGAGGAGGGCGAAGCGCGAGCGGCGGTCGGCCCGTCGGCTCTCGGCGATCGCCGAGGCAAGCTCTCCGCTCCGGGCGCGGCGCAGCAAATCTTTGTGACGCAGTCGGTCGACGGCTCGATGGCTGTCGGGATGCACATTTACTCGACGGCCGAGCGAGTCGTAATCTTCCCCTTGTGGTCACGTCTCTCTCCGATGCCAGGCTCGTCGCCCGCTGTCGCGAGGGAGACCAGGCCGCATGGGCAGAGCTCGTCAACCGCTTCTCGCGCTACGTCTACGCGATCATCGGCCAGGGGTTCGGGCTCAGGGCCGAGAACGCGGAGGACGTCTTCCAGGAGGTCTTCACCCGCACGTACCAGCATCTCGACCGCCTCCGCGACGACGAGGCCATTCGGCCGTGGATCGCCCAGCTGACGCGGCGCCTCTGCATCGACCACCTGCGGGCCGCGTCGCACGAACAACCGACCGATGAGGAGCTCGAGCCGGCGGAGCTCGACGAGACGCTCACGACCCTCGAAGAAGCCCTCTCCGTGCACGAGGCGCTCGCCGGGCTTCCCGAGCACTGTCAGGAGATCCTCGACCGCTTCTTCGCGCGCGACGAGAGCTATCAGACCATCGGCGCCGCCCTCGACATTCCCTCGGGCACGATCGCGAGCCGTATCTCTCGCTGCCTCGCAAAACTCCGCGCGGTCTTCGAGGGAAGAAAACCGACCTCGGAGCCGTCCTGAGAACGTGACCCCGAACGGCTCTTACGACGAATTGCGCCTGGCCGAGCTCCTGCGGATGCTGCCGCCTGCCCCCGAGGGCTGGGTCAAGGCGGCCCAGGAGCTTCCGCGCGTCCGAGCGGAGCTCGACGACATCGTCGCGCGAGCCGTTGCAGATGCCGAGTTCCGCCAGGCGCTCATCGCGGACCTCGAGGACGCCCTCCGGATGGAAGGCTACGAGCCGGAGACCATGCCCCTCGACGAGCTCCGCCGCCGGCTGCAAGACAGCTAGACCTCAGCCCAGCCCTCCTTGTCCCATCGGTGGGAGAAGGACCGCAGGCCGCCAAGGAGAATGAGCGTCCATGACGGTCTTCTGGATCATCCTGATGGTGCTCGCCGTCGCGGGGATCGTTTGGCTCCTCGCACGCCGCCGCCGCGCGCCTAGGGTCTAGGCTCTAGCGGGCATCCGGGACTACGTCTCGAACGGAGCCGCCGCGACGCGGTCCGCGAGACCGCTGTCCATCGCGGTGGCAGCCCAGCAGCCCGGCTTTCGCCTGGCCTGATCCGCGATCAATCCAGTGAATCCCTCCTTGAAGTCGAGCCGTGGGTAGGCGGCGAGGACGGCCGCGACCGCGGCCGGGCTGAGCTCCCCGTGCCGGTGGCCGCCCACGTCGAGCCCAGTGGAGTGCCAGAGGAGGTACGCCTCGGGCCCGTCCGCGAGCTCGATCTCGGTCGCGACGTGGAGGCGAATAGCCTCCGCCAAGCGCTCGCTGCGCTCGGCGGCCCACTCTTCGTCGGCCGCGAGACGAATCGCCGCGTCGGCGCTGTCCTCCTCGAAGCATCTGCCCGTGTCGAACTCTTCCACGAGGCCGATGTCGTGCAGGAGCGCCGCCACGTAGAGCAGCTCTTCGTCGAAGCGGACGTCGTCGCGCTCGGCGAGCGCGACCGCGAAGTAATGGCTCCGGAAGCTGTGATTGGTGAGGAAGGGTGGCGCCACCGCGCTGAGGAGATCCTCGGCCTGCTGCGCGAGCCGCGAGTCGGGGCGGACGGCAAGCAGATCCATCACGCCTGCAGCCTTCCAGAAAGCGCTGGAACGGGCCGGCGGCGAGGAGTATCCTCTGGCGCATGTTTGCAGCGCTGTTAATCCGCTGGGCGATCCTCGGCGTCGCCTTTGCGGTCACGAGCTGGCTCCTCAGCGGGATGGACGTCACGGGCGGCTTCTGGGCGTACGTCTGGGTCTCGGCGATCTTCGGGCTCGTCAACGCCTTCATCGGGACGATCTTCCGTCTCTTCACGTTCCCGCTGATCATCCTGACGTTCGGGCTATTCTCGATCTTCATCAACGCCTGCCTGCTCGGCATCACCGATTGGCTCACGGATCACCTGACGATCGACGAGTTCTGGTGGACCGCCATCTGGGCGGCGATCATCCTCTCGATCGTCTCGATGGTGCTCGACCTGATGGTGAGCTCGGTGATGAAGCCGCGGCCGGCGACGAGCTACTAGTCGGGAGGGGGACGAATGGCGATCGAGATGAACGAGGAGGGCTACGGACCGCCCCGCAGCGGCTGGGCGATCGGTGGAACGGTCTTCGCCGGCGTGATCATGCTCCTGGTCGGTGCATTTCACGCCATCGCCGGCCTCGTCGCCATTCTCGACGACGAGTTCTTCGTCACGACCAGGAACTACACGTACAGTTTCGACGTCACGAGCTGGGGCTGGATCCACCTGCTCGTGGGAATCGTGATCGTCCTGGGCGGTGCCTACGTCTTCTCCGGCGCCACCTGGGCGAGATTCGTCGGCATCACCCTTGCCGGGCTGAGTGCGATCGCGAACTTCATGTTCATCCCGTACTACCCGTTCTGGTCGGCCCTCATCATCGCCCTGGACGTCTGGATCATCTGGTCGCTCAGCAGGCGGGTCGAACAGGCTGCCTGATCCGGGGCCGCGTCAGACCTCGATCAGCACTTTGATCGCTTCCCGGTCGTTCATCGCCCGGTAGCCGTCGGGGACGTCGTCGAGCGGCCCCACGCGGTCGAAGACCCGGCCGGGCTCGATCCTGCCTTCGAGGACATCCGGCAGCAGCTCCTCGATGTAAGCCCGAACGGGTGCGGGCCCGCCCGCGATCGTCACGTTGTCGAAGAACGTCGTCTCGCCTTCCGGGATGACTTCCTCCTGCGGAACGCCGACGCGGCCCACGGCACCCCCTGGACGGGCGCTCCGCAGCGCCGTGACCACGGCCCCCTCGAGCCCGACGCACTCGAGGACCGAGTGGGCGCCCAGGCCGTCGGTCAGCTCGCGTACGCGCTCGACAGCCTCGTCGCCGCGCTCGCTGACGATGTCGGTGGCGCCGAACTCCTCGGCGAGCGCGATCCGGTCGGGATGGCGACCGAGGAGGATGATCTGTTCGGCGCCTAGACGCCGCGCGGCGATCACGCCGCAGAGGCCGACCGCGCCGTCTCCGACGACGGCCACGCTCTTGCCTGGGCCGACTTCAGCAGCGACGGCCGCATGGTGGCCCGTGCCCATCACGTCGGAAAGGGTGAGCAGCGACGGCATCACTGCGTCGTCCGGGTCGGCCGGCAAAACGACGAGCGTGCCATCGGCCTGGGGAACCCGGACGGCCTCCCCTTGTCCCCCATCGACCCCCTCGTCGCCGTACCTGCCTCCATGAAGGCACGAGGTGTGGATGCCTTCTCGGCACAAGACGCAGGTGCCGTCGGACCAGACGAAGGGCGAAACCACGAGGTCGCCCGCCTTCAGCGTGCGCACGTCGGCGCCGGCCTCCTCGACGACGCCGATGAACTCATGGCCCATGCGGCGGCCGGCCCCGTCCCGCTCCATGGACTTGTAGGGCCAGAGATCGCTGCCGCAGATGGCGGCGCGCGTGACACTGACCAGCGCGTCGGTCGGTTCGACGAGTCGGGCATCCGGGACGTTCTCCACCCGGACGTCTCCGGCGGCGTACATGACGGTCGCTCGCATGTCAGCTCCCGATCGGCGGCGCCGCTGCGTATTCGTCGTCCGTGACGTGCTCGCCCCAGACGGCGGCGTTGCCCTCGTCGTCCACGTCGAGCATGGCGAGGTGGATCATGAAACGGTTCGGCGCGGCCCCGTGCCAGTGGTCCTCGTCGGGCTCGAAGAAGACGCGGTCACCCGGGCGGATGACCTCGATCGGGCCGCCTCGGCTCTGCGCCAGCCCGATTCCCTCGGTGACCCAGATCGTCTGGCCGTTCGGATGGGTGTGCCACGCGGTGCGAGCACCCGGCGTGAAGTGGACGCTGCTCGCGCTCGCGCGCGAGGCGCCCGACGGCGCCGCAACTGCGTCGATGTAGACCGTGCCGGTGAACCAGGCCCCCGGCCCAGGGGTCGTGTCGATGCTGTTCCTCGTGAGCTGCATGGGCTCTTTTCTCCCCTCCTCAGCTCGATTCATGCTCACAGGGTCGAGTGGCGAGCGAGAGTGAGATCGCCGTTCCGGGCGGTTCTAAGAGGAGCGGATGATGGGACTCGAACCCACGACCTTCTGCATGGCAAGCAGACGCTCTAGCCAACTGAGCTACATCCGCGCGGCGCAGCGATTATAGCCGCTCCTCCGCCGCGTCCAAGGCCTCGTTGACGAGGCTGTCGGCGAGCTCGTTCTCCGTGCGGCGCACCGCGCGGTAGGTGACGCGGCCAATGTCACGCGCGAGGCTGGCGGCCTCGAGCGACAGGTCGATGAGGGCAGAGTTCTTGACGCGGTATTCGCCGTTCATCTGCCTGACGAGAAGCTCCGAGTCGGACACGACGTCGACCTCGTCGAGGCCGAGCTCGAGGGCCTTTGCGAGCCCGGCGACCAGGGCGCGGTACTCCGCCACGTTGTTCGTCGCCACCCCGATCGTCTCCCCGTGCGCATGGAGGACGGTGCCGTCCTCGGCCTCGAGCACGTAGGCCGCCGCCGCTGGGCCGGGGTTTCCGCGCGCACCCCCGTCCGTGTAGAGACGTGCCTTCACAGCAGCGGATAGATGTCGAAGGCGGGCTCCTCGTACGGATGCGCCGACCGCAAGGCGGCGAGGACCTCGTCCTGACGTTCCTCCGGGAACACGGTCTCGAGCCTGAGCTCCGCCACCCGCTCCTCCCTCCCCCGCTCCCCGACTGTCGGGCTGGTGCCCTCGCCGCCGAGAAACGTCCCGGTCCCCGCCGTATACCAGGAGCAGTGCTCGTACTCACCAATCCGACCCGCCCCTGCGGCGAAAACTGCGGCCCGCACCTCGTCCAGGGCCTCGCGAGGCACGTACACGACGAGCTTCCGGTTCACCCGGGCTCACCCGTTCGGGCGATGGGAGGCCTCCTGGGCGGGCCGACGATCACGGCAGAACCGTAATGGAGCGCAGAACGCTGGGGCGCGATCGGGGGTTGGCCGTGCGCATGGCCGCCGCTCTCGTCCTCCTCGCCATCCTCTACTTCCCCCTCCCCGTCGCGCTCGTGATGACCGTGGTCGGCGTCTCGGGCTCGTGGTTTCTCGGAGTGGGCGCCGTCGCCGGAGTCGTCGCCTTCGTCTGCTACCTCCCTTCGCTCTCCGAGGGCATCGCACTCGCGTCGGCAGGCGCCAGGGAGATCGCTCCGGCGGAGGAGCCCGAGCTCAACCACCTGGTGGAGCGGCTGGCCGCCATGGCCGACCTCCCCATGCCGAGGCTGGCCGTCGCCCCCTCGGACGTTCCCAACGCCTTCACCGCCGGCCGCTCTCCGCGCGATGCGGTCCTCGTCGTGACACGGGGCCTCCTGCGACGACTGGGCCCGCAGGAGCTGGAAGCCGTCCTCGCCCACGAGCTCGCCCACGTCGCGAGCCGCGACGCGTTCGTCATGACGCTCGTGAGCGCCCCGGCGCTCCTTGGCAGAAGGATCTTCGACGGGATCGTCGGGGCGGCGAGCCGCGCCCAGGGCGCCGGCAAGATCCTTGTCTTCTTCCTGGCTCTCTACCTGCTTTTCCCGCTCTTCTTCGGCTGGGTGCTCTATGCCGTCGCCACCGCTCTCGTGAGAACGGTCTCGCGCTACCGCGAGTTCGTCGCCGACCGGGGTGCAGTCCTCCTGACGGGCGCCCCGGAGCAGCTGATGAGCGCCCTGCAGCGAGTGGCTGGAGACATCCCGCTCATTCCGCCGAGCGACCTACGCGGCGTCGCCGGGGCCAGCGCTTTCTTCATCGTCCCGGTCGACGAGGAGACGCGCGGGCTGCGGCTCGACCCGCAGCGACTCTTCAGATCTCACCCGCCGCTCGAGCGGCGGCTGGCGCGCCTTTCCCGCCTGGCGCCTGAGCTCGGCCGCTCGGTCCGGGCCGAGGTGCCGGCGTCGCAGCCCGAGGCCCGGCCACCGCGGTCAGGGAATCCGAGGGCGCTGCTCGCGTTCTTCTGCGCGGCGGTCTACTGGTGCTTCGTCGTCTCGTTCTGGCTCGGCGGCGACCCGTTCAAGGCCGCCCTTCCGGTCGCGGCAGCCTGGATCGCCGGGGTCGTCCTCGCTCTCCAGGCGGCCGGCCGCGCCTCCGCGGGCGCGTCGGGAATGGGGTTCGCAGTGGGCGCGCTGGCGCTCCTCGTCGGGCCGTGGATCCTCACCATCGTCGGCTTCTTCGTCGTGTTCCTGCTCGGCAGCGCCGGCGCCGGCCCGTTTTAGCGCCTCACACGTCGTCGATCTGGGCGCGCTGAAGCTTGCCCGAGTAGTCGACGTAGACCGACTTCCACTCGGTGTAGAAGTCGAGCGCGGCCTGACCCGCCTCGCGATGGCCGTTGCCGGTCTGCTTCGTGCCGCCGAACGGTAGGTGGACCTCGGCGCCGATCGTCCCTGCGTTGATGTAGGTGATGCCGGCGTTCAGGTCGCGGATGGCGCGGAACGCCTTGTTCACGTCGCGGGTGAAGATCGACGAGGAGAGCCCGAACTCGATCCCGTTGGCGACCCTGATCGCCTCGTCGACGTCATCGGCACGGATGACGGCGGTCGTCGGCCCGAAGATCTCCTCCTGGGCGATCCGCATGCCGGGCTCGACGTCGCCGAAGATCGTGGGCCGGTAGAAGAAGCCCTTGTCGAGGCCGTTCTCGGTCGCGACTTCGCCGCCCGTGAGGAGCTTGGCGCCCTCGTCCTTCCCGATCTCGGTGTAGGAGTGGATCTTCTCCAGCGCGGCCTGGTTGATGACGGGGCCGATCTCGACGTCGTCGTCGAGGCCGTTCCCGAGGCGGAGGCCCTCGGCGCGCTCGACGAGCTTCGACTGCAGCTCGTCGTAGACCTTGCCGGACGCGATGACGCGGCTCGCGGCGGTGCAGCGCTGACCCGAGGTTCCGAACGCCGACCAGACGATTCCGTCGACCGCGAGGTCGATGTCGGCGTCGTCCATGACGATGATGGCGTTCTTGCCGCCGAGCTCGAGGTGGACGTGCTTCAGGTACGCCGCCCCGTTCTGGGCGGTCTTGATCCCAACCTCTCGTGAGCCGGTGAGCGAGATCAGCGGCACGTCGGGGTGCTTGACGAGGCGCTCGCCGACGGTCCCTCCCCCTCCGTGCACGATGTTGAGCACTCCCGGAGGCAGGCCGGCCTCCTCGAAGATCTCCACGAACCGCTCGCCGAGCGTCGGCGTGTCCGTGGCTGGCTTGAAGACGACCGTGTCGCCGCACACGAGAGCCGGCGCGATCTTCCAGCTCGGGATCGCGATCGGAAAGTTCCAGGGCGTGATCGCGCCGACGACGCCCACGGGCATGCGCACGCTCATCTGGAACTTGTCCGGCATCTCGGAGGGCGTCGTCTGGCCGAAGAGGCGGCGGCCCTCGCCGGCCATGTAGTACGTCATGTCGATCGCTTCCTGGACGTCGCCGCCCGCCTCGGCGCGCACCTTGCCCATCTCCTGGACCATCAGCTCGGTGAGCTCGTCCTTGCGATCGATGAAGCGCTGGCCTACGCGGAAGAGGATCTCCGCGCGCTTGGGGGCGGGCACGAGGCGCCAGCTCTCGTAGGCCTCCTTCGCCGCTTCGACGGCCCGGTCGACGTCCTCGGCGCTCGACTTGGGGAAGACGCCGATCAGATCCCCGGTCGCGGGATTGTGGCTCTCGAAGGTTTCGCCGCTCGCCGCGTCGACCCACTCGCCGCCGATGTAGTTCTGGAAGGTCTTCGCCCCCGTCGTCGCCATCGCTCCCCTTCGTCAGTTTGAAAAGGAGTCTAATGCGGGCCTGTTTCGGGGCGGGCGTCGCGCCGTTCCAGCGGGGTCGCGCGCCTCAGTGCTTCGCCCTGAGACAGGCCCTAGCTAGGCGGCTTCTTCGGGCAGGTCGGTCTCCGGGAAGGTCCCCGGCGCGCGGGGACGCCGGCGGTCCCGAGTCTGCCTGCGCTCCTTCATCTCCGGCGTCGGCTTACCCTGGCGGCGGTCGGGGCCCGTGCGCCGGTCGATGATGACCTCGACGTTCGGGTTGTCCTTGTAGTACTCGACGAGCCGGTCGTAGAGCTCGTCCTCGAGCTCGGGTGGAATGACGCAGTAGATCACGCCCGCATCTTAGAACGGCGCACATCCCGTTCCCTCCCCCGGAGGGCTAGGCCGAGACGCCGCCTAGACCTTGGGGATGTCGGGCGTCAGGCGTCCGTCGGGCCCGAGGTGGCCGTTCCAGGACTTGAAGCGGTCCTCGAGGTCGTCGAACTCGTAGCCGCGCTCCGCCAGGCGAACAGGCTGCGCGGACTCGAAGACGACACGGTACTGGTACCAGGAGATGTCCCAGGCCACGGAGATGACGACTTCGGGATTCGTCCCCGAGAGCGGCAGGAAGCTGACGCGTGCCTCGCCGAGGCTCTTGGCGATCCCGCCGATCGTGCGGCGATAGGGACTGTCGTTGAAGAGCTCGGCGGCCTCGACCATCGCCTGTTCGGGCGGCGAGAGGCGGCGAAGCATGGGCTGCGAGACGACCGGCTCGGGCTCGACCTTGCGCGTCTCGAGCAGCGCGGACAGCCCGCCGAAGCGGCGCCTCCGTCTCGGCGCCTCCGGAACGAGCGGGGTCGTGGGCGTGCCCTCGCGGATCCAGCCGTGCTCGTCAGCCTGCTCGGTGCAGAGCGCGCAGACGTCGACCCAGTCCTCCCCGCCGGGGGTGAACCGGAACGAGCGCTCACCCATGAGCAGCGTGCGGTGGCAGACCGCGCAGGTGCGGTAGACGTCCTGTCTGCGCACGATCAGGATGCCTTCGCCTCCTCGCGCTCACGCCTCGTCTCCTCGATGATCTTCTGTGCGATGTGAGACGGGACTTCCTCGTAGCGGAGGAAGCTCAGCGAGTAGTCGCCCCGCCCGCCGGTCATCGAGGTCAGCGACTGCGAGTAGGTCAGCACCTCGGCCATCGGCACCTCGGCGCGAATCGTGGTCAGGCCGCCGCTCGGCTCCATGCCCAGGAGGCGGCCGCGGCGTGAGTTGAGGTCTCCGTTGACCGCGCCGACTGTGTCGTCGGGAACGGCGGCCTCGAGGGCCATGATCGGCTCGAGGAGGACGGGATCAGCCTTCTCGTAGGCGGCCTTGAACGCCATCGAGCCCGCGATTTTGAAGGCCATCTCCGAAGAGTCAACCGTGTGGTAGCTGCCGTCGACCAGGAGCACCCGGACGCCTTGCACGGGGGCGCCGGCGAGCTCGCCGTGCGCCAACGCCTCCTGGATCCCCTTGTAGACGGCGGGCCGAAAGCTCTGCGGGATGACCCCACCGACGATCTTGTCGACGAACTCGTAGCCCTCGTGGCCCTGCATGGGCTCGAGAACGATATGACAGTCGCCGAACTGCCCGCGGCCACCCGTCTGCTTCTTGTAGCGGCCCTGCGCGCGGGATTCCTTGCGAATCGTCTCCAGGTACGGCACGCGCGGCTGATGCAGGTCGACGTCGACGCCGAAGCGGCGGCTGAGCCGCTCGACCGCGACCTCGACGTGGATCTGCGAGAGCCCCCCGAGGAGCTGCTCGCCGGTCTGCTCGTCCCGGCGCAGCGTCAGGGTGGGATCCTCCTCGGCCAGCCGCCGCAGCGCCGTTCCCATCTTCTCCTCGTCGCCCTTGGCCTTCGGGGTGATCGCGAAGCTCATCACGGGCTGCGGGAAGTCCAACGACGGCAGCTCGACGCCCTGATCGGAAGCGACGAGCAGGTCGCCCGTCATGACGTCCTTCAGCTTCGCCACGGCGCCGATGTCGCCTGCGACGAAAGTCGGCTCCGTGGTGTGCTCCTTGCCCTGGAGGACGAGCAGCTGGCCGATGCGCTCCTTCCCCTTCGTACGCGGGTTGACGAGGTTCGAGTCAGCGCCGATCTCTCCGGAGAGCACCCGAAAGACGTTGATCCGCCCGGCAAAGGGATCGGCGACCGTCTTGAAGACGAACGCGGCCGCCCCATTCCCGCCGACGTCCAGCTTGAGCGGCTTCTTCGCCGGAGACGGGATCCCTTCGACGAGCAGGTCGAGCAGCCCACTCGTCGCGAGATTCTTCGTCGCGGAGCCGCAGGCGACCGGAAAGAGCTCGTCGTTCACGACGGCGTTCTTCAGCGCCGCGGCCAGCTCGTCTCCGGAGACCTCCCCCTCCTCGAGATAGCGCTCCATGAGCGCCTCGTCGGTCTCGACGACCGCGTCCACGAGGATCTCACGGTATTCGGCGGCCGTGCCTGCGACCTCGTCGGGGATCTCGACGGGAGCGTCTTCCTTGCCGCCGTCGGGCGAGAGGTACGCCTTCATGTGGAAGAGGTCGACGACGCCCTTGAGCTCGTGCTCCTGTCCGATCGGGATGTTGACCGCCACGCAGCGGTTGGAGAGCTGCGAGCGCAGCTGCTCGAGGACGGCGAAGAAGTCGGCGCGCTCCCGGTCGAGCATGTTCACGAAGACGAGCCGCGAGAGTCCGAGCTCCTCGCTCCGGGCCCACAGGCGGCTCGTCTGCACCTCGACGCCGTTGACGCCGTTGACGACGAACAGGGCGCCCTCGACGACGCGCAGAGAAGCGAGGGTGTCGGCTTGGAAGCCTGGGTCGCCGGGAGTGTCGATCAGGTTGATCTTCCGCTCCTGCCACTCGACGTGGCAGACGGACGCCGAGAGGGACATCTGCCGCTTCTGCTCGTCGTCATCCCAGTCGGCCACCGTCGAGCTCTGCTCCACCGAGCCGAGCCGGTTCGTGGCGCCGCCCTGGAAGAGCAGCGCCTCGACCAGCGACGTCTTTCCTGACCCGCGATGGCCGACGACGGCCACGTTTCGGATCTTGCTGGACTCCGTTGGGGCCACGGAGGCCGAGTCTAGCGATCCTCCCTTACTCGCTGGTGGTCCGAGCTACGGAGGAGGAGAGCCTGGCTTTCAAACGGAGAATCGCCTTCGTGTGGAGCTGGGAGACGCGCGACTCGGTGACGCCGAGCACCTCGCCGATCTCCCGGAGCGTGAGCTCCTCGTAGTAGTAGAGGGTCACGACCAGCTTCTCCCGCTCGGGCAGCCGCGAAATGGCCTCGCCGAGTGCCTCTCGGAGCTCGGTGTGCGCCATCGCCGATTGTGGCTCCGCGGCCTGTGGATCCTCGATCGTGTCGATGAGGGCGACCGCGTCGCCGCTCGACCCCGGGCTCGCCCAGAGCTCGTCGAGGGCGGCGATCGACGAGCGGGAGATCTCGAGGAGCGAATCCTGGAACTCCCCCTCGGTGATCCCGAGCTTGTCCGCGATCTCCTCGTCCGTCGGCGCCCGCGTGAGCCGCGCTTCCAGATCCGCGATCGCGCGCTCGATGTCGCGGGCTCGGGCGCGCACGGAGCGCGGCACCCAGTCCATCGAGCGGAGCTCGTCGATGATCGAGCCCTTGATGCGCGCAATGGCGTAGGTCTCGAACTTGATGTCGCGGTTGGGGTCGAAGCGCTCAATTGCCCCGATCAGCCCGAGCAGGCCGTAGGAGACGAGATCGCCTTCCTCGACGTGGGCGGGCAAACCGCTGCCCAGCCGCCCTGCTACGTACTTGACCAGCGGGGCGTAGGTGAGGATCAGGCGGTCACGCAGCGCCCGCTCGCCCGTCCTCTTGTACTCCTGCCAGAGGACTTGGGTGTCCGTGGTCCCCTCAGCCATTGAAGGCAGAGGATACGGCTAGCGACAGACAATCAGCGGAAAGCCCGAAACGAGAGCTCCCCCATCCAGGCTCCCAGAGCCGCGCAGGCGACGGCGATCACCCACGCCGAACCGCCCGAGACGGCCGCGTAGACCCCGATCGCGAGGAATCCTGCGCTCAGGAGAGCGAAGAGAGCGCCGAGGGAGCGCCGTCGCACGCCGGTATCATGCTCCGCGCCGAGGGCCGTAGCTCAACTGGCAGAGCACCGGTCTCCAAAACCGGGGGTTGCAGGTTCGAGTCCTGCCGGCCCTGTAAGCGAAAGCCCCGCAAACGCGGGGCTCAAGTTTTCCGGCTAGGCGACGGTCGCTCTACTTGCTACCGGGTTTTGCAACCGGACGCATCGGTGTAATCTTGTCAGTGGTGGTAGAAGGCCGCAGACCTACCGCCCAGAGGGGGGCGTCACCTTCTGACTCGGCCGGGGGCCGAGTTCTACGGTGAGGCCTCTCCCCCACCGCGCTCGACCCCCGCGCCGCTCATTCTTTCCCCTTCGCTCGGGCGGGGGAAACCCGCCCCTTCGATGCGACTTCTACCCCTGTCCGTTCGGCGCTCCGAACAGCCGTTGCTCGAGGCAGTTCGGCCTCAACGCGGAATGTCTCGCCGGCCAAGTCGATGTACCCCTGCGTCGTCTTGAAATCGGAGTGTCTCGCTCGTGCCATCAGCGCAGCCGGGGAGAGCCCGCCGCGGCCGAGTTCGCGCCGGCCGCGTGACGGAAAGCCCCGCTAGTGCGGGGCTCCCGTTCTCACTCGGCAACTTCCGTACTCTTGGTACCGGCTACGCGGCGAGAAATCCTGTTCCCGACGGGACGGCCAACTCAAGGACAGCTCGACCCGGCGCAGTCGCGATCCAGAGCGAGCTGCGTCGCGGCTGCTGAGAAATCGGGATCGTTGGTCGGGTCGCCGTCATTGAGCAGGTTCTCGAGCTCAAACGGGTCAGCGAGGAGGTCGTAGTACTCGCGAAAGATGACGTTCGCCGCAGCAAAGTCGGGCCCGTCGTAGTACTCGATGTAGTGGTAGGCCTGAGTCTTCTCCGCTGCCCAGTACAGACATGTGTCGACGTTGCACCAGTGCTCCGTCTCTTCTCTCAGCCGCGCCCAGGGCTCGAGCAGTGAACGCCCGTCCATGGGAGGCTGCCCTGCCGGGATCGAAAGGCCCGCGGCCTGCATTATCGTCGGGGCGACGTCCACGTTGGCGGCTCCGCGGGCGTCAGCGGACCCGGGAATGAGCGGGCCCTCGGGCCATCGTGCGAAAAACGGCACCCGGACGGAGGGAAGATAGGGGACGTCCTTGCCCAAGAGTCCGTGCTCGCCCCAGAGGAAACCGTTGTCGGAGACGAAGAACGCGAGCGTATTGCGGGACTGGCCCGTTGACCTCAGCTGGTCGAAGATCGCACCCACGAGATCGTCGACGCTCTCCAGTGTGCGGTACTGGCGCGTCCGGATCTTCCGTCCGTCGCCGATGGTCGCGCTCCGTTCCTGCACATAGGCGGGCTTGTCGGAACGGTCCTGCTCGAACACGGCCGGGTTTCCCGCCCAGCGCCCAAAGCCGTCCTGGGCATATTTCTCCTCGGCCGTGAAGGGTCGGTGCGGCGCGTGCGGAGCGATTATGAGGAAAAGCGGCTCGCTGCCATTCGTATGCCGACGGAGAAAGCGCAGGGCTTGTCGCCGCACGAATGTCGTGTTGTAGGTCTCGCTGACGAAGACATTCGGCGCCTCTCCTGCATCGCCCACG
Organism: Actinomycetota bacterium; assembly: GCA_046728735.1. Classification (GTDB taxonomy): domain Bacteria; phylum Actinomycetota; class Thermoleophilia; order Gaiellales; family Gaiellaceae; genus JAIBJP01. The sequence goes on from JBKPFG010000231.1 coordinate 30,553, forward strand.
CTGACGAGACTGTCGACATAGGAGTACTCGGTGCCCACAACGGCGAACCTGTCGAAGAACGGTGGGGGCCGGCTCAGGTCCCAGCGATTGAGGTACTTCCCGAAAAGACCTGTCGTGTAGCCGGCGTCATGGAGGTAGCGCTGGATCGTCGTGAACTGATCGAGTGCCGACGCGCCCCCGACTCCCAGGCCGGGGTGATCCTTGTTGCTCTTGACCCCTGTGTTGTGGGGATAGCGACCGGTCATGATGGACGCACGTGAGGGGCAGCAGAGCGGATCCGTCGCGTAGGCCCTTTTGTAGGTGACCCCACGGTGGCTGAAGAGCTGCCGCGTCAGCGGCATCGCAGTCAGGCCCGAGCGTTGGTCGTCGGTCACGAAAATGAGAATGTTCGGCGCGGTCGCGCTCGCCTGACCAGCTGCGACCAGGGAGACGAGCACAGCCAATACCGCTGGCGCATGGCCGACGGCTCGCTTCACCGTCATCGAAGACCCACTCCTTGCTCACGTCCCGGCTTGCGCTCGCGCGGGCCCTCATGAGAGCTTCGTCACTATCCACTCTTCCCCGGGTGAAGTCAAACCGCGGATCTCGAAACGAGGAACCAACCCACAGTTCGCCACTGTCGTGTGGGCCTCGCCTCGCGAAAAAAGTCCCAGAAAAAGGGATTCGAAGGCGTGCTTGCGTACGCCGAGATGCGGTACGTCCCTAGAAACGGCTCTGAAGGAGGGAAATCCGTGGCACAGGGAAGGGAGCGCACCAAGGAGCAGCTCTACCGCGAGGCCAAGCGCCTCGGAGTCAAGGGCCGCTCGAAGATGAACAAGGGCCAGCTCAAGGCCGCAGTGGATCGGCGCGGCTAGTTCCGAGGCCCTCGGGAGGGTCGAATCCCGCCCTCCTCTTTCTTCTCCAGGCGAGCCGAAGTCCTAGCCCGGACCTCAGTGGCCTGAGGCGAGGACGAGCCGGTCGGCCTGCACACGGATCGCTTCGTACTCGCCCACCGAGAGGTCGACCATCGCGAGACAGTCCCCCTGGCCGCACTCGCAAAGGTAGCGCCCTTCGATCGCGGCTCCGGAGGCCGTGATGACCTCCAGGATTCGGTCGTTGACCTCCCGCAGAACGCGGCTCTGGGCCTGGCGCTTGTCGAAAACGTGGGTCGTCACGCTGTGAACCGCCTTTCACTTCCTGGTCGGAGCGTGTACGCTTCCTGCTAACAGACGACAAAGAATATACGAAAAATATGTCGTCAATGTCAAGCGAGAGGGGCACCAAGGGCTGGCACTTTGTCACCAGCCATACGCAAGTCCTGCTCTGCATCGCACGGGACCCGGACGTCCGCATGAAGGAAATCGCCGAGACCGTAGGGATCACCGAGCGAGCTGCTCAGCGCATCGTCGGGGACCTCGTGGAGAGCGGCTACCTGCAGCGAGAGCGCGTGGGCAGGCGAAATCGCTACGTGATCGACGAGACGATGATGATGCGCCACCCCTCGCAGTGGAATCACGAGGTCGGCGAGCTGCTCGAGCTTCTTCGCCTCGATCCCGAGGACGCCGCGGGCCCTACGTGATGAAGCTGATCTTGCCGCTCGACTCGAGGATCGCCCACTTGACCTTGTCGATCGAGTCGATTTGCTGCTGACGCGCCTCTTCCGCGATCTCCTCATGAGTTATGCGCTCTCGCCTCAGGTTCCGCTCGATGAAGGAGCCGTTCTCGACGAGAACGATCGGATGGCCTTCGAGCACGACCCGCGCTCGGGGTGAACGGAAGCTCAGGTAGGACGTGCCCATCTGCAGCAGCATCAGCGTGACGACGACGATGACCGCTCCCGTGACGGAGTAATCGTCCTGCGTCAGGCCCTGCTGGATCGCGTCGCCGAGAATGATGAGGAGGATCAGGTCGAAGGGCGCGAGCGCCGAGAGCTCCCGGCGGCCCATCACGCGCGTGACCACGAAGATCAGGACGTAGATCACGATGGCTCTGAGGACGAGATCCACGGCTACGGGTAGACGGTCATCGTTCGGTGAACCGTCGCAATGGCACGGTTTCCGTCCACGAGCTCGACGCTCTGGTCACGATGGCTCACCGTCGTGGGGTTGACCTGAAAGGAGAGGAAGACCTTGAAATCCTGGCCGGCCTCGATTCGTCCGAACTCGAGGCGCAGCGAGCCGTTCTGGCTCGTCTCGCTGACCGGGCTCGGCTCGAGGGTGTTGAGCGTCATGCCCTCGAGCCAGTTGGAGTTCAGGACGAGCGCGGCGTCCTGCAGTGTCTCGTTGGCGTGGATCGTGATGCGCGTGGAGAAGAGCAGGCCCAGCCGAACCGCGGGGGGCGCGTGCACCTCGATGGTCGCCGGCTGCGCGGCGGCCCTCGAGGTCGTCGCGTGCTGGCCGAAGACGTTCAGAAGGGCGAGCAGCGGGATGACGGCGAGGAGCCCGACCAGACCGCGCCGGACCCAGACCTCGCCGCGGAGCCCGGTGAGATCCCGGTCGCGGCTGATGACGATGTAGTCGGGTTGGTTGGCCACGAGGGAACCGCCAGGGGAGATTTCTCCGACGGTTCCGCTTCAAAAACGCCGAGGCTGTGGCCGAGCCCCGGGTCGAGCCGCCCTAGGCCGGGTTCTCGGAGAGGAGTGCCGGGAGGTCCTCGTAGCGGTCGAGGTCGTCGAGCAGGTCCTCGACGAGCGAGGCCTCGGGATCGACCTGCACGAACCGCCTGGCGTCCAGGAGTGCTCCGAGGATTTCCTCCTTGGAGCGGCCGGCCTCGTCGTTCCAGCGCTCCGGAACGTCCTTCACGGCCGCGGCCAGCGCTAGGTTGGCGCGCTCGAAGCCCTCGAGGGCAACCGCGTAGTCACCGCTCGCACGCCTCCAGACCCGTTCGAGCGCGCCGACCATGGACCACCTGCGTGCGAAGGCGCTGGAGGGTTCGATAGCGCGGCCCAGCTCGTCCTGAGCACTCAGACCCTGGCACCAGCCACTCCGGACGAGGTCGTAAGCGTCCGCAAGCATTTGCTCCGCAAGCGCCCCGGCGTTTCTCGAACCCTCCATCGCTGTTGACCCCCCCTCTTTGTCGCCCAACGCTATCGGGTCCAGTCCCCAACGTCCTGGGTATTGAAGGGTGTAATTCCCATCAATGCTCGGGTCGTTAGGTCGACCCGTGGACCGGGTACGCGCAGAGGAAGCGAACGAGAGGGGAGCAATGAAACGGCTTCTTGGCATCGGCGCGGCCGCCGCTGCGCTGACGTACTTCTTCGATCCAGAGAACGGCGCGCGCAGGCGGAACGTGACGCGCGACCGAGTGGTTGCGTTCTTCCGCCACGGCGGCCGCAAGGCGGGCCGCGCCGGACGGTCGGTCGGATCGCAAGCCTACGGGCTCAAGCAGAAGGCGCTACACGTCAGGGAAGAGGCCAAGCCGGAGCCCGACGACATCACGCTCGCACGCAAGGTCGAGACCGAGATCTTCCGCGGCGCCGACGTGCCGAAGGGGAAGATCAACGTGAACGCCGAGGGGGGAATCGTCTTCCTGCGCGGCGAAGTCGACGACCCGAGCATGATCGAGGATCTCGGAAAGGCCGCCCGCAAGGTCCAGGGAGTGCGCGAGGTCGAGAACCTGCTCCACACGGCGGGCTCGTCTGCGCCGACTACCTCGACCTAGTGCAACGGCGAGGAGCGGGGCCGTGCGGCCCGCTCCTCGCCTTCGGCTTCAACGTCCGCCTAGCGCGAGATCTCCTCGACGACCTCGCCCGTCTTCGCGTCGCTTCCGAGCCGCGCGATGTCGGCTTGGGCGACGATCCCGACGAGACGGTCACCTTCGACGACGGGGATCCGTCGCACCTGGTTCTCGGCGAGCAGCTTGAGAGCGGTCTCGAGGTCGTCGTCGGGCGAGACCGTCACGAGCTTCGTCGAGGCGACCTCTCCGACAGTGGTCGAGCCCGGATCGCGGTCCTCGGCAACGACCCGTACGGCGATGTCCCGGTCGGTGACGATGCCAGTCAGGCGCCCGTCCTCGACCACCGGGACCGGGCCTACGTCCTCTTGCGCCATGATCTTCGCGGCGTCAACGACGGTTGCACTCGGTTCGCAAGCGCGGACCTCGGAGGTCATCACGTCCTTGATGCTCTTACCCATGTCTTCCCCCTATCGGTTGCAGTCAGCGGCGATCGATGAAGGCAAACGGGCCGACTCGGGCCTTCTCGTTGCCTTCTCGCCCTCGTCGGAACACGAGCCGCATGGTGGCCCCCACTCCGCCCGCGATGAAGAAGCCGGCCCCCAGCGCGCCGGCGGCCACGACCGGGAGATTCGCCTTGAGCCTTCCGCTCACGTCGGTCGCCTCTCCCAGGCCTGCGCGGAGATCTTCGACTGCGTCAGCGAGCTGGTCGCGCTCAGCGGCGATCTCGCGGCGCACTTCTTCCGTCGTGCGGTTGCGGCTATTCGTGGCTGCCATTGGACTTCAATGCCTCTGTCGTAAGCCGGGCTTCCCTCAGCGCCTGCTCGGGGACGGGCGGTGTGCCCTTTCGCACCAGGTTGAGGCCGATGAGCGCGAGCAGCAGGCTGAAGAGTGCCAGCGCGCCGAAGACGATCAGGAGCGCGGCCCAGGTCGGGACGACGAGCGCCAGCGCAGCGGCGCCTGCTGCCAACCCGAAGCCGAGCGCGAAGAACAGGAAGATTCCGGCGCCGACCACGAGCCCGATGCCCACGCCCAGAGCAGCGGCCTTTCGCTTGACTTCCAGGGTCGCGAGCTCGAGCTCGAGGCGGGCGAGCGTGCTCGCGTGCTCGGCCACCTGCTTCGCAGCTGGCCCGACCCCAGGCTTCTCAGTCGCGGGGGTGGGCATGGCCCCTCCAGTCGATGAACTTCGCCACCGCGACGCCGAGAGCGAAGGCCGCGCCGAGCACGAGGAACGGGTTGGGCCCGCCGCGCCGACGCGGGCGCTTGCCGAGCTGGGGCCCGGTCGGGGCGACGACGGCCTGACCCGGCTTCAGATTCGTAGGTGCTTCGCCCTTGATCCGAGCGAGGATAAGGCTTGGCTTCATGCGGCGAAAGAGAGTCGCGTCCTCCGCGAGAGGCTGGGCCAGCTTGGCGGCGACGCCACCTGACTCTGCAGCGCGATCGGAAAGCTCCTGGAGCTTCTCCGCCCCACTCTCCATGACAGCGTCGCCGGACGTCATTTCTTCACGGGAGGCTGCTCGCCGGTGGCCACGCGCCAGACGCGGGAGGCCACGAAGCGGGCTCCGATCGTTGCGGCGGCGCCGAGACCGGCGTAGAGCCCGGTCCAGAGCAGTTTGCGAATCATGCCTAGGTGGTTCCCCGCCCGGGTCTCGCCAAACTCGGGTACGGGCTACCATGGGGCTCGAGCGCCCTCTTAGCTCAGTTGGTAGAGCACCTCCATGGTAAGGAGGGGGTCTCCGGTTCGAGTCCGGAAGAGGGCTCTCTCCAGTAGAAGAACCGCCCGCAAACGAGGTGGACCCGGAGTTGAAGCTGCGGAAGCCACCAGCGAAGGACGTCGGGACGGGACGCCGCCACCCTTCGCGGCCGCGTATGCAGATGTGCTTCCGGATCCCACCGGGAAGCACTACACGACGCGGCGATCACCTAGCTCGACGACTGCTTCTCGACAATCGCTGACGGTGAGCGCGGCGGCGCCCGCCGAAGCCACGAGAGATTCGGAGTCATCCGTCAACGAGTCCTTACGGACGAATGCGGATGATCGTCTTTCCTGTGACCCGGTCGGTCGGGTTGAGGGCCGTGACGGCATCGTCGAGGGTCGCGACGTTGCCGATGTTCGTCCGCAGTCGTCCGTCCCGCACCCGCTGGACCACCTCACCCAGTTGGGCACGATCGGACTCGACAACGAAGTCGATCGCCAGGCCGTCAGCGGGCCGCCTCTCCGGCGGTCCGACGACGGACACCACTGTTCCTCCGGCCCGGATCAGACCCGCGGACCGCTTCCCGATGTCGCCTCCGATGACATCGAAAACCAGGTCGACGCCGCCGACGTCCTCCAGGGCGTCGTTCTCGAGGTCGACGAACTCCTGTGCGCCGAAGTCGTGCGCCGTCTGACGGTCGGCAGCACGTCCGGTGCCGATGACATAGGCGCCGGCCTCACGTGCGAGCTGCGTCACCATCGACCCGACTGCGCC
>JBKPFG010000265.1:0-5777 GCA_046728735.1 Actinomycetota bacterium
GCTCGATATCCCCGGGCGCTGGGGCCGGGTCGACGCCTTCGCGCGCGGACGCTTTCAACTCGAAGGGCCCGCCCGCAGGCGCGCCCGCGTAGGGCAGCGTTCAGCTTGACGGATTCCTAGCGAGCTATCCCGCTCAGCCCGGAAGAGCCAAGACCGGCCTGTCACGCCGGAGGTCGCGGGTTCGAGTCCCCTCACTCCCGTAATTCTCATCAAAACTCCTGTAAAACTAAATGTTCTGTTGCCAGATCAGGCGCGCACGTCCGCCGGCTTCTTTTCACCCCAGCGCTTATCCGCGCCGGGAAACGCCGTTTAGGCAGCTATGCGGCCTAGAGCGCCGCTGAGGGCGCCCTAGACCACACCGAGACCACACCGCTACGACCGGAACGGTTGTGAGTGGAAGTGGATGCGAAGTACACTTTTGGCCGTGCGAGGTCTAAGGTCAAAGGAGGGTGCGGCGTAAGCCGTCCTGCCGGTTCTGCCACGCCCGCGTGGCATTCGTTGACTACAAGGACCTCCGCAGTCTCCATGCCTGCTTGAAGAAAAACGCGGAGATTGCGAACCGAGCGAAAACGGGACTCTGCCGTCGCCACCAATCGCAGCTTCGCGTCGCCGTCGCACGTGCCCGGGAGATGGCGCTCCTCCCCCTCGCACCCCGGAGGTCAGTTCAGCGGTGGAAGTGAGTCAGTCAGTCCGCCCTAGTCGACCAGTAGCACGTGGGAGTATGTATCGAGGGTCAGCGACTTTCGCGCGTGTCCCAACTGCGCCGCCAGGTCGGTTACGGGAACGCCCTCGTGGATCTTGAGAGAGGCGTAGCGGTGGCGCAGATCGTGCGGGTGAAAGTGTGGGATGCCAGCCGCCTTGCAGGCGCGGGCCATGACGTTCTTGGCCACATCAGGCGAGAAGCCGACAAAGACCAGCCGTTCCGGAGTGCCATCATCGGACGGACATGTCTCCGCGATCTCGCCCATGAGCCACTCTGGCACCGCCACCCAGCGACGAGCGGTTGCCGTCTTTCCCCGGCGGATGCGGAAGCGGCTCTCCGCCAGATCCACGTCTCGCCATTCGAGGTCGCTGAGCTCCCCGACCCTCATGCCCGTCTGCTCAAGAACACGGAGCGGGAGACGCCAGCGGGGCGGCGAGTGCGCGAGGATGCCGTCCACCTGCTCGGCGCTCGGAGGCTCGACGTCGTTTCGATCCTCGGAGCTTGACGCGGCGGTCGCGGGCCGGGTTCGCGTCCGTGCCCGCGAAGTCGAGCACCTGACGGAGGGTGTTCAGGTAGCGCGAGAGTGCGGACGGCTTCAACTCGACCATCTGGGCACCGATCCACTCCTGAACGTCAGTCGGCGTGATCGTGGCCGGGTCGCGATCACCAAACGCCGGTAGAAGCCGCCTCAAGTGCGAGGCGGTGTTCTTGCGGGTCTCCTCGCCGATGTCGGGCCTCGAGGCCCGATAAGCCTCGGCCCACTGGCGGAACGTTCGCACCTCAGGGCGCGCGACGATCGCCCGAAGAGCGTCGGCCGGATTTCGGCCTGGCGCGAGCTCGCCGGCGATGAAGTCGCGCCGCATCCGGGCTTCTCTCAGTGTTGGAAACGAGCCACCGTGCTGGACCGGGTAGGCGCGGCCCCCGAGGCGGAATCTGACCTGATATCGGTTCTGACCGTTCTTGGTCTTTCGGATCGTGATGCTCGCACTAGCCACGGCTCCTCCTCCTCTTCTTCTTTGGCGGGACGCCCGCCTCGCGCAAGATCTTGTGGGCCGTCTCACGAGAGATTGCGGCGGCCCGCGCCATCGCGCTCACCGAGAGGCCGGCGGCGCGGCCACGGATGAGTAGGGCTGCCATGACCTCGCGCTCGCCTTCGAGCTCGAGCCGCGCTTCGTCGCGCACCCGGCGGTTCTCGACGATCGCGCGCATGATCTCCTCGGGATCGCGGAACCGCTCCGGGTTGTCAGGCATCCTGACATACGCTACTCCTGCCGAGGGCTTTGTGTCACGCGGTCTGACAGTCAGGAGACGACCTCGCTCTTCGCGAAGGTGCGCTCGTCGATCAGGCGGGCGCCGTCGAGGATGTCGTCGACTCGCGGGACGAGGGGCGCATCAAGCCGTCCCAGGCGACCGCGTCCTCTCCGAGCCATGCGCCCGTCGCCTCGATGCTGCGCTCGAGAACCGCTGCCGTCCCGTCGTCGAACGGGTGCGCGAGCGGTGCCGGCGGGTGCACGAGCTCGACGCCGTGCTCCTCGAGCGGCAAGGTCCTGAGGAAAGGCGACGCGAGCGGCCAGGGGTGGATCGCCGAGCAGACGTCGTGTGTGAAGCCGGGGAGCGTCAGTTCCGCCGACCTCGTGCCGCCGCCCACCGTCTCGCCACACTCGAGGACGAGGACCGAGCGTCCTGCTTGTGCGATCGCGATCGCCGCCGCTAGACCGTTCGGCCCGGACCCGACGACGATCGCATCGCGCCGCCTGTCAGGCAGAGGCTCTCCGGAAGGGTCGCATGAGCGCCCGGGCGGGCGCTGTCGCCGCGTACAGGCCCGAGCGGATAGCCGAGCTGTGCCAGACGTTCGTGGCCTTCGACCACTGCCGATGGCCGTCCACGCAGGTGGCTTCGGTCGTCACCTCGCCCTCGATGCCGAAGTGGAGCGCCAGCGCCTCGAGCGTCTCTTGCCAGAAGCGGTCCTCCATCTTGTGCCCGCCCAACGCGAGGCCGACCTCCGAGAGCGGGTCGTGCGCGCGCATGAGGATGTGGACCTGCGCGGTCGTCACGCCGTCGTTCTCCGCCGCGCTGAACGTGATCCAGCCGGCGAACATGTGCCCCTGGGGTGTCATGAACGTGAACGACTCCTCGTCCGCGTAGAGGACGAGCACGCCCGTGGAGAGCTTCAGCCGACCGGGCATCGTGAGGTTGAGCACGGCGACTTCGCCCGGGGCGATTCCCGTCAAGGGCCCGTAGAACCAGTTGCGCTCGGGCCAGAAGGAGGCGAAGTTCGCCTTCCACTCCGCGATTACCTCGGCCGGTGAGACGTTGGCCTCCGCGAGGTCGACACGGTACGTTTTCTGCCACATCTTTCCGAAGCCCTGGATCGGGCTCATGACGCGGCGGCCTTCGACGTTCCGATTCACCGCCTCCGCCGGCACCTCGCCGACCTTGAGCTTCGTAACCTGCCTCGCCCAGTTCGCAGCGTCGCGCGGCACGGGCGCCTCCTCGTTGATCGGCTCCTTCGCACTCATCGTTTCTCCCTCCCTTCTCAGGCGGCGCCGACGGCGGCCAGCGCCTCGTGCTCACCCGCATAGATGGCGATCGCCTCGTCCAGCCGCGTGAGCTCGAAGATCTCGCGGTAATGATCGGTGAGCCCGAAGGCGAGCAACCGCTGGCGCTGGCGGTTCGCCCGGACGAGAAGCGTCACGAGCAGGCCGATGCCGCCGCTGTTCATGTACTCGAGCCCGCTGAAGTTGAGGACGATCGCGCGCACGCCGTCGCTCGAGGCCTCGTTGTAGGCCTCCATGAGGACGTCCTCGCTCGCCGCAGTGACGTCGCCGCTGATGTCGACGATCGCGGCCTCACCAGTCCGGCGGACGTTCGTCGTTGCCGTTCCTGCATTCACCGCTACCTCCCTTCTTCGGCCGTGCGCGCGAGCGCGACGGCGGTTTCCTCGTCCGGATGCAGCTCCATGAAGTCGGCGAGCCGCGTGATCTCGAAGATCTCGCGGTAGTGGTCGGACAGTCCGGCGGAGACGACCCGGAGCCCGTCCCGCCGCGCCTTCGCGAGCATGCCAACGATGAGAGCGATCCCCGTCGAGTTGATGTATTCGACGTCTGCGAAGTTCAGGAGAATGGCTCCCGCCGTCGCCTCCGCCGCCTCCGCGTAGGCATGGTCGAGTGCGTCGTCGGCTCCGGCGTCGATCTCCCCAAGCAGGTCGACGACGGCCATGTCCCCGTGCATGCGCACGCGTACCTCAAGCCGTGTCCCTTCCATCTGGGCCTCCTTTCAGACGCATGATGAGCCGCACGACGTGCTCGTCTCCGTGTGTCGTCGTCTCGAGCTCGTCGACCATGTTTCGAATCAGGAAGAGGCCCCAACCGCGGGGCGTCTGCTCCCCCGCGAGCTTGGCCTCGAGATCCGGCGCCTCTGCCTGAGGGATCTCCCGCTCACCGCCGCGGTCGGCGATCTCGATGACTAGGTCGTCGTCGCTCGCCGAGACGCGGATCGTCACAGGGAGGTCCGAGCGGTAGCCGTTGCCATGCTCCATCGCGTTCATGGTCGCCTCGCCTACCGCCGTCTTCAGGCGGTCGAGCCGGGCTGCGTCGAGCCCGAGGCCGCTCACCGTCTCGGCCACGCGCGCGATCGCCTCCCGCTCGTTGCCGGGGTCGCTCGCGACCTCGAACTCGGCGAGGACACGGCGATGTCCGTTCCGCGTCGGCGAGACGACGTCACCGGTCCGCTGGAGCGTGACGAGCGTGATGTCGTCCTCCTGCTCCCACGCCTCACCCGTGAAAGTCTCGAGCTCATCGAGCAGGAGATCGATGAGATCCTCCCCCCGTGCGCGCATCCCGACCAGGCTCCTCAGGCGGCCGAACCCGAACATCTCCCGGGTGGCGCTGTGCGCCTCCGCCAGGCCGTCGCTGTGCAGGAGGACCGTGTCGCCCGGTGCGAGCACCGCCTCCTTCTCCTCGTAGGCCATGCCCTGGAGAAGGCCGAGCGGCATGCCGGTGGCGCGGAGCTCTCGAACCGTGACCCCGCTCCGAACATAGGGGACGCTGTGGCCGGCGTTTGCGTACCGGAAGCGGCCGCTCGCCGGCTCGAGCACCCCGTAGAGGCAGGTGACGAACATCTTCTCGGGGATGTCGTCACAAAGCGCCTCGTTCACACGCTCGAGGACCGAGCCGGGCGAGATCAGGCGCTGCGCCGAGGCGCGCAGAAGCGTGCGCGTCGCCGACATGACGAGCGCAGCCGGTACGCCCTTGTCGGTCACGTCGCCCACGAGGACGGCGACGGTGCCGTCGTCGAGCTCCATGAAATCGTAGAAGTCGCCGCCCACCGCCCGTGCAGGCCGGTAGAAAGCGGCCACCTGCCATCCCGGAAGGTCCGGCAGCTGCTTGGGGAGGAAGTTCTGTTGGATGAGGCGGGCGACCTGGAGTTCCTGCTCGAAGCGCTCGCGCGTCCGTGCTTCGGCTTCCTGCTCGCGCACGAGCTGGCCGATCCGAAGCGCGGGAGCAGCCTGCGCGGCGAGGTTGTCGAGCAGCCTCCGGTCGTCGCCGGAGTAGTCCTGCTCCGACAGCCGCGGCCCGAGATTGAGCAGCCCGATGAGCTCGCCCTGGGTTATGAGCGGGACGACGATCCTGACGCCGACCGCCTTGAGCGCGTCGAGCGCCGGCGACTCGAGCTCGAGATTCTCGATGTCGACGGCGCCGGCCACGCTCTGGAAGTAGGGGATGATCGGGTCGCTCGGCGCGATCTCGACCGCCGGCGCCTCCGCGAATCCCATCCGCTCGGTGAAACGTTCCTCGAGCGCGACAGCCGCGCGGGGCCGCCGGCCGACGACCCGGAGAAAGGTCTGCGCGAACGCGTTCATCTGGTCTCCTTTGTACTGGGCAACCGTCTCAGAATCGTGACGGCTGGCGTTACGGGGCCCGCGGCGGCCCGTAGCCAGACCGACAGGTGCGCCGGCTGCATCGTCTCGGCGACGACGCCGGTGAGCTCAGCCCGCAGAGCGTCGAGATCGACCTCCTCGCGCAGGCGGGCGGCGAAGGCCTCGAGCGTGCGCGCGGCGTCGTACTTGCGCCGG
>JBKPFG010000211.1:0-1984 GCA_046728735.1 Actinomycetota bacterium
AAGGGGGCGACGGCGAAGGAGTCGCTCGCGTCCGAAAACGTCGAAGCCGTCCCCAAGTGGGTCGAGCAGCAGAACCTCAACGCCCAGGCGGAGGAGGGCGCGAAGATCTTCGCCCAGGCGGGCTGTCTCGGCTGTCACACCTACCTCGGGTCCGGGACGCCGAACCTCGGCGCGCCCGACCTGAGCGCCGAGGGCTCGAAGAATCGCGGCGTCCAGTTCCAGATCGACCACCTCATGTGCCCGAGCTGCGTGAACGCGGGCTCCCCGATGCCGCCCTTCAAGAACTTCACGGACGAGCAGTACCAGCAGCTCGCGGCATTCCTGGAAGGCTCGAAGGGCCCCCAGGGCGGGGGCTAGCTCCGCTCGGCGGGCAGCCATGAACGTCTTTCTGGGCATTACGGGCGCCTCGGGCGCTCCCTACGCGGCACGGCTTCTCTCGGCGCTCTGCAACGCGGGGGCCGAGGTGGGCGTCTGCGCCTCCGAATCAGGGCTCAAGGTGATCGCAACGGAGCTCTACGGTGACGACACGCTCTCGCGGGAGCAGGTGCTGGAGCGGTTCCTCGCAGGGAAGGACGGCATTTCGCTCTATTCCGAGCGGGACTACAGCTCGCCCTACGCGAGCGGCTCGGCGAAGGTGGACGGCTACGTGATCTGCCCCTGCTCGATGGCGACCGCAGGGACGATCGCCGCCGGTGCGATGGCGAACCTCGTGCACCGAGCGGCGTCGGTCGCGCTGAAGGAGGAGCGCAAGCTCGTGCTCGTCCCGCGCGAGACGCCGCTCTCGACGATCCACCTCGAGAATCTCCTGCGGCTGCGGAACGCCGGCGCGACGATCCTGTTCGCGGCTCCCGGTTTCTACAACTCTCCGCAAACCATCGACGATCTGATCGAATTCATCGTGGGGAGATGCCTCGACCAACTGGGGATCGAGAACAAGCTGACGCAGCGGTGGGGCCAATGACGAGCGGCACCCTCGCTCCGGAGCAGGTGCGGTCGATGTTCGACCGCATCGCGCCGGTCTACGACGGCATGAACCGTGCGATGACGCTCGGGCTCGACCGCAAGTGGCGCCGGCTGACTGCAGAAGCTGTCGTGCGGCCCGGAGACCGGGTGCTCGATGCCTGCTGCGGCACGGGCGACCTGGCGCTGGCGGATGCGCGCGCGGGTGGCCGCGTGACGGGCGTCGACTTCTCCGCCGAGATGCTCGCCCGCGCCGAGCGCAAGGCGCCCGAGTTCGACTGGGTGCAGGCGGACGCGGCCGCGCTCCCCTTCCCCGCTGGGAGCTTCGAGGCGGTGACCGTCGGCTTCGGGATTCGCAATCTGGCCGACCTGGAGGCGGGTCTGCGCGAGCTCGCGCGGGTGCTCCTTCCGGGCGGCCGGCTCGGTTGCCTGGAGATCACCAGGCCGCGCGGCGTGTTGCGCCCCTTCTTCCGGCTCTGGTTCGACGGACTCGTCCCGCTGGCCGGGAAGGTCCTCCCGGGCGGCGCGGCGTACTCCTACCTTCCGGCCAGCGTCCGCCGGTTCCCCGGCCCGGAAGATCTCGCCGAGGCCATGCGGCGGGCAGGGTTCGCGGACGTGGGCTGGCGGCTCCTCGGGGGCGGTATCGTGGCGCTCCACGTGGGGAGGCGGGCCTAGTGTCGGTGACCGCGCTCGCAGCCGTCCGGGAAGCGCCCGGGCTCGAGCGTTATCTGGAGCTGCTCGAGGAGCGCTTGGAGGCCACGGTCACTGCATATCCCGGGCGGCTCGGCGGGATCGCGGCCGAGACCCTGGCCGCGGGAGGCAAGCGCCTCCGGCCCCTCCTCGTCTTTCTGGCGACGCCGCCGGAGGAGCGTGACAGCGAGCGCGCTGTGGCCGGCGGAACGGCGGTCGAGCTCGTGCACATGGCGACGCTCGTCCACGACGACCTTTTGGACGGCGCCGACCTGCGGCGGGGCCGCCCGACCGTCTGGGCCGAGCACGGGGAGGGCGCCGCCAAGGCGGCCGG
>JBKPFG010000280.1:0-4224 GCA_046728735.1 Actinomycetota bacterium
GTGGTCGGCACGGTGCCCGGGGCCGAGACAGTCGACGTCAGCAAGGGAGACCCTGCTGCGGGCAAGGAGATCTTCACCAAGACGGCGCAGCCACCCTGTGCGAGCTGCCACACCTTCAAGGCCGCAGGCTCGACGGCCACGGTCGGCCCCGACCTCGACAAGATGCTTGCGGGGAAGGACGCTCAGTTCATCGTCGAGTCGATCACGGACCCGAGCGCCGAGGTCACAGCCGGCTACCAGGACATCATGCCGAAGGACTACAAGACGCAGCTCGACGAGAAGCAGCTCGCCGACCTCGTCGCGTTCCTGCAGCCGAAAAGCTGACGCTCCCCGAAGGCTTTCCCCAGGACGTCGAGCTGGTCGCGTGCGATCTCGACCGCACGCTGATCGCGGAGGACGGGGTGCTCAGGCCCCGGACGAAGGAGGCGCTCGCCGGCGTCCGCGCCGTGGGCGTCCCGGTCGTCGTCGCCACGGGGCGCATGTTCCGCTCGGTGCTGCCCTACCTCGAAGAAGCGAGAATCGAGGACCCCGTCGTCTGCTACCAGGGCGCCGTGGTCGCCGATCCGGTCCGCGGCCGTTTCCTCCGCCACGAGCCGATCCCGCTCGAGCTCGCGCGCGAGGTCATCGCCGCCGTCACTGCCGAAGGAGTCCACGTCAATTGCTACGTGGGCGACGAGCTCTTCGTCGCCGACCACACGCCCGAGGCGGAGGCCTACGCCTCCTTCCAACGCCTCTACGTGCACGAGGTCGGCGACCTCCTCGAGTGGCTGGAAGAGCCCCCGACCAAGCTCGTCGCCGTCGGAGAGCCGCGGCGCCTCGACGACTTGGAGCGACGGATGAAGGCCAACTTCGGCGAGCGCGCGTACATCTCCAAGTCCCTGCCCTACTTCCTCGAGTTCGCGAGCCCCGAGGTGACGAAGGCCTCCGGCCTTGCCTTCGTCGCCAGCCACCTCGGCCTTTCGCAGCAGCAAACTGTCGCCTTCGGCGACGGCGAGAACGACGTCGAGCTGCTCGAGTGGGCCGCCTACGGAGTAGCCGTGGCCAACGCGCACGAGCGCGTCCTGGCAGCGGCCGACCACGTCTGTCCGCCGGTGGAAGAGGAGGGAGTCGCCGTCGTTCTGGAAGCCTTCTTAGACTCCCGCCGATGATCGACATCCGCGCCGCCCGCGCCGATCCCGATGCCTGGCGCGCCGCGCTCGCCCGCCGCGGTGCAGCCGAGGACTTCGACGCGCTCCTCCAGGCGGATCGTGATCGGCGCTCGCTCCTTCCCCGGATCGAGGAGCTCCGCGGTAAGCAGAAGCTGAAGGGAAAGCCGACGCCCGAGCAGCTCGAGGAGCTGAAGGCGATCAAGGCGGAGCTCCAGGAGCTCGAGACCGATCTCGAGGGCGTCGAGGCGCGTTTCCAGGAGCTCCTCGACACGGTTCCGAACGCTCCGGACCCCAGCGCTCCGGACGGGCTCACCGATGAGGACGCGGTCGAGCTCAAGCGCGTCGGCCAGCCGCGCGAGCTCGGGTTCGAGCCGCGCGACCACCTCGAGCTGGGCGAGATCGACATGGAGCGCGCGGCGAAGGTCTCGGGGGCGCGGTTCGCGTACAGACTCGGCCGCACCGCGCTCACCGAGCTCGCTCTCTACCGGTTCGCCCTCGACCGGCTGACCGCCAAGGGCTTCACGCCCGTTCTGCCCCCGGTGCTCGTCCTCGCGAAGCCGATGTACGGCACCGGCTTCCTCCCGACGGACGAGGTCAACATCTACCGGATCGAGCGCGACGACCTCTACCTCACCGGAACCTCGGAGGTCGCCCTTGCGGCGATGCACATGGAGGAGAAGCTCGACGCCGACGAGCTCCCGCTCCGCTACGCGGGCTACTCGACGTGTTTCCGGCGCGAGGCCGGAGCTGCGGGCAAGGACACGCGAGGGATGATCCGCGTCCACCAGTTCGACAAGGTGGAGATGTTCGTCTTCTGCCTGCCAGAGGAGTCGCCCGACGAGCACGAGCGCCTGCTCGCGATCGAGGAGGAGCTGGTCGGCGAGCTCGGGATCCCCTACCGCGTCGTCAACATCCCCGTGGGCGACCTCGGCGCGTCGGCGGCGAAGAAGTACGACATCGAGGCGTGGTTTCCGACGCAGCAGCGCTACCGGGAGATCACGTCCACCTCGAACACGACCGACTACCAGGCTCGACGGCTCGACGTCCGCTACCGCCGCGGGGACGGAAGCCTCGAGCCGGTGCACACGCTCAACGGCACAGCGGTGACCGCGCGGCTCCTGCTCGCGATCATGGAGAACTTCCAGACGGCCGAGGGGACGTGGGAAGTCCCCGAGGTGCTGGAGCAGTTCGGAGCCCCGAGAGCGAGCTAGGCAAGCCTTCGTCAGTTCGCGCTCTTTGCAAAATCCAAACGGCGCCTTGCTACAACCGTGCTCTGGTGGCTCTCGGGACGAGGTTCCATTCGACACTGATTGCTGCTCAGACAGGAGCGGAATGGGCCGTCGCAGCCCTCTACTCGGAGTTCCACCCGCGGCTTCTTCGTTACTTTCTCGCTCAGGCGCCCTCGGAAGCCGAGGACCTCGCCTGTGAGGTATGGATCGACGCTGCAACCGGCCTCCGTCGATTCGAGGGGGACGAGTCGGCTCTCGGAAGATGGCTCTTCACCATCGCCCACCGCCGTCTCGTCGACTTCCGCCGTCGGAGCGCGAGAAGCCGCGAGGTTCAGTTGTCGTTGCAAGCACGCTCGGCCAATGCCTCCGGTGCGGAGTGGATGGCCGAGCCGGCGAACGAAGCTGTGCTCGCCCTGCTCGCCACGCTCCCGTCTCCCTACGCGGAAATAGTCCTCCTCCGCGTCGTCGGGGGTTTCGACTCCGGGGAGGTGGCTGAGATCGTGGGACGGAAACCCGGCACCGTCCGTGTGATGCAGAAGCGCGCCCTCGAGCGTCTCGCTGAGCATCTCACCGAATCTTCGACGGCCGTTGTAACGCAGTGAGCGATCCCAGCGATTACTTCAACGAGATGCAGCGCTTGCCGCTCGACCTCGACACGGCGGACCGCCTGCTCGGCGGGTCCATCCCTCCCGCGGACGCGCCGCCCGGATACTCCGGAGTGGCCGCTCTGGTGGCCGGGCTCGACTCCGCGCATGAGGCAGCCACCCCCCACGAGCCGTGGGTTTCCGTGCTGGCCTCGGCGGTGCGTTCGTCTCCGGTTCAGACAGGAACTACACGCAGGAGGACGATCTTGCCCAGGATCAAATTTGCCGCCGCCCTCACCTTCGCAGCGCTCCTCGCCACGACGAGTCTCGCAATCGCCGGGACCCTCCCGGGCGTAGCCCAGGACGTCGCATCGGCGATGCTCGCGAAGGTTGGAGTGACGGTGCCCGGCCCCAATGAGAATGCGGGCGACCACCCGAATACGCGCGGCACGTCGTCGGAGAACGGCGTCGCGACACCCACGTCTGCAGGCAAGGGGAGCGAGATCTCAGACCTCGCGACCTCGGATCTCACCGGTCTGGAGAAGGGTGTCGCCGTCTCGACGGCGGCGAGTGGCGGCAAGAGCAGGGCTGGCGAGGATCATGCGGCGCCTGTCGAGACGCCCAGTACCGGCGGGGCCGAGACGGCGGACACCGCGAGCGGTGGTGTGAGCTCCGCGGGCACGACCGAAGGAGACCAAGCAAGTGACGGTCGCAGCTCCGCGGGCTCGGGAAACGCCGCGGGCGATCAGTCGCACCGGCCCTAGCAGCGCCCACGCTGACACGACGCTCAAGGAAACCACCCGGGACCGCCGGGGAGGCCGGGCTAGACTGGCTTCCCCGGCGGGGTGCCTGTGTGGTTGAAGGGGGCGGTCTTGAAAACCGCTAGACGCCGTGAGGCGTCTCGTGGGTTCGAATCCCACCCCCGCCGCCTGCTCACGAGAAAGCGCCCGTTTGGCGGGGCTGCAGAGGGCGGCAAGGCGGAGGCCCGACGAGTGCCGGGCCTCTTCAAGAAATCACGCGCGAGCCCCTAGAACCAATGCGGGGGCCGAGGCTTGCCGGCATTCGACCCGATGATGATCCCGCTGGCACTGGGGCCGCCTCGGGTGCCGGTGATCCCCTGAACGCAGACGAGCGCGGCGAACAGACTGGCGATGGAAACGACGAGCAGTAGGGCTCTGACCTTCATGGGCTCCTCCTTCGAAACTCGGGTTGTGAGCAAGACGAAGGAGCGCTCGTCGCGCTTTCGGTGCGGGCTCGGAACTG
>JBKPFG010000263.1:0-4555 GCA_046728735.1 Actinomycetota bacterium
CGACCGATGAGGTCTTCGCGTTCGAAGATCGCCAGGTTGGCGAGCGCGATCGCGCAGGAGAGCGGATGCCCTCCGAAGGTGATCCCGTGCGTGAAGGCGGCCTTCGGCTCCGAGAAGAAGGGCTCGATCGTCTGCTCGCTCGCAATCACGGCGCCGAGCGGCGCATAGGCCGACGTGATCCCCTTGGCCACGGTCATCAGGTCGGGCTCGATCCCGTAGCGCGTGGAGCCGAACCAGTCGCCGACGCGGCCAAAGCCGCAGATGACCTCGTCGGCGACGAGCAGGAGGCCGTGCTCGTCGCAGATCTCGCGTACGCGCTCGAAGTAGCCCTCCGGCGGCGTGATCGAGCCGGCGGAGTTCTGCACGGGCTCGAGAATGACGGCGGCGACCGTCTCCGGGCCCTCGTTCTGGACGATCCCGTCGATCTCGTCGGCGCACTGGAGCGTGCAGCGCGACTCCTCCGCGCAGTAGGGACAGCGGTAGCGGTAGGGCATCGGCGCGCGCAGGCAGCCGGGGAGCAGAGGCTCGAACTGGGAGCGCAGCGCGGGGCTGCCGTTGATCGACAGCGCGCCCAGCGTCGTCCCGTGGTAGGCGCTCCGACGGGTGACGAACTTGTAGCGGCTCGCCTCTCCGCGCAGCCGGTGGTATTGGCGGGCGACCTTGAGCGCGGTCTCGATCGCCTCCGAGCCGCCTCCGACGAAGAAGATGCGGCCGACGTCGATCGGCACGAGCTCCGTGAGCTTGTCCGCGAGCTCGAGCGCAGGCGGCGTCGCGAAGCCGACCCAGTTCGTAAAGAAGGGGAGTTGCTGGATCTGCTTCTCCGCGGCCTCCGCGATCTCGGGCCACGGGCCGTAGCCGATGTTGACGCAGTAGAGAGCCGAGAGCGCGTCGAGGTAGCGGTTCCCCTCGCGGTCCCAGATGTAGCAGCCCTCACCGCGCTCGATGACGAGCTGAGGCGCGCCCGCGGCGGTGAAATGGCGCCAGAGGTGATCCGTACTCAAGACGCACTCCTTCCGCTGCGAGCGGCGACTGCCTGCCTGGCTTTGACGGCGAGCCAGAGCTCCATGCGCTGCTCTGGATCGTCGGGATGACGATTGGTCTGCTCACGCAGCCGGTCCATGCGGTAGCGAAGCGTGTGGCGGTGAACGCCGAGTGCGTCGGCCGCCTCGCTCCAGCGGCAGCCGGCGTCGAGAAGTGCGCTGAGAGACTCCACGAGCGTCACGTTTTCGGCAGCGTCGCCCAGGACCCGGTCGACGAACGCCTCGAGAGCTGCGTCGGGAAGGCTGAGCAGGAGCTCGAGCGAGCCGAGATCTCGATACGAAGCGACGTCTCCGTTCGCCGCGTCGAGCGCTGCCCGGGCCTCGACGAGGCTCCGGCCGAGACCGCTGCCGCGCGCCGGGCGGCCAACGGCCACGCGGGCGAGAGGTTCGGCCTGCGCCACTCGGCGGGCGAGCGTCAGCACCTCCCGCTCGCCGCCGACGCCGACGAGGAACGCCGCACGATCACGGCGCGAGGTCGAGAGGTACGAGACGTTCTGGCGCTCGAGCTCCTCGGCCACCTCCTCGCGCAGGCGCTCGCTCGAGAGGCCGTTCCGCGGCACCGCGAGGAGGGCCGCGTAGTCCCGATCGGCCTCGAGCCCGAACGCGGCCATGCGCCGGGCGGCTTCGCGCTCGTCGAGGCGATTGTCCTCCAGGTCCTCGAGGAGGTCGCCCGCAAGCCTGAGCTCGGCGGCGCTCACGGCTCGCCGGCGAGAGAGCTCGAACGCGAGGGCCGTCTGCCCGTGGTGGAGGACGAGCCGGTCGTACTCCGTGAACGGCTCGCGCTCGCGCGCCGCCTGCAGAGTGGCGAGCTCGCGGCCCGCGACGACGGGCAGGGCCAGTGCGCCCTCGAAGGACAGGCGCTTGCGGGCGTGGCGTTCGGCGACGACGCGCCCGTGCTCGTCGACCAGCGCGAGGCTGCAGTCGAGGTGGTTGCAGACGATCGCGAGCAGAGCCTGGAGCCCACGACCCTCGAGCACTGCCTCGGCGAGGCGCTCGTGGACGCCGAGCGCCCTCGTCTGCTGCTCGAGCTGCTCGCTCGCGAGGTGAGTCACCGCGGCCTTCGTGATCGCGACGAATGGGACCTTGTAAGGCACCGTGAGGACGGGGAACGAGAGCTTGTTCGCCTCCTCGACGATCGGCGCGGGCACCTCCGCGAAGCCGAAGCCGATTCCGAACCCGAGGCCCGCCAGGCCGTGCTTCGCGAGCCGGCGCACATAGGAGCGCTGCGTCGTCGCCATGTCAGCGACGCCGAGCCCGGTCGTGAGGAGGAACTCGCCGCCCTCGAGAAACTGCGTCGGGTCGGTGAGCTCCGACACGTGGAGCCAGCTGACCACGTTGTCCAGCCCGTCCGATCCGGCCGCGACGGTCAAGCCGAGCTCGGGCAGTTCAGCGATGTCCTTGACCGTCAGCATGAGGTTTCGACGCTGCGGCCAAAAACCTACGCTGCCGGGGGCTCCGAGGCAAACGGCAGGCGGACGCTATTGGACGCCGCGTCCGAAAGCGCGGCAGGGTCGGGCCCGGCCGACCCTGCGGGCTCAGCTGCCTTCGAGGACCTTGCCGGCCTTGGCGATGCCGCGCGAGATCATGTACGCGGCCGCGAGGATCACCGAGGCGGTCACGAATCCCGGCCAGTCGACGGTGTCGGAGGCCAGGGTGACGATGAAGACGATCACCCAGACGAGCACGAACACGATCAGCTCGCCGTTCAGGCTCGGCATCGGCGGCATCCCGTAGTAGGGCTGGCCGTACGACTGCGTCGGGGGTGGCGGAGGTGTCTGCTGGGTGGACATAGTCAGCCCTAGTACCGCGCGGGCCCGTCGATTCCTGCGCTCAGAGGCCGTCAATTCGTTCACGAAGAGCTCACTCCGGCGTGGGGCTCGTCGCCGAAGCACGATAGGCGGATGCGAGGGCAGGACGCAGGAGCGCTCGTCGTCAAAGATCGACGCGTTAGCGTTGCGACCGAGGACGCCGCCTCGCGCCGCATAGCGGGCCCGGCGACTCAGACCTCATGTCGGAGGGAGCTCTTAGGATGAGGACGCTGAACCTCTTCCACTACCACCTGGTGACGAGCAAGGTGCGCGCCCTCGAGGGCCGCTACCTGGGGAAGCTCGGCTTCGAGCTGATCGGCCGCTACGGCTGGCGCGGCGAGAACTCGCAGTGGTTCGAGCCTGGAACGTCCTGGGAGGCTCTCGACGAGATGGGCTTCCGGCTCCGGCTCGTGGAGCTCACGCGCGGAGCCGTCAACGTCGGGCTCCAACCCGGGCCCTGGGACGTCGCCAGGGTCGACCACCTCGGGATCGCGCTCGACGAGAGCGAGTACGAGACGGTGATCGATCGCGCGGACGAGCTCGGCCTCAAGATCCAGGATCATCCCGGCAAGCGCACGTTCGTCACGACCGAGGCTGGCTACCGTCTGGAGGTGCACCCGCCGCGCGACTGGATCGACGAGGCGCTCTCGCAGACGCACGAGCTCCATCTCGACGAGATCCACCTGCGGGCGAGCGACCCCGAGGAGAAGGCGGTCGCCCTCTCGGAGATCCTCGACCTCGAGCGTTCCCACGCCGAGGTCGCCGTCGGAGACACGATCGTCCGCTTCCTGCCCGGCGGCCCGGAGGGCCGCCCCGAGCTCGTCGCCGAGGTGCTGACATGAGCTCGTACGAGGCTGCGGGAGTGAGTCTCGGCAAGGCGGAGGCGATCGTCGGGCGCCTGCGCGCGGCAGTCGAGTCGACGGGGGGCCAGATCGGCGGTTTCGCCGGTCTCTACGAGCTCGACGACGAGAGGTTCCTCGCAGCGACGACGGACGGCGTCGGCACGAAGCTGATTCTCTCCAGGCGCGCCGGCCGGCTCTTCGACGCGGGTCGCGATCTGGCCGCCCACTGCATCAACGACGTCCTCACGACCGGAGCAGAGCCTCTCTTCTTCCTCGACTACGTCGCCTCGGACAGCCTCGACCTCGTAGAGGTCGCCGAGCTCGTCGAGGGCGCGGCCGGGGTCTGCCGCGAGGCAGGCTGTGCGATCCTCGGCGGCGAGACCGCTGAGCTCCCGGGCGTCTACAGGGGCGGAGAGCTCGACTTCGCGGGCACGTGCGTCGGCCTCGTGCGGCGCGCCGACCTGATCGACGGCTCCCGTTGCGAGCCCGGGGACGTCGTCCTGGGACTGCCTTCCTCCGGCCTGCACACGAACGGCTTCACGCTGGTGCGCCAGCTCGTCGGCGACGAGGAGTTCGACGCCGACCTCCTGCTCGAGCCTCATCGCCTCTACGTCAGGGAGGTTCGTGAGCTGCGGCGACGGGTCGACCTGAAGGCGCTCGCGCACGTGACGGGCGGCGGCATCTTCGGGAACCTGCCCCGCGTCCTGCCCGAGTGGATCGAGGCCGAGATCGAGTGGGACGCCTGGAAGCGCCCGCCGGTCTTCGCCTGGCTCACCGAGCGCGGGGTGCCCGAGGAGGACCAGCGGCGCGTCTTCAATCTCGGCATCGGCATGTGCGCCGTCGTGCCGGAGAGCGACGCGGGCGC
>JBKPFG010000213.1:0-1298 GCA_046728735.1 Actinomycetota bacterium
GCCCGGCGGTCGCCATCACCGACATCCGCATGCCTCCGACGCACACGGACGAGGGGCTGGCCGCCGCAGAGCAGATCCGCCGCGAGCTGCCCGAGGTGGGGCTGCTCGTCCTCTCCCAGTACCTCGACCCGACCTACGCCGCCGGCCTCCTCGAGCGGTACCCGGAGCGGTTCGGCTACCTGCTCAAGGACCGGGTCACCGACGTCGCCGTCCTCCGCGACGCGATCTGGCGCATCGCCGAAGGGGAGTGCGTGATCGACCCGACCATCGTCTCGCGCGTGAGAGCTCCTGGGGGGCAGGGCGCCTAACTCTTCGCACGACCCGCTGTCTAAGCCAACGTGACCGCCTTCGTGGTCCGGAGGGTCCTCTGGACCGTCCCGCTCATCCTCGTCGTGATGCTCGTGACCTTCGCGCTCATGCACGGGATCGGAGGCAGCCCGTTCAAGCTCGAAACCGGGGGCGTCCCGCTCGCGCTCCAGCTCCGCTTCGAGCGCTACTACGGGCTGAGCGATCCCTTCCTCGTGCAGTTCTGGCACTACGTGCAGCACGTCTTCACGTTCGACTTCGGGCCCTCCCTGGTCGACCGCTACACGACCGTCGACGAGGTCATCCGGGAGCGATTCCCTGTCTCGCTCGAGCTCGCCGCTCTCGCAGCGGCCTGGGCGATTCCCGTCGGCGTCGGCCTCGGCGTCGTGGCCGGCCTCGAGCGTAATACGCGCATCGATCGCATCACGACGATCTTCGCCACCGTAATCCTCGTCGTCCCCGTTTTCCTCTTCGCCGATCTCGCGGCCACGAACCTCGTCTACAAGTGGGACGTCGTGCCGGCGGGCTGGGACAGCTGGAAGGCGAAGATCGTCCCGGCGATCGTGCTCGGCCTCGCCCCGGCCGGCTACATCGCGCGGCTCATCCGGGCGGCGGTCGTCGAGACCCTCGAGCAGGACTACGTGCGCACGGCGCGGGCCAAGGGCCTCTACCAGGACCGAATCGTCTGGCGGCACGTCGTTCCCAACTCGCTCGTGCCCGCCCTCAGCGCCGCCGTGCCGATGCTCGCCCTCCTCGTGACGGGCGCGTTCTTCGTTGAATCCTCGTTCTCGATCCCCGGCGCGGCCGAGTACTACGTGTCCGCCGCCAAGGACCGCGACTATCCCATGGTTATGGGCCTGACCGTCGCGCTGGCGGTCATCGTCATCTTCGCCAATCTGGCCGCCGACCTCACTGCGGCCCTCCTCGACCGGCGCCTCCTGGAGCGGCAGGCGTGAGGGGAGGCTGGCGCCGCTTCCGCCGCAACGAGGCCG
>JBKPFG010000104.1:0-4478 GCA_046728735.1 Actinomycetota bacterium
TTCATCGAAGATCCCGCGCTCACCGAGGAGACCGATCCCGTCCTCGAGCCGCATCGCTCCCGCATCACGTGGGATGCGCCGATCCACTCGGTCGCCGACATCGAGGGTTTGCCCTTCCCTCCGCGCACCCTCAACTTCAAGCCGTCGAGGTTCGGCAGCCTGCGGTCGCTGCTCGAGGCCTACGAATACTGCGGCGACAAGGACATCGGGATCTACGGCGGCGGCCAGTTCGAGCTCGGTCCGGGCCGCGGGCAGATCCAGTACCTCGCTTCCCTCTTCCACCCGCGCTCCCCCAACGACGTCGCGCCGCGCGCGTACAACGCCGATCCTCGCTCCGGGCTCCTTACGAGCCCGCTCCAGCCCTCGGTCTCCGAGACCGGCTTTCGCTGGGCCGAGAGCTAGCGGTCTGGAGCGTCGCTCGCAAGGAGGCAAGCGAGCCCGGGTTAGCCCCGCCGGCCAGGCCGTTAGCTGGCTAGACCTCTAGGACAACAGGCAGGATCATCGGGCGCCGCCCCGTGCGCTCCCGGATCAGAGTCCCGACGGCGTCGTGGATGTGCTCCTGGAGGAGCTTCAGCTCCGAGATCTCCTCGGAGAGGCAGTAGGCGAGGGTTCGCTCAGCCTCGTCTCGCGCTTCTTCGAGGAGCGGCCCCGGCTCGGCGAAGCCGCGCGAGATGACTTCGGGAGCGGCGATCTCGCGACCGTTCTGCGATCCGACCGTGACGACGACGATGAGGACGCCGTCCTCGGAGAGGTGCCGGCGGTCGCGGAGGGCAACGTCCTTCACGTCCCCCACTCCCATCCCGTCCACGAACGTCTGGCCTGTCTCGACGGCGTCGACGATGCGCGCCCGGCCCCCTGCGAGCTCCACGACCGAGCCGTTCTCCGCGAGGACGATGTTGTCTCCGTCGAGCCCCGCGTCGCGCGCCAGGCGCCCATGAGCGGCGAGCATCCTGAACTCGCCGTGGATCGGCATCACGTTGCGTGGGCGGAGGACGGCGAGGATCGTCCGCAGCTCCTCGGCGTGGCCGTGCCCCGAGACGTGCACCGGGGCGATCTCCTGGTGCAGCACCTCCGCGCCCGAGCGCGCGAGGCGGTTGATCGTGTCGTGGACGCGCAGCTCGTTTCCGGGCACCGGCTTGGCGGAGATGATCACCGTGTCGCCCTCCTCCACCTGGACGAAGGGGTGGTCGTGGTAGGCCATGCGCGTGAGCGCCGACATCGGCTCTCCCTGGCTGCCCGTGCAGAGGATCATCGTCTCGTCCGGAGCGAGCTCGGCCAGGACGTCGGGCTTGACGAGGAGGTCGTCCGAGACGTCGAGATACCCCAGGTTCCGCGCGATGTTGACGTTCTTGCGCAGGCTGCGGCCGATCAGGCAGACCTTGCGTCCGTCCTCCACTGCCACGTCGATCGCCTGCTGCACGCGGTGCACGTTGGAGGCGAAGGATGCGATGAGGATGCGTCCCGTCCGCTGCGGGATGATCTGACGGAAGACCTCCCCGACCGTGCGCTCTGACTCCGTCACCCCGGGGCGTTCGGCGTTGGTCGAGTCTCCGAGGAGGATGTCGACGCCGCGGTTCCCGAGGTCGGCCAGGCGCCCGAGATCCGTGCGGAAGCCGTCCACGGGGGTGTGGTCGATCTTGTAGTCGCCTGTGTGCACGATGCGGCCACCGGGAGTGTCGAGGACGACCGCAACCGAGTCGGGAATCGAGTGCGCCATGCGCACGAACTCGGCCTGATACGGGCCTAGCTGCACCGGCCCGCCGCCGGGATCGATCTCCACGAGCTCGGCGGCCTTCAGCAAGCCGTGCTCGTCGAGCTTCGAATGGACGAGGCCGAGGGTGAGCCGGGTGGCCCACACCTCGGGCACCCGAACCTCTCTGAGCAGGAAGGGCAGCGCCCCGGTGTGGTCCTCGTGCCCGTGCGTGATCACGACCGCACGCAGGTCGCTCTCGTGGTCGCGCAGGTAGCTGAAGTCGGGAAGGACGAGGTCGACGCCGAGATGCTCGTCCCGAGGGAAGGAGAGCCCCGAGTCGATGACGACGATGCCCTCGTCGCACTCGACGACCATCATGTTCTTCCCCACCTCGCCCAGGCCGCCGAGGGGGATCAGTCGCGTCGATCCGGCCATTTGCGCAGTGTAGTAGGGTCGCGACATGGCAACCGCGACCGGGGAGCGCACCGCCATGCTCGGCGCCATCGGCAACACGCCGATCGTGCGCCTGGGCCGGCTCGCGGAGCCGGGCGCGGCCGAGATCTGGGTCAAGCTCGAGTCCTACAACCCCACGGGCTCGTACAAGGACCGCATGGCGCTCGCGATGATCGAGGGCGCGGAGCGCTCGGGCCGCCTGCGGCCCGGCCAGACGGTCGTCGAGTACACCGGCGGCAGCACCGGCTCCTCGCTCGCGTTCGTCTGCTCCGTGAAGGCCTATCCCCTCCGGATCGTGACCTCAGACGCCTTCGCGATCGAGAAGACCCGGACGATCGAGGCCTTCGGTGCCGACGTCGAGCTCATTTCGAGCCCGGAGGGCATCACGCCCGAGTTGATCCCGCGGATGATGGAGCGCGCGGCCGAGATCGTCGAGGAGGTTGACGGTTTCGCCACCGACCAGTTTCGGAACCAGGACATGGTCGACGGCTACCGCGCCATGGGACGCGAGATCCTCGAGCAGCTGGGCGGGCCACCCGACGCCTTCTGCTCCTATATCGGCACCGCCGGGTGCTTCCTCGGCGTGACGCGCGAGCTCGGAACCTCAGCACCGGACATGCTGCGGGTGGGCGTCGAGCCCGCCGAGTCGGCGGTCCTCTCCGGAGGGCAACGGGGAACGCATCACATCGAGGGCGGCGGCGCCGGCTTCTGGCCTCCTCTGCTCGGCAAGGAGGATCTCGACGAGGTGATCCCCATCTCGGACGCGGAGGCCTTCGCGATGGCGCGTCGGGTCGCCTCCGAGGAGGGCCTGATCTCAGGGCCGTCGACGGGCGCCAACCTCGCGGCAGCGACCATCCTCGCCGAGCGCCTCGGCGCCGGGAAGCGCGTGGTCACCGCGCAGGTCGATTCCGGGCTGAAGTACCTCGCGGGCTCGCTCTACGCGGGCTGAGACGAGAGCACGCCGACCCGTTCGAGCGTCTCGCGTACGACGGCCTTCTCGCTGTCGGTGGCCTCGACGAGCGGGAGGCGCAGGCCACCGACCTCGTGACCCAGCATGTTGAGCGCGGCCTTGAGCGGGATGGGGTTCGTGCTCACCGCCAGCGCCTCGATCACGGGCGCGAGCTCGGCTTCGATCTCCTTCGCGCCGTTGACGTCACCCTGCTCGAACCGGGTGACCAGCTCCTTCACGCGCGGCCCGACGAGGTGCGTGAAGACGAAGATGCCGCCCTTGCCGCCCACCTCGAGGAACGGCAGGAGGAGCTCGTCGTTCCCCGCGAGCAGGATGAGCCCGCTCTCCGACACGATCCGCCGTGCCTGGTCGATGTCGGGCGTCGCCTGCTTCACGTACTGGACGTTCGGGATCTCGGCGAGGTCGGTGAGCGTCTCGGGCTCGAGGTTGACGACGACCCGCTGCGGGATGTTGTAGACGACGATCGGCTTGTCCGTGACCGCGGCGATGGCCTCGAAGTGTGCCACGATCCCGCGCGGCGGAGGCTTGTTGTAGTAGGGAGTGACGACGAGGAAGCCGTCCACCCCCACGCCGTGCGCGTCCCGCGTCAGGTGGACGGAATGCGCCGTCGAGTATGTCCCCGTCCCGGCGATGACAGTGCCGCCGTGCTCGCGGGCGACCTCGACGGCGGCCGCGAAGAGGTCGAGGCGCTCGGGATCGGTCAGGGTCGGAGCTTCGCCGGTCGTGCCGGCGACGACCAGGCCGTCGGAGCCGTTCTCCAGCAGATGAGCACAGAGGCGACGGAAGGCCTCGAAGCTGACGGAGCCGTCCTCGGCGAACGGCGTTGCGACTGCCGTGAGGACCTGACCTAGCACTGGCCTAAGCTTACTTCAGGAGCTCTTCGAGCCCGATCGTCAGACCGGGATCGAGGGACGGAAGCTTCTCCAACGCGAGGAGCACTCCCGGGACGAAAGCCTCCCGCGAGGTCGTGTCGTGTCGAATCGTGAGGACTTGTCCGGGGCCGCCGAGAAGCACCTCCTGGTGCGCGACGAGGCCGGGGAGCCGGACCGAGTGGATCGGCACCTTACCTCCCATCGCCTCGGCTGTCGCCTTCGAGGTTCCTGACGGCGCGTCGACCTTGCGCTCGTCATGGAGCTCGACGATTTCGGCGTTCGGCAGGTAGCGCAGCGCCTCGACGGCGAAGCGCATCATGAGCACGGCGCCGACCGCGAAGTTCGGCGCAACGAAGCACGCCACGCCGTGCTCTTTCGCAAGCCGGTCGAAGCCCTCGAGATCCTCGGGCCCGAGCCCGCTGGTGCCCACGATGCAGGGGACCCCCGCGCCGAGCGCGCCCTCCACGTTTGCTCTCACGGCATCGGGGAG
>JBKPFG010000029.1:0-4692 GCA_046728735.1 Actinomycetota bacterium
GGCGGGGCGATGTGCCGGCCGCGCGGGATCTGGCGCAGCTGGTTCATGTCGCTGCCCGTGAGCAGGCTGACCTGCGGCTCCTGCGTTCCCGAATCGGAGGCGGGCCGGTGCAGCTGCGAGCCGACGAGGCTTCCGAGAGCCAGTGCCGCTGCGATCGCAACCAGCGCGGCCCGGCGGCCCGTCGGAACCGCAACGCGGCGGCGCGGTCGGGTCGGGACCCGGAATGGAACGCGCGGAGACTCCGGCGGCGTCTGGCGCAGCGAGTTGGCCGCGGAGCGCAGCCGGCCGTCGAAGCTCAGGCAGTCGGAGCAGGCCTCCAGGTGGCGGTCGAGCAGTGCCTCCTCGAGCTCCGAGAGCTCGCCGTCCAGGCGCAGCGACGACCACTGCCGTGCACGCTCGCAACGTCTTTGCTCAAGCGAAAGTTCAGCGCCAGCCATATCGATTCTGACGATAGCTAACCCGAGAGGTTAGAACTGTGCTAGGTCAGTGCTTCCGCATCGGCCGTCAGGCGCTCGATCTTGAGCTTGGCGCGCTCGGCCTTGCGCTCGCGCTGCCTGCGCGGATCGGGAACCGGAACCGCGCTGAAGAGCGCCTTCGTGTACTCGTCCTTCGGCTCGTTGTAGATCTGGTCCGCCGTCCCGATCTCGACGAGCTTGCCCAGGTTCATGACGGCGATCCGGTCGCTCATCCCCCGCACGACCGCGAGATCGTGGGAGATGAAGAGGTAGGTGAGCCCGAAGTCGCGCTGCAGGTCCTTGAGCAGGTTGAGGATCTGCGCCTGGATCGAGACGTCGAGCGCCGAGACGGGCTCGTCGCAGACGATCAGCTTGGGATTGAGCGCGAGCGCTCTCGCGATGCCGATCCGCTGGCGCTGGCCGCCCGAGAACTCGTGCGGGTAACGGTTGGTGAAGTTGGGGTTGAAGCCGACGATGTCGAGCAGGCGGCGCACCGTCTCGCGCCGGCTCGAGCGCGTCCCGATGCCGTGCACTTCGAGCGGCTCGGCGACGATTCCGCCCACCGTCATGCGCGGGTCGAGCGACGCGTAGGGGTCCTGGAAGACGATCTGCATCTCGCGCCGCATGCGGCGGAGCTCCTCTCGCCCGATATCGGTCAGCTCCTTGCCCATGAACTTGACGGAGCCTCCGGTCGGCTTCAGGAGCTGGAGGATGCAGTAGCCGGTCGTCGACTTCCCCGAGCCCGACTCGCCGACCAGGCCGAGCGTCTCGCCCTCGGCGATCTCGAAGCTCACATCGTCCACCGCCTTGACGTGCCCGACGGTCCGCTCGACGAGCGCGCCCCTGCGAATCGGGAACCACTTCTGCAGGTTGGTGACGGAGAGCAGAGTCCCGTTCTGGCTGCTCTGGCTCGTCGTGGCCTCGGGCTCGCTCATGCCTCCACCGGCTCCCGTTCGCCCACGCGTTCGCTCGTCGGATGCGCGGTGCGAACGAGGTGCCCGGGCCGGATCTCACGGAGCTCGGGCTGCACCTCGGTGCACGTGTCTTCGAAGTGCGCGTAGGGGCAGCGGGCCGCGAAGCGACACGCTTGGGGCGGGTTGATCAGGTCGGGCGGTCGACCGGGAATCGACACGAGCCGCCCCTCGCGGATTTCGCGCTCGTCGCCTTCGAGGTGCGGAAGGGCTCCGAGCAGAGCCTCCGTATAGGGGTGTTCCGGGTTGTCGAAGAGCTCGAGCGAGTTCGTGTACTCGACGATCTGGCCCGCGTACATGACGGCGATGTCGTCGGCCGTCTCGGCGACGACGCCCATGTCGTGCGTGATCAGGATCATCGCCATCTCGTGCTCGCGGCGGAGCTCGTCCAGGAGATCGAGGATCTGCGCCTGGATCGTCACGTCGAGCGCGGTCGTCGGCTCGTCCGCGATCAGGAGTTTGGGGCTGCAGGAGAGGGCGATCGCGATCATCACGCGCTGCCTCATGCCTCCCGAGAAGCGGTGCGGATAGTCGTCGAGGCGCTCGGCCGCCCGTGGGATGCGCACCTCCTCGAGCAGCTCGATCGCCTTCTTGCGAGCCCCGTCCTTCGAGATGTCGAAATGACGGTCGAGCGTCTCCGTGATCTGCGTCCCGATCTTGATCGTCGGGTTCAGCGAGGTCATCGGATCCTGGAAGATCATCGCCACCTGGCGACCGCGCACGTTCTGGAGCTGCTTGTCGTCGAGCTTCGTCAGGTCCTTGCCCTCGAAGAGCACCTCGCCGCCGACCACCTTGGCGGGAGGCTTGGGGATGAGGCCCATGATCGAGAGCGCGGTCACGGACTTGCCGCAGCCCGACTCGCCCACGAGGCCGAGCGTCTGTCCCTTCTCCACCTCGAAGCTGACGCCGTCGACAGCCTGGACGACGCCCTCACGGGTGAAGAAGTACGTCTGGAGGTTGTTGACCTCGAGCAGCGCCATGGCGCTAACCGGTCTCGCGGGTTCTCGGGTCGAGCGCGTCGCGCAGGCCGTCGGCGATGAAGTTCGCGCACATGACGAGCGTCGCGATCGCGAGGCTCGGGATGAAGAGCACTTCCGGATGCAGCCGGTACGCCTCGCGGCCGTCCTGCGCCATCGAGCCCCAGGAGGCCGTCGGTGGGTTGATGCCGAGCCCGATGAAGGAGAGGAACGCCTCGCCGAGGACCACGTTCGGGAGCTCGAGGAAGATGGCGATGATGAGGATGCCGAGCGTGTTCGGAAGCAGGTGCCGGGCGAGTATCCGGTACCAGCGCGCGCCGACGGCTTTCGCCGCGCGCACGTAGTCGTTCTCCTTCAGCGTGATCACCTGGCCTCGCACGATCCGGGCCGAGGTGAACCAGCTCGCAATCGTGAGCGCGATCACCATCGCCATGAAGTTCTGCGTCCCGATGATGGCGAGGGTGATGATCGCGAACGGCAGATAGGGCAGCCCGTAGAGGGCGTCGAGGAACCGCATCATCGCGTTGTCGAGCCTGCCCCCGACAAAGCCGGCGATGGACCCGTAGACGACGCCGATCAGGAGGATGACGAAGGTCGCGACGAAGCCGATCGCGATCGAGATCTGGCCACCGACCGCGGTGCGGGCGAAGAGATCCCGGCCGAACTTATCCGTCGAGAACGGGTGGTCGAGGCTGAAGCCCGCGTAGGACTGCGAGAAGTCGACGTCGTTCGGGTCGTAATCCTTGAGAGACGTCCAGATCCCCGGGATCTTCCAGAAGCCCGGGATGAGGAGGCAGTAGAGCACCATGATGATGAAGACGAGCGCCGCGACGACAGCGGCCTTGTTGCGGATGTAGCGGTACCAGGCGTCGCGCCAGAGGCTCGCCTGGGAGATGGGCGCACCTGCGGTCGTTTCCTCCGGCCCTGCACCGACGCCGACTGCCGGAGGGGCGGTCGGGAGGGCGGCCTCACGGCGATCGACTGCCATCAGACTTACCGGGCCTCGCGAGTTCTCGGATCGAGGACGCCGTACATGATGTCCACGAAGAGGTTGGCGATCACGATGATGATGGACGTCAAGACGGTGATGCCCATCACGACCGAGTAGTCGCGGTTGGAGACGGAGTTGATGAAGTAGCGGCCGATGCCCGGGATCGAGAAGATGAACTCGATCACGAAGGTGCCGGTGATGATGAGGCCGAGGAGTGGGGCGGTCGCCGTCACGGCGGGGATGAGCGAGTTGCGCAGGACGTGGAGGCCGATCACGCGCCGGTAGCGCAGGCCCTTGGCCCTAGCGGTGCGCACGTAGTCCTGCTGCATCGTCTCGAGCATCGCCCCGCGCACGAGGCGGGCGAAGTAGGCCATGGGGAAGAGGCCGAGGGCGAAGGAGGGCAGGATGACGCGGCTGTCGAACTGCCAGAAGCCGGGAGGCCAGCCGTTCGTGGGCACTATGCCCGCCTTCACCGCCACGTAGTAGATGAGCAGGGTGGCGACGAAGAAGCTCGGTAAGGCAAAGCCGATGCTCGAGAAGAGCATGGCGAAATAGTCGAATATCGAGTTGGGCTTGAGCGCCGCCAGTATCCCCGCCGGCACGCCCAAGACGATCGCCCAGAGATAGGCGAGCAGGCCGAGCTTGAGCGAGCGCGGGAAGCCGTCCTTGACGACGTCGTTGACGGTGCGCGAGCGCTGGGCCATCGAGGGCCCCAGATCCATCGTGAAGACGCCCTGGACGTAGTAGAGGTACTGCTTCCACCAGGGCTGGTCGAGGTGGAACTTGCGCTCGAGGTTCTTCTGGATCGCCTCAGGGACGTTGCGCTCGGTGTGGCGGAAGGGGTTCCCCTTGATCTGCCGCATCATGAGGAACGTCATGAGGATGACCAGCAAGATCACCGGAATCGTCCACACAACCCGGCGAATGATGAAGGTGGTCATCTGCGCGAATCCTTACCCGTTTTCACAAGCAATGCAACGAGGTCACCGGCGGGGCGCCCTGGCGCCCCGCCGGCTTGCTCGTCTTGGCCGAGAAGCTGCTCGCTAGCCCTTCACCACAACCTTGGTGAAGTCGATCTGGTCGAGCGGGCTGATGAAGAACGAATCCTTCACAGACTGCTTCTCGAGGTTCGGGAACGTGTACCAGTAGATCGGCGAGATCGGCAGCGCCCCGTCCTGCCCGAAGAGCATGTCCTCGAGCTCTCCGTAGACGTCGGCCCGGGCGCTGTCGTCCGTCACCGTCTTCGCTTCTGCGACCTTCGCGTCGAAGTCCTTGTCGCAGAAGTTGGTGTTGTTGTT
>JBKPFG010000207.1:0-7761 GCA_046728735.1 Actinomycetota bacterium
CTGGTCGTCTACGTGCTCTACACAGCCCGGATCCCGGACTGGGTCAAGCCCGCGCTCGCGATCGTGCTCGGAGTGGGGATGGGGCTCCTACTCGCGGGCATCGCCCTCGCGCGCCGGAATCACGAGCCCCCGCACGCGGAGTTGGGCCCCGTCCGGCGCCTGCTCAGGATGGCTCGCTACGGGCTGACGGTGCTGGGACGGCCGGGGCCCGCCGTCGTCGCGCTCTTCTTCCAGCTGCTCGGCTGGACTGCTCAGATCTTCGCCGTCTGGGCTGCATTCAAGGCCTTTCAGATCGACCTGGGCTTTCCGGCTGCCGCTGTCATCCTCATGCTCATGAACGTCGTCACGATCTTTCCGTTCTGGCCCGGGAACGTGGGCCTGCTGCAGGCGGCGATCGCCTTCGCGCTCCTCTCGTATGGGGTCGCTTACGGGCATGGCTTCGCCTACGGGATCGGGCTGCAGGCGATCGAGGCCTCGGTCGGCATCGGCCTCGGAGGCCTCTTCCTGGCGCGCGAGGGCTTCTCCTTCGCGATGCTGAAGCGCATGCCTGAGGTGACGGAGGTCGAGGTCGACGAAGACGAGCGAGTCGAGCGGATCGCCTGAGCTAACGCGTCTGCGAGCGGCTGTACGTGATCTGGAGGTCGTCCTGCCACGTTTTCTCGTCAAGCGCGATCTTCGATCGTCCCTCCATGGTGTTGTCATCGTCTTCGAACGTCAGCGTGAGTCGTTGCGAGAACGGCGGCGCGTCACGTCCGGTCTCCGGCGCGTCACCGGCCGGGTCGCGCGCGATCTCCCAGCCCACGTCTGTGACGCGTAGCTCGTAGGTCCTGTGCACGCCGCGTGAGTCGAAGTAGTGCATCTGGAGACCGTCGGTGTCGCCGATGATCGATATCGAGTCGGGGAAGTCGGGATGGTCGTTGCGAGCACGGAAGATCAGGAAGCGCTCTCCTTCCAGCCACTCCACCTCGGCGCCGCCGCTGACAGTCGTTCCCGGGACTGCTGGGTGAGTCGCTTCGGTCGTCCACGCGCCGACGAGCCGGCGGCCTAGTCGCTCGAGCTCCGCGCTCACGAGGCCGGCTGACCCTAGCCGGTCCCCGGTGGGATGCGAGGCTCGCGGAAGATCTCTTCGTCACGATGGCGGTGGGCCTCCTCCTCGAGCGCGTCCGCCTCGGCCTTCGGATCGCGTCGAGTTTCCTCTTCGGTCCGAGCCTCCGCGCGCTCTCGCTCGGCGTCCGTCGACGGGTCCTGGCGCCTGCGCCAGAGATTGTCGAGCCAGCCCATGTCGTACCTCCTGGCTAGTGCGTGTGTTCGTGCGCCTGGGACTCGCGCAGGCGCCTGGCGAGCGTCTGCAGGAGCGTCCAGGCAACCTGCGGATGCTCCTCTACGAAGGGGCGGAACTCCCAGGCGGTGAGCCCGTAGCAGAGGAGGTCGGTCGCAGCCGTGATCGAGGCGGAACGCGTGCCCTCGTCGATGAGTGCGATCTCGCCGAAGTAGTCTCCGGGCCCGAGCGTCGCACGGGCCTCACCGCCGACGCTCACCGTCGCGTTCCCCTCGACGATGACGAAGAATCCCGCTCCACCCGCGCCTTCGGTCGTCACTTCGGCGCCTTCTTTGAAGCGCCGCTCCTTCATCTGCCGCCCGAGGCGTTCGAGGTCGTCGTCGTCGAGGCCCGCAAAGATCGGGACCCGCCTGAGGGCGTCCGCAGGAGTCGTGGCCATGCGGGCCGGATCATACGAGAGAAGGTCCGGGCGCGGAAGCGGCGAACACCTCGGTGATGCGCACGCAGGCGCTTCTCTACGACGAGATCGACCTCGAGCTCTCCTGGTCGGAACAGGAGCTGCCGGAGCGCGAGCGCACGAAGCACGTCCACCGGCTGCATCCGTACCTGGGCAAGTTCGTGCCGCAGCTCGCAGAGGTGTTCCTCGGGCGCTACGCCCGGCCACGGCAGCTGGTCTGGGATCCGTTCGCGGGCTCGGGGACGACGCTCGTCGAGGCGAACGCGTTCGGTGCTCGGGCCGCCGGCTGCGACGTCTCGGCCTTCAACTGCCTGCTCATGCGCGTCAAAACCGCTGAGTACGACCCTGCCGCTCTACTCGCAGACGTCGTGCAGCTCTCCTCTCGCGAGAGGCCTCGGAAGCGTCCCGCCGTATCCCCGTACCTGAAGCGTTGGTTCGCGCCTCAGTCGATCGCGGAGCTCGTCGCTTTCCGCGACCGCATCGCAGGCACGTCCTACCCCGAGCTCTGGCAGGTCGTCCTCTCGAGGTCCGCTCGCTCCGCACGGCTTGCCCGCCACGACGACCTCGACTTCCCGGCCGAGCCAGCGTGCAAGGAGTACTCCTGCCACAAGCACCGCCGTGTTTGCCGCCCGGTCGCCGAAGCCGACAAGTTCCTGCGGCGCTATGTGAGGGATGCGGTCCAGCGGGTGCAGGAGTTCTCCGACTTGCGGTCCCCCGAGGCCGTGACGGTGCTTCACGGAGACGCGCGAGAGCTCGATCCTCCTGGCCCCGTCGACCTCGTGCTCACGTCGCCCCCCTATCCCGGGCTGATCGATTACCACGAGCAGCACGCCTACGCCTACGAGCTGCTCGGCCTCGAGCGCCGCGACGAGGACGAGATCGGACGCGGCGTCAAGGGCTATTGCGATGACATCGCCGCCGTGCTCGCCCGGGCCCGACGTTCTCTTCGCCGCGGCGGCAAGGTCGTGATCGTGGTCAACGACCGCCGCGGCCTCTACGACGGCATTCTCGCCGCGGCCGGGCTCAAGCTCGACGACCGCATCCTGCGTCACGTGAACCGGCGTACCGGACGACGTCGGGGGGAGTTCTACGAAGAGGTCTTGATCGCGACGCCCTGAATTCCCGGTTCGACGAGCACGTATGTGCCGGGAAGGCGAGTGCTTTCAACGCCGCTCGCGTCGAAGCCCGCGGCAGCCACGGCAGCGCGCGTGTCGCGGTTGAGGTGGCAGTTGCCTGCCATTTTCGTGTGGAGCGGCGTGAGCCGCTCTTGCCAGCGTGCGGTTCGCCCCTCACCCAGCACGTGCTCGAGAAGGGCGAGCTTTCCCCCCGGCTTCAGAACGCGGCGGACTTCGGTCAGCACCGTGCGCTGATCGTCGACCGAGCAGAGGACGAAGGCGGCGACCGCTGCGTCGAAACTCTCGTCGGGGAAGGGCAACTTCTCGGCTTGGGTGTTCACGACCTCGATCGGGACCTTCGCCTCCGCGACCTTTCCCGGGAGGCGCTTCGCCATGCTCGTGTCAGGCTCGACGGCGACTACGCGCCTGGCGCGCTCGTAGTACGGAAGACTCGCGCCCGTACCGGAGCCGATCTCAATCACGTCCCCCTCGAGATTCGCAAGCAAGCTGCGCCGCATCTCGCCGATACCGGCGCGTTCGGCGCGGCCGGCCATGAGGTCGTAGAGCCAGCCGATCAGGGTTGGGCCTCCTCGATTCGGTCACCCAGCTCCTCGATCTTCCCCTCCGCCG
The DNA here is from genome assembly GCA_046728735.1 of Actinomycetota bacterium. GTDB lineage: Bacteria > Actinomycetota > Thermoleophilia > Gaiellales > Gaiellaceae > JAIBJP01. The sequence goes on from JBKPFG010000207.1 coordinate 3,482, forward strand.
AGTCGAGCCTCTCGAGGCAGTAGCGGTAGAGCTCGTCGCCCCGTTGCCACAGCGCGACCGCGTCCTCGAGGCTCGCGCGGCCACCTTCGAGCTGGGAGACGATCCTTTCCAGCTCGCGCTGCGCCTCTTCGAATGTCAGCGACTCGTTCATGATCGAGTCTCTTCCACCCGGGCCCCGAGGCCGCCCTCTGCCAGCTCGACCTCGACGCGCTCCCCCTGCGTCACGTTCGCCGACGAGCGGAGGATGCCAGAGTCCGTCCGAACGATCGCGTATCCTCGGTTCAATGTTGCCTGATTGGACAACGCACGTAGGCGCGCGGCCAGCGAGTCGAGGGCCGCCCGCTTGCGCTCGACAAGCGAGAGCGGCGCTCGATCGAGGCGGGCTCGCTGCGCCCGAAGCCGTTCCCGCAGCTCGGCCTCATCGGGGACGACGAGCCGTGCTGCCGCCGTAGGGGTGGACGCACGGGCGTCGGCGGCGAGGTCGCAGAGCGGCGTGTCCTGCTCGTGGCCGACTGCGGAGACCACCGGGACGGGCGAGGCGGCGACCGCGCGCACGAGGCGTTCGTCGCTGAAGGGGAGGAGGTCTTCGAAGCTGCCGCCGCCTCTGGCCAGGACGACCACGTCGACGTCGGGCTCGCGGGCGAGATCCGACAAGGCGGTCGCCAGCGCTGGCGCGGCCCTGGGCCCCTGGACGTAGGTCTGCGCAATGAGGAGCTGGGCGGCTGGGAAGCGCGCGGTGAGGGCCGTGACGAAATCGCGTTTAGCGGCGGCCTCGGTCCCCGTCAAGAGGGCAATCCGGCGCGGGAAGACAGGCAGCCGGCGCTTGCGCTCGGACGAGAAGAGGCCCTCTGCCGCAAGCTGCCGCTTCAGCCGTTCCAGGCCGGCGAGCACCGCTCCCAGGCCGAGGAGCTCGATCGTCAGGGCGCGGAGACGGAACTCTCCGCGGGCGGCGAAAAGCTCGGGCCGGCCGAAGACGTGCACGGTCTGGCCGTCGACGAGCTCGAGGCGAAGAGCGTCGAAGCCGTTGCGGGGCATGCTCACGGGCAGGCACGAGCCGTCGCCGGGGTCCTTGAGTGTGAAGAAGACGCTCTGCCAGCGGTCCTGGCGGCGGAACTCCGTCACCTCGCCCTCGACCCAGATCGTCGGCAGTCGAGTGAGCCACGAAGCCACACCGCGATTGAACGCAGACACGGAGTAGACCTTGCGGTCGCCCTGCTGCTCGTGCTCGACCTTCACAGGCCGAATCTAGCTCAGAGTCTGCGCACGAGGGCGTCGCAGACCCGTGACGAATGGCCAGAGGGGGTGGTAGGAGGGCTAGAGGAGGATCTGCGCCGCGACTTCGGCCGAGCAGCCCCGGCGACCGACCAGCTCGACCGCCTCGTGGAGGTCGGCTTCGCTCTGGGCGATTCGCTCCGCGAGTGGAAGCGGGTAGCCGGCCTCCATGAGGACGTGGAGGCGCCAACTCTCGACCTTGTTGCGCTCGTCCTTTTCTCGCTCGAGGGTCGTCAACTCTTCCATCCCGCGTAGGTTCGGCTTAGTTGAGACGAACCCTGCTCGAAAAAGTGAGCGCTAATCCCGCCCACGGCGACCGGAGCGAACGTAGTCCGTCTCGACCGCGGCGAGCCTTTCCTCCGCTGCCGAGAGCGCATCCTCGAGCCGCTCCGTGAGCTGCCGCACGCGCTCCGCGGCCAGGTCGTGCTGGGCTTCGCCCGTGCGCGTGGCCTCTGAGATCCGCCGCTGAAGCTTGTCCGCGCTCTGCCGCGCCGTCTCGTCGATCCGGTTGGCGATGTCCTGCTCGGCCCGGCGCGCGAACTGCTCGATTCCCTTCTCCAACTCGCGTGCGAGCCGTTCAGCCGCCTTCTCGCGGGACTCACGGATCTGGGCGTCGAATTGCTTCTCGGCATACTCCGAGAGTCGCGTTGCGGCCCGGTCGAAGGCTCGCTCGAGCGCGCCCAGATGGCGCTTCTCCGCATCTGCGAGGCCGGAGGAAAGACGAGACCGGGCCTCTCCTTCCTCGCGGTCGATCTGCTCCCGGAGGGCGCGCTCGCGGCTGCGGATGCGCTCGCTGACCTCGTGGAGCGCGCGGCGGCGCTCGGCCGCATGCACCTCGATCTCGGATCGGCCCTCCTCGAGAAACTCGGTCCCCAGTCGTTGCAGGGCCTCGCGGAGCTTCAAGAGGGCGAGCTTTTGCTCCTCGCTCGCGGCCTCGACACGCTCGGCATCCGCATCGAGACGCGCCTCATAGGCGGCGACCGCCTCTCGCTGCCGCTCGCCGAGGGCGGTGAGATGCGCCTCGAGCTCGCGCTGGCCACGGTCCAGATCCGCCGCCCAGGCCATGAGGCGGCGCTCCAGCCTCTCCTGTACGGCCGATACGGCCTGGGTGAGCTCGACGCGCGCGCGTTCGGTCTGGCGCTCGACGATGTCTCGCCGTTGCTCCGAGAGCCGCCGTTCCTGCTCGCTCAGCTGGTGGCTCGCATTGGCGCGCTCACGCGCCAGGAGGCGCTCGAGCTCGAGCATGCGCTCGCGCATCTCCGTCTCGACGAAGCGGGCGAGCTCCTCCCGAGCGGTGTCACTGAGTCGCTCGACCTCCCGGGTACGGCGCAGGGCTCGCAGGTAGGCGACCAGCCCCAGCTCTGCGATCGCGGCGGCGGCGAGCCCGCCTGCGGCCAGGACGATCGCGTCCGTCTCCGTGAACGGCTCGATGAGATTGACGAGCAGGGCCGCCCCGGCTGCGAGCGAGCCGAGGGCCAGCACCACCGCTGTCCAGAAGAAGTACCGCTCCTGGGCGTGACCGAACGCGACCACGGCAAGGGAAAGACCGATGACGGCCAGGCCTGCTGCGAATGCGAGCTCGAAGGCGAGGGCCACCGGCGAATCCTACGACCGGATGAGCCAGCCGTGGGGATCGGGGTGCCGGCCCGCGATTGCCGAGAAGCGACGAAGAGCAGCCCGTGCCACCCGCCCGGCGAGGACGTCCGACGAGGTTCCCGCCTCGCCCCAGTTCCAGGTCATCACGGTCACGACGAACGCGCCGCCGCGCCAGAAGACGAGAGCGCTGTCGTGGCGCGCGTGGGAGATCCACCCTGCCTTGTGCAGGACGGAGACGCCTGCGCTGTCGCCGATGTAACGGTCGATCTTCCCCGGGTCCTGGACGTGCGCGAGCGTGTAAAGGAGGTAGCGCGCATCCGAGGGCGTGAAGCGTCCCGGGAGGTCGAGCAGCGCCCCCTGACCGACGGTGGCCCGATGGAAGAGGCGATGGAGCCGGGCCAGATCCCAGGCTGTCGTGTACTTGCCGAACGAGTAGTAGGGGGGTTGGTTGTCGACCCGGAGCGGAATCGGTCGGTCGGGGGCCGTGCCGACGAGGTAACCGCCGTACATGTGGGATCCGGACAGATGGAGCGCCTGCAGCGTCGCGTTGACGCGCGCGGCGCCACCGGTCGTCGATCCCCCGAGCCAGACCTCGAGGTCGTTTGCGGCCTGGTTGTCCGAATAGACCAGCATCCGTCGAAAGAGGTCGGCCAGATACGTGCCCGGCGCCGGCTTCTGCGGCAGGACGCGCAGTACCTCGAGCGCGATCCCGAGCTTGAGCGTCGACGCGGCCTCGTGGCGGGCGAGCGCATTCCAGGCGGCTCCCCGGCCCGAACGGAGGTCCTGCACGTAGACGGACGCCGGCCCGGGGTAGGCCTGCACGAGCTCGTGGATCCGGCGCCTCAGCACCGAGTCCTCGATGCTTCGGATCGGGGTGGGAAAAGCAGCTCGAGGGAGCCCGAACACCGGCGCGACGCTTCGACCGGCGCTCTCCCCTGCGTCGTTGAACGCGATGACACGGATCTTGACGTCGCGCGGCGGCAGGACAACCCGGATTCGGAACGCCCTCGGCGGGATGAAGAAGCGGGAGCGCTCGGGGGCGAGGGAGAGGTCTGCCTTCGTCACCCCGTCCACCCTGACCACGATGCGGGTCGTCCCCGCTCCAACGCGACCCGCGACCGTGCCGAAGGAGACCTCTCGCGGCCCCGGGTTGCTGATCACCGGCCGGACGAGCGCCGGAGGCGCCGGCGGCACGTGCGGGAACATGATCACAGGCGCATGATGACGAGCGCGACGGCGAGGGCAACGATGCCCGCCGTGAGCGCCTGTAGCGCTCCTTCCAGCGGAACCATGAACTCTGCGGACGTCAGCGGCTGGGTCGTCCCGTCACGGCGCTCGAGGCTGCCGCTCATCCGAGCCACGCGCCGGCGCATGTCCCGCACGGGCGTCGAGAGCCGGCGCTGGGCGACGCT
>JBKPFG010000109.1:0-5152 GCA_046728735.1 Actinomycetota bacterium
GTTCCGCTCCGCGCCCTCCTTGAAGAGGACGGAGGTGATCGAGAAGACCGACGGCGAGAGCACCGCGCCGGCCGCGCCCTGCAGGAGCCGCGCGCCGATCAGCATCGACGGTGAGGTCGAGAGCCCCGCGAGGAGCGAGAAGGCGGCAAACGCGGCGAGGCCGATCATGAAGATCATGCGCCTGCCCAGCAGGTCGCCCGCTCGCCCGCCCAGTAGCAGGAAGCCGCCGAAGGTCAACGCGTAGCCGCTGACGACCCACTGGAGATCTTCCGGCGCGAAGCCGAGATCCGTCTGAATCGAGGGCAGGGCAACGTTCACGATCGCCACGTCGAGCACGACCATGAGGTACGCGATGCCGAGGACGGCGAGGGCCTTCCAGCGCTTGTCGTAAGTCTCTTGGGTCATGGCATTTGTCCTTCCGTGAGCACTTTGGTTCGTTCGGGTTAGTGTGCGCTAACAGGAGTGCTCAACGCAGTGGGGCAGACAGGTATTCCGGGGTACGGCTAGCCGTACCGGCGGGAGTGTTGGGCGCGGGCGGTCTAGGCGACAGCGGCCGCGAGGACTACCACGAGCGCGGCGAGAACCACGAGGGGCACGAGGAGCGCTGAGACGACCGTCGCGATCAGGAACGTCACGCTGAAGAGGGGAAGCAGCGGCGCGTGAGGCGCGAGCAGCTCACGGGCCGAGCGTACGAGTCTCGCGAGTCGCCACGTGCTCCCCGGCAGGCGCCGCCAGGCCGGCCGTTCGCGCCTCTGCGCGTCCTGCGCGATCGCGCTGAGCTCCGCAACGTGCTCCCGCGTCGTGCCCGGGTAGCCGCGCAGCCGCTCGGGCAGCTCGACCACCTCCCCGAGCACGAACGAGAAGGCGAGCAGGACGGCCGCCGGGACGGCGAGCAGGACGCTGAGGACGACGAGGCCGGCCCAGTCCTCCCCGTCCCCTGGAGTCCAGCGGACGAGGACGACGAGCGCGATCGCGGCCGCGGCGCCCAGCCCGACGACGCCGAGCGTGCGCACTCCCCGGCCGACCGCGGCCGCGAGCGGGAGGATCCGGCCGAGGAGGTTGACCGCGTCCTGCCTCATTGGCGGCGCCCACCGCGGCGGGCGCGCGCGACCGCCGAGCAGAACCGCCGCTGGACGTCGAGCTCGGCTTCCACCGGAGCGACGACGAGCTCGTCGCCCACCTCCGCAACCCTTGCACGGAGCGAGCGGGCGGCCGCGCGAGCACGCCGTCGCGCGCCGCCCCCGTTGACGAGGCGCGCGAGGAAAGCGAGAACGATCCCCACGAGCGCGCCGCCGGCGAGGAGCCAGGTAGGGATCGGGATGCCGTACGCCTCCGGGAGCGGCACGACCTCGTCCACGTGGAGGTAGCCGAGTACTGCGAGGACGAGCAACCAGAGGCCGCCGGCGAGGACGGCGAGCGCGAGGGCCTTCTGGAGAAGGGCCGCGAGGCTCCACCAGCGCGGGCGCGAGACATGGAGATCGGCGCCGGACACGGCCTTGTCCAGGCGCTCCGCAACCTGGGCGTCGCGGGCGGTGGCGGCGTCGCGGACAAGCCTGGGCCATGGCTCCGCAAGCCCCTCGGCGGCACGGTCGGCGAGCCGGCGCGCCGCGGTCGCCACCTGTGCGGTCTGGACGCCGGAGGGCCGCGGGAGCGACGTGCGCACCCCTGGCTGGGGCGTTTCGGGCAGACGTAGGCGCCGTAAAGGATCGGGACGCAGACGGCGCACCCAGCGGACGAACGGCCAGCCGGTCGCAAGAACGCCGCGGCGCCGGTGGGCGCCCTCGACCGCCCGGAGGACAGCGGGGACTCCAGCGGCGTCCTCGAGCGCGGCGGCGAGGCGGCGGCGATCCTCCTTCTGGATCCCGGCCGCGTCTCGGTCGCCGCACGCCGCGCCGAGCGCGTCCACGGCGTCATCCACATCCGCCGCGAGCCGCGCCACGGCGGTGTCGCGCGCCCGCACGCGCTCTGCGAGCAGCCGCCGCAGGTCGTCCAGTCCCTCTCCCGTTTCGGCGGAGACGACCAGAAGCGACGCGCCGTCGACGCCGTCCTCGGCCAGTAGACGCTTGACGTCCGCGCGCCAGGCGTCGACGTCCCGAGGAGACAGAAGATCGGCCTGGTTCAGGACGACCGCCATCGCCTCCGCGTGCGAGGCGAGCGGGCGCAGGTAGCGATCGTGGAGTGCGGCATCGGCGTACTTCTGCGGCTCGACGATCCAGGCGACGAGGTCGGCGAGGCCGACGATGCGGTCAACCTCGACCCGGTGCGTCGTCTCGACCGAGTCGAAGTCAGGGAGGTCGAGAAGGACGAGGCCGGCGAGGCCGTCCGCCCCAAGGCGGTGGCGGCGTGGAATCTCGAGCCAGTCGAGCAGAGGATCGGCGCCGTCGCCCCAGACTGCTGCCTCCCCCGCGCCCGTCGTCGGTCGGCGGCGCCCTACAGCCGCCAGCTCGACCCCGGCGAGCGCGTTGAACAGCCGCGACTTCCCGGCCCCGGTCGGGCCGGCGAGCGCGACGACCGTGGACTCGAGTCCGAGGCCGAGCCGTTCTCCGGCCTGCGCGACGACCGCGCGGGCCTTCTCGATGGCTTCGTCGTCGAGCCGCCCGTCCGCAAGGTCGGCCGCCTCGCCGAGGGCGGCCAGACGCTGGTCGAGGTTGCCCTTCATGCGGCCCGGCGTATTGCCTCAACCGCCCCGTGGAGTCGGGCGAAGCCCTCCGCCTCAGGCGCGGTCTCGTCCAGGAGCGAATCGAAGCGCTCGGCGTCCTCACGCAAGAGGCGCTCGACCCGCGCGAAGAGATCCTCACGGGCCTGCGCGGCAAGCGTGCGCACCGCCTGGTCGCCGAAGATCGCTTCGAGCAGCTTCTGACTCACAGCCGAAGTACCGCCCGCGACGACGAGCTCGGCGCCGGTCAGCCCGCCCGTATGGGCGAAAACGGCGAGCATGACAGTCAGCCCCGCCCCGTTGACCCCAAGCGACGCAATGCGCGCGGTCGCGCGCTTTGAGGCGCCCTGCTCCCGGACGAGATCGAAGACGACGCCCTGCCAGGCTCGCACTTCGTCCTCCGTGGCAGCCTCGAGCCCCAGGGAAGCGCGATCGAGACCCGTCGTCCCGGCGAGAAGCGCTTGCCCTGGGACTCGCTCTCGCCAGGCCCGAGCCGTCCGCTCAGCTGCGCGCTCGGCCGCGGCGCGGACAACGGCCTCGACGCGGTTCTCAACTGCCTCGCGCAGCTCGCCGTCGGCGGCCGCATTCCCACTGACGAGACCCCTGAGCCGGTCGCGCGCCCAGCCGACCCGCGACTCGAGTGCCCGCATCACGTCTCCGGTTCCAACCACCTCGTGCCAGCGAGCAAGCACCTCGCCTCGCAGAAGCGAGCCGCTCCGCAGCGCCGTCTCGACCTCCTGCATCGCCGCTGCATACGCGGCGTCTGCCTCCGCGCGAAGCTCCGCTGCAGCCGAGAGCTGCTGGACCGCAGCACTCTCGACGACCGCCGCACGAGCAGGGAGGCTCGCGAGCGCACCGCGCAGCGTCCGGCGTACGAGCGCCGCACGCCCCTGCGCGTCGGCAGCGAGATCGTCGAGCCACGCGCGGGCAGGCGCAAGCGCGGGCGCAGGAATCAGGCCCTCCGAAAGAGGCGTCTCGGGCACGACCAGCACGTCGGCCTCGGGCAGCCCCTCGTCCTGGAGCATCTGTTGCAGGTGCGCGGGCACCTCCCGGCCGGCGTCCTCCGGCACACGGTTGAGAACGAGAGAGAGTGCAGTCCCTCGGTCGCGCGCCGCACGGAGGAATTCCCAGGGCACCGCGTCGGCATAGCGGGCGGCGGTGGTGACGAAGAGCCAGCCGTCGGCCGCAGCGAGGAGCTGGCCGGCGAGCGCGCGGTTCTCGCTGAGGACGGAGTCGATGTCGGGCGAATCGAGGAGGGCAAGCCCCGGCGGAAGCGACTCCGTCGGTGCGAGCTGCAGCGTCCCCGGTTGCGCCTCACCGCCGCTCGCTCGCGGCAGGCCGGGCAGCACCCGTGCACCCTCGAACCATTCGAGGTCGTCCGGATGGAAGGCGAGCACCGGCGCGCGGGTCGTCGGACGCAGGACGCCTGCCCGGCTCACCACCGACCCGACGAGGCTGTTCAGGAGCGTAGACTTGCCGGCCCCCGTCGAGCCGCCGACGACGATGAGCGCCGGCGCATCCATCTGCGCGAGCCGCGGGAGGAGATAGTCGTCGACCTGTGCGACAAGGTCGTCCCGCGCTCGCCGCGCCTCTTCTGCGCCCGGGACCGCGAGGTCGAGGCGGACGGCGGCGAGGTCGTTCCGCAGGCGACCGAGCGCATCCGGAAGTTTCGCTCGCATTTCAGAGAACTACCCGCGGGGCCCGGCTCGTAGCCCCAGCTCGCTTACGCGCCCCATACCCCTGCGAATACCTCTCGCAGTGCGTATCCGAAGCCTTGTTGGCTTCGTTGTGGGGGCGCTAAGGAGGTGCAATGGGCATCATCGGCTGGATAATCCTGGGGCTCTTGGCGGGGATCATCGCCAAGGCGATCCTCCCGGGCGACGACCCCGGAGGAATGATCGTCACGACGCTGATCGGCGTCGCCGGAGCATTCATCGGCGGCCTGATTGCGAAGGCGCTCGGATTCGGCGACCCGATCGACGAGTTCTTCGACCTCAGCACGTGGCTCGGAGCAATCATCGGCGCGATCGTGCTGCTTCTGATCTATCGCGCGGTCGTCGGCCGAAGACACGGCAGAACGGCCTACTGACGGCCAATCGCCCGGAAGGTCGCCGCGACGCGGCGGCCTTCCGCGGCTCCCGGAAACGGTTATCAGGCTTCGTGCCGCAATGGGCGGGCTACGAACCGGCGCCGATCTCGACTTGCGCGGGGCGGAGAACCACGACTTCGACGGGCTCCGCCCGGCCACGGATCTCTAGGGCGCGTCGATCGGCGCTATCCGCGCCCGCGGCCTCGGCCGCTGCCACGCTGACGATCACCTCGCCAGCGTGCGCCGCGGCAGCAAGCCTCGCCGCGGTGTTGACGACATCGCCGAGCGCCGTGAAGTCCTCGATGGTGCCGCCCGGGCCGGTCCCTCCCACGAACGCCTCGCCCGTGTGCACCGCAGTTCCCACCGGAATCGGGCCGGACGGCGTCGCGTCGGGGCGCGCCGCGCGC
>JBKPFG010000016.1:0-1390 GCA_046728735.1 Actinomycetota bacterium
CCTCGTACGAGTACCACGGCGGCTTTCGCCTCCGGACGCTGGCCCAGACCCGCGCGTGAGCGATACGTACCAGGAGATGATCGCGGGCCTGGAGCGGTACTGGGCCGACTACGGCTGCGTGATCATGCAGCCGTACCACACGGAGCTGGGCGCGGGCACCTTCAACCCCGCGACCTTCCTCCGGTGTCTGGGGCCCAAGCCGTGGAAGACGGCCTACGTCGAGCCCTGCATCCGGCCGACGGACGGGCGCTACGGCGAGAACCCCTTTCGGTTCCAGCACTACTTCCAGTACCAGGTGGTTCTGAAGCCGGCGCCGGAAGACGTCCTCGATCTCTATTTCGGGTCGCTCGAAGCACTCGGGATCGACCTGCAAAAGCACGACGTGCGGCTGGTCGAGGACGACTGGGAAGGCCCGACGCTCGGAGCCTGGGGGCTCGGCTGGGAGGTGTGGTGCGACGGGATGGAGGTGACGCAGTTCACCTACTTCCAGCAGCTCGGCGGTCTCGAGCTCGACCTGATCCCGGCCGAGATGACGTACGGCCTGGAACGGCTCGCCATGTTCCTCCAGGGCAAGAAGTCGGCGTTCGACCTCGAGTGGGCGCCCGGCGTGACATGGGGCGAGGTCTACAAGGAGAACGAGCGAGAGTGGTCGACCTACAACTTCGAGGTCGCTCCCGTCGACATCCTCACAAAGCGCTTCGAGGAGCACGAGACCGAGTGCCGGGACCTGCTCGCCCGCGACCTGCCGCTGCCCGCCTACGACCAGGTGCTCAAGTGCTCGCACACCTTCAACCTGCTCGACGCTCGCGGGGCCATCTCGGTCACCGAGCGGGCGGCCTACATTGCGCGCGTACGCAACCTCGCCCGCAAGGTGGCCGAGCAGTACGTGGAGAAGCTTGCCGACGCTGCTGTTTGAGATCGGATGCGAGGAGCTGCCCGCCTCCGCCTGCGCGGAGGCCATCCGCCAGATGCGGGAGTCCTGGGTGCCGCTCTTCGGCGGCCACGTCTACGCGACGCCGCGACGGCTCGTCCTCCTCTCGAACGAGGCGCCCGAGCGTGAGCCCGACGAATGGGTTCAGGGACCGCCGGAGAAGCTCCGGGACAAGGCGGCGGAGGGGTTCGCGCGCAAGCAGGGCGTCTCGGTCGGCGAGCTGGAGGTGCGCGACGGGTTCCTGGGCGTCACGAAGGCGGGCCGTCCGCTCGCCGAGGCGCTTCCCGAGCGGCTGAACGAGCTCGTCCGGAGCCTCGCCTTCTCCAAGTCGATGGTGTGGGATCAGAGCGGGCTTCGATTCGCGAGGCCCGTGCGCTGGTTGTGCGCGAAGCTCGACGAAACGACGGTCGAGGGCTTCCGGGGGTCGACGTTCGGCCACCGCTTCACGCACGGCGAGAT
>JBKPFG010000170.1:0-3413 GCA_046728735.1 Actinomycetota bacterium
GAACAGGGCTTTGCCTACGTCCAGGCGCTCGTCAACGAAGGCCGGGCAGCCGGGGCAAGCCTCCAGCACAGCCACTCGCAGCTCGTCTGGCTGAAAGAGGAGCCGCCGCTCGCCGTCCAGGAGCGCCAGGCCCAGGCCGACGAGGGTGGCTGTGTGCTTTGCCGGGTGCTCGCCGAGGAGCTCGAGCAGCGCATCCGCGTCGTCTCCGAGCGCGACGGCCTCGTCCTCCTCTGCCCCTTCGCCGGCCGCCAGCCCTATGAGCTCCTCGTCGCCCCTCAGAACTGCGAGGGCGACCCCTTCGGCAGTGAGTCACTCGGCCCTGCCTTGGCCCTCGTGGCCGAGGGGCTGCGCCGCCTCCATGTCGCGGAGGGCGCCGTACCCGTCAACGTCTGGCTCCACGCCACCGGCCACTGGCACCTGGAAGTCGTGCCGCGCCTGACGATCCTCGCCGGCCTCGAGCTCGGGGCCGGTTACTTCGTCAACACGCTGGCGCCCGAATCGGCAGCGGGAGTTCTGAGGGAGTCTTAACGACCGGCCGGAGGGCTAAGGGACTCGGATGCCGAACGCGCGCGCTTCCTTGTACTTCCGCGCCGCATCGATCGCCGTCGAGAGGTTGAGCCCCTTGTCCTTGCCCTGCTTGATCAGCATGACCGTCTCGACCGCATCCATGTCGTAGATCCGCTGCTTCTTGCCCTTCGTGGGGATCTGCGCCTTGTTCGTCCAGTAGTCGAGCTGCATCTTCGAGATGCCGGCGACCTGGCACACCTGGCCGAGATAGAGCTCGATCTTGTCCAGATGGTCGGAGAGGTTTACTGGTTCTAGAAGATCAACATGCCGCGGAACCGCCATAGACGCACCTTTTTCGAGCGGGGAGAGGGCTCCCACGCTAACACCGGAGGCGGGCTTTGTGAAGCCGAATCCACTCAAACCACTCCCAAACTGCGCGAAAGCTACTCGGAGGCTTCTGGAGAGGTTCCGTTGGTCGGCGCCGACGCGGTGTCGGGCGGGGCGGTCTCGGGCGGGGCGTCCTCGTCCGGGCTCGCCTGCTCGACGACCGGCGCAAGTGTCGAGACCTCTTCGCCCTCGCGGGTCCGCATGACGATCACGCCCTGTGTCGCGCGGCCGAGCCGCTTCACGTCTTCGACGGGAACCTTGATCACCGTTCCGCCGGTGGACATCAGCATCACCTGGTAGCCGTCGCGAACAACGAGCGCGCCGGCCAGCTCTCCACGAGCCTCGGTCAGCTGCACCGTCTTGACACCGAGCCCGCCGCGGCCCTTGGACGGATACTGGTCGATCCGCGTCCGCTTGCCGTAGCCGTTGCGCGTCACGACGAGGAGATCGGCGTCGTTTTGCGCCAAGCTGGCTGCGATCACCTCGTCGTCCTCGCGCAAGCTCATCCCTCGGACGCCCTCGGTCACGCGGCCCATAGGGCGGGCGGCGCCCTCGGAGAAGCGAATCGCCTGGCCCTTGCGCGAGACCATGAGAATGTCGTCGCCGCCGGAGGAGTGGAGCACAGCCACGAGCTCGTCCTCGTCCCGCAGCTTGATGGCGATGATCCCGTCGGCCTTGAGCGGGGTGTTGTACTCGGCAAAGCGCGTCTTCTTGACGACGCCGTTCTTCGTCGCGAGGACGAGATACTCCGCCTCTTCGAAGTCGCGGGTCGCGATGAGCGTGCGCACGCTCTCGCCCTGCGCGAGTGGCAGGAGATTGACGAGAGCTCGGCCCTTGGACTGCCGGCTGCCGAGCGGAAGCTCGTGCACCTTGAGACGGTAGACCTTCCCGACCGAGGTGAAGAAGAGCAGGTAGTCGTGCGTGGAGGCGACGACGAGGTGCTCGATGTAGTCCTCGTCCTTGAGGTCCATGCCCATGACGCCGATCCCGCCTCGGCGCTGCTCTCGGTAGGTCGTCACGGGAAGACGCTTGACATAGCCGGAGCGCGTGATCGCGATGACCATGTCCTCCTCGGCGATCAGATCTTCGAGCTCGAGATCTCCCTCGGCGGCCACGATCTCTGTGCGGCGGTCGTCGCTGCGCGCGTAGGCGTTCTTGACCTCGAGCAGCTCCTCGCGGATGAGGCGGTCGATCTCGGCCTCCTCGCCGAGGATCGCCCGGAGCTCGTTGATGCGCTCCTGCAGGTCGGCGTACTCGTCCTGGATGCGCTTGCGCTCGAGCCCGGTGAGACGCTGGAGACGGAGGTCGAGAATCGCCTGCGCCTGGATCTCGGAGAGCTCGAACCTCTCGATCAGGCCGGCGCGCGCCTCGTCCGGGTCGGCCGACCCGCGAATGAGAGCGATGACGGCGTCGAGGTTGTCGAGCGCAATGAGGTAGCCCTCGAGGACATGGGCGCGCTCCATCGCCTTGCGGAGTTCGTACTTCGTCCGCCGGGTGACGACCTCGCGCTGGTAGTCGAGGTAGTGGCGGATGAGCTCGAGCAGGCTGAGCGTGCGTGGGACGCCGTCGACGAGCGCGACGGCGTTGTAGCCGAAGGTCGTCTGCAAGGACGTGTGCTTGAAGAGCTTATTGAGGACGACCTGAGGGATCGCGTCGCGCTTGACCTCGATCTGGATGCGCATCCCCGACTTGTCCGAGTGGTCGGCGAGGTTCGAGATCTCGGGCAAGACCTTGTCGTTGACGAGGTCGGCGATCTTCTTGATCACGCCCGCGTCGCCGCCCTTCTTCACCCCGTAGGGCAGCTCGCTGACGACGATCGCGGTGCGCCCGCCCCGCAGCTCCTCGATGTGCGCCCGGGCCCGCATGACGATGCGCCCACGGCCCGAGCGATAGGCCTCGCGAACGCCCTCGCGGCCGACGACGATCGCGCCGGTCGGAAAGTCGGGCCCCTTGATGTGCTTCGCCAGCTTCTCGACGTTGATGTCCGGGTCCTCGATCATCGCGAGGATCCCGTCGATCACCTCCGCCATGTTGTGCGGCGGAATGTTCGTCGCCATGCCGACCGCGATCCCCGCCGAGCCGTTGACCAGCAGGTTGGGGAACCTCGACGGCAGGACCGACGGTTCCTTGTGCTTCTCGTCGTAGTTGGGGACGAAGTCGACGGTGTCCGCGTCGATGTCGCGCAGCATCTCGGTCGCCATGCGCGCGAGCCGCGCCTCCGTGTAGCGGTATGCAGCCGGCGGGTCGTCGTCGATGTTGCCGAAGTTCCCCTGCCCGTCGACGAGCGGATAGCGGAGCGAGAAGGGCTGGGCGAGACGAACAAGGGTGTCGTAGATGGCCGCGTCACCGTGCGGGTGATACGAGCCCATCACGTCGCCGACGACGCGGGCGCACTTGACCCGCGAGCGATTCGGCTGCAGGCCGGCCTCGTTCATCGCATAGAGAACCCGGCGATGGACGGGCTTGAGACCGTCGCGGACGTCGGGGAGCGCCCGCGAGACGATCACGCTCATGGCGTA
>JBKPFG010000215.1:0-5543 GCA_046728735.1 Actinomycetota bacterium
CGTCGACCGGGTCATGCGGAGGCCGGTCTTCTCGGCCGCCCTCTCCGGCGGGCTGCTGGTCGCGCTTGCCATCCCCGCGACGCAGCTGCGGCTGCAGAGTGGGGGCCCGGACTCGTTCCCGCAGTCCCTGCCCGTGATGCAGACCTACAACCGCATGCAGGAGGCCTTCCCGGGCGAAGCGCTTCCCGCCGACATCGTCGTGAAGGTGCCGAACGTGAACGCCCCGGAGGTGCAGGCCGCGATTCAGGAGCTCCGGGAGCGGGCCGTCGCCACCGGCCGCGCGTACGAGCCGGTCACGGTGGACGTCAATCAGGACGCGAGGGTGGCCAACATCACCGTTCCGATCGACGGTGCGGGCACCGATGCGGCCTCTGAAGCCTCGCTCGCTGCGTTGCGTACAGACGTCGTTCCCCAGACCGTCGGTGCGCTGCCCGATGCGGAAGCCGGCGTCACCGGGCTCACGGCCGCGTGGATCGACTCGAAGAACGAGATCAAGTCGGAGCTTCCGCTCGTGTTCGCGTTCGTGCTCGCGTTCGCGTTCGTCCTCATGCTGTTCGCGTTCCGCTCGCTCGTGATCGCGGCGAAGGCGATCGTGCTCAACCTGCTGTCCGTGGCCGCGTCCTACGGAGTCCTCGTCCTGGTCTTCCAGAACGGGTACGGGAAGGACCTGATCGGGTTCAGCTCGACCGCGGGGATCGACCCCGTGATCCCGCTGCTTCTGTTCGTGATCCTTTTCGGGCTCTCGATGGACTACCACGTGTTCATCCTCAGCCGCATCCGTGAGGCGTTTCACCGTGGGGTCGGGAGCGACGAGGCGATCGCGTATGGGATCCGGTCGACGGCGGGAGTGGTCACGAGCGCCGCGATCGTCATGGTCTTCGTGTTCGCGATCTTCGCGACCCTCTCGTTGATGTTCTTCAAGCAGTTCGGCGTCGGGCTCGCCGTTGCCGTCCTCCTCGACGCGACGATCGTCAGGGCCGTGCTTCTGCCCGCCTCGATGAAGCTGCTCGGAGACTGGAACTGGTACCTGCCGAGCTGGCTCGAGTGGCTGCCTCGCTTCGATGAGGACACCGAGGCTCCGCCAGAGGCCCCGCCTACCCCCGTCGGCGCCTAAGAACCGATAGTCAACCCCCGGGCCCCACGCGGGCCCGGGGGTCGGCCGCGAAAGGACTCGCCATGACACGCACACGAATCGTCGCTCTCACGCTGATCGGGGTCGTGGCACTTGGGCTCGCATATCTCAAGCTCGGCGCCGCGGACGATCCGATCTCCGTGCCGGCCGGTGCAATGGCCGGCGACCTTCTCCTCGATCCCTGCACCTATTCCACCGAGAACGGCAGCTATGCGGCCGACTGTGGAACCCTCGTCGTGCCGGAGAACCGGGCCGATCCGCAGTCCCGGCTGATCGCGCTTCCGGTGACCCGGATCCGTGCCCAGACCAACAACCCCGCCGAGCCGGTCTTCTGGCTCAAGGGCGGCCCAGGACTCACGAACATGCAGCTCCCCTGGGCAAATCGGTTCGCCGAGGACCGCGACGTCGTCCTCGTCGGCTATCGCGGAGTTGAGGGCTCCTCGGTGCTCGACTGTCCGGAGGTCGAGTCCGCTGTCAAGCACTCGACGGACATCCTCGGCAAGAAATTCTTCGACTCGTATACCGCCGGCTTCCGGGCTTGCGCAGCTCGACTCATGGACGAGGGCGTGGACCTCGCCGGGTACACGCTTGCACAACGCGTGGACGACTTCGAGGCGGTGCGGAAGGCGCTCGACTATGACCGCATCGACCTACTCAGCGAGAGCGTCGGAACGCGGACGGCGATGATCTACGCCTGGCGCTACCCGGAGAGTATCCACCGTTCGGTGATGATGAGCGTGAACCCGCCCGGCCACTTCCTCTGGGATCCGAAGACGACGAACGAGCTGATCGGGCGCTACTCGGACCACTGCTCGAAAGACGCGACCTGCAGCAAGCGCACCGACGATCTCGCTGCCCTGATGGGACGGACGGATGTGCCCGAAAGCTGGTTCTTCCTCCCGATCAAGGACTCCAGCGTCCGTGTCGCCTCCTTCTTCGGGCTGATGGAGACCACAGCGGAGGACGCGCCCCTTAATGGGCCGATGACGCTGAGTTCGTGGCTCTCCGCTGCGGACGATGATGCGAGCGGGTTCTGGTTCCAGTCACTCCTGGGCGACTTGGCCTTTCACGCGCTAGGCGTTTGGGGCGACTACGCCGCTGTCGCGAGGATCGACGCTCAGGCGGCGCGGGACTACTTCTCTTCCGGCGAGCGAGGGGACACTTCGAACCTCGGCCACGCGGCCACCTCGTTCATCTGGGGTGGCGGCCAAATCGCCGACGCTTGGCCCGCCGGGCCCGATGACGACGAGTACACCGTCGTGCGGCCGTCGAATGTCGAGACCCTCCTCATCGGCGGCGAGCTCGACTTCGCGACGCCGCCGCAGGTCGCGACCGAGGAGCTCCTTCCCTCGCTCCCGAACGGCCACCAGGTCGTGCTGCAGGGGTTCGGGCACTCGACGAGCATCTGGACGGAGCAGCCGGCGGCCGGCACCAGGTTGATCAACACGTTCCTCTCCACCGGCCGGGTCGACGACTCCCTCTACAAGCCGCAGCCGGTCGACTTCACGCCCGAGGTCACACAGCCCGCACTCGGCAAGGGCATCGCCGGCGGTATGGTCGGGCTCGCAGCCCTGACCGTCCTTTCGCTTCTCTGGATGGCCTTGCGCCGCAAGCCTCACTTCGGGCACAAGAAGAGCGTGCTCATGCGGTCGCTGTATCCGGTCGTGCTCGGGCTGGGCGGGTGGTTTGCAGGCGTACTGCTCGTCATCACGACGATGCCGGGCACGTCGCTCGACGATCCCTGGCTCGCGACGATCTCGGTCGGCTTGCCGGTCGGCTTGGGCATCTACTACGCGTGGCGGAGCCGCGAGTGGCCGGGGCGGCGGAAGACGATCGGCTTCGTGGTCGCCGTTGCCGCCGGCCTGGCCGGCGCCTGGCTCGGCTTCCGGGCCGGCACAGACCTGTTGGCGCTCGTCACGGCGATCGTCGGAGCTGCCGCCGGCGCCAATCTCACGCTGATCGTCCTCGACATGTCACGCGCGCGATCCCTCGATAACCGCGTCGCACCTGAGACTGCGAGGCCGTCCGCGCCGAGCCTCGACGCAGCGGCGCGTCGGAAACTGGAGTTGTCGCAGTGAGTGACCTAGCCATTGAAGTCGAGGGTCTGACCAAGCGCTTCGGCGAGCGCACTGCGCTCGCGGATCTCGATCTCGCCGTCCCCCGCGGCAGCGCCTTCGGCTTCCTCGGCCCGAACGGGGCTGGGAAGACGACGTTAATCCGGCTGCTGCTCGGGCTGACTGAGGCCAACTCCGGACAAATGCGGCTTCTTGGATTGCCCGTACCCGAGCTGCGCGGCGCGGCACTAGCCCGAGTCGGTGCGATCGTCGAGGAGCCGCGCTTCCACCCGTTCCTGACGGGACGCGAGAACCTTCAGATTGCCGCGGCTGTCCGTGGCGGCGCGGCCGAGGCGCGCATCGACGGGGCGCTGAAGCGAGTGGGCCTGAGCGAGAGGGCGGACGAGCGCGTTCGCAGCTACTCGCTGGGCATGCGCCAGCGCCTCGGCGTCGGCCGGGCGCTGCTCGCCGACCCCGAGCTGCTGCTGCTCGATGAGCCCACCAACGGCCTCGATCCGGCCGGGATCCACGAGTTCCGCGACATGATCCGCGCCTTCGTCGGCGAGAGTCGCACGGTTCTCCTCTCGTCGCACCTCCTCGACGAGGTCGAGAGGATCTGTGACGCGGTCGCGATCGTCGACGGCGGGCGCGTCGTCGTCCAGGGCTCGATCGAAGAGCTCAAGGGAAGCGGAGACCGTACCGTGCTGATCGGCACGCCGGACGAAGTCGGGGCGCAGGCCGTGCTTGTCGGCCATGCAGCGGTCCGGTCAATTGAGCGCAACGGCACGGGCATCGTGGTGACGCTCGCCTCCGATCTCGAGCTGACGGCCGAGGAGGCCGCCGGCGAGCTGAACCGACGTCTCACAGCCCACGGCATCGTCGTCTCCAAGCTCGATTCCCAGCGCGCCTCCCTTGAGGATCGCTTCCTGCAGATCACAAAACGTCTCGGAGGAACCGAATGAGCGCCCTCCCAACAGCCCCTGCTCCCCCGACGGCCATCCCCTGGAGGGCAATGGTGGGCGCCGAGCTGATGAAGCTGGTTAAACGGCGCGGCCTCTTCTGGGCGACGCTCGTGCTGATCGTCGCGCCGGTCGTCGTTGGCTACTTCGTCCTGACCCTGCAGCACGCCGTCGACCCAGACCATGCCGGCCCCGCCGGCGGGATCGCAAACCTCCACAGCACATACACGTTCCTCGCACAGATCGGGATAGTCGCGGCGATCATGGTCGGTGTTACCGCTGGCGGCGGCGACCTCGGTGCCGGTGTCTTCCGCGAGCTCGTTGTCACCGGTCGTTCCCGGCTCGCGCTCTTCGGCGTCCGCTTTCCCGGCGGAGTCCTTCTTCTCGCTCCCTATGTGCTCGGCGCCGCGCTGCTTGCGTCCGTCGCATCGGTCGCCCTGCCGAGCGACGGACGGGAGCCGGGCGCCATGCTGATGGTCGAGTACGCCGGCTGGCTCGGTCTCGCCCTCCTCACCGGCTACGCGCTCGCGCTCGGCGTCGGTTCGCTCCTGAGTGGGCGGGTGGCGATCGGCCTCGTGCTCGCCTGGCAATTCATCCTGACCCCTCTCCTGCTCGGTACCGGCGAGGTCGACTGGCTTCTGGTCGCAGCGGCGCTCGGCCGAATCGAGCCCGGCAGCACGGAGAAGTCCGTTTCCCCCACAGTCGCGGCGCTGACGATCGTCGCCTGGACCTTCATCCCGCTAATCGCAGGCGCCTGGCACACCAACAGACGCGACGCCTAACCAAAGGAGACTCACCGATGCAGCGCTCTGCTTCTCTCGCCGTCACGACCGCGGTCCTCGCCCTCGCCTTACTGCCCACCGGCTGTGGCGTGGGCAGCGGCGGTCCCGAGTCGAAGATTAGTGAGACGACCGACACCTACCTGCGCTCGCTCGCGAGCGGCGACACGACGAAGGCCTGCGCTCAGCTGACCGCCGAGGCGAAGAGCACGCTCGGCGAATCCTGCGCGGCCGCGATGCAGGCGATCGCCACCCGAGTCGGCCGGGACAGACTCAGCGAGGCAGCCGACCGCGGCGCTACCATCTCGGTCGATGACTCCACCGGCTCGGCGACGCTCGAGGGACTCAACAACGCTCGCATCGGCCTCGTCGACTCCGGGTCCAGCTGGTTAATCGAGAGCGGCTACACTCTCGACGACAGCTCGTACTGGCTGCCCGACGTCTTGGCGCGTGGAGCCTATGGAACACAGATGCGTAACCACGGGCGCGCCATTCGTGCGCCAGTGACGAGTGACATCAGTGGACTTGCGGAGACATCCACGGACTTCCATGGACTGGCTCCTGCGGTCTGAATAGGTCGGACTGATCGTCGTCGAAGCTGTGGGGAGTAGGTCACAGT
>JBKPFG010000173.1:0-3879 GCA_046728735.1 Actinomycetota bacterium
GGGGTGCCCGAGAACCGAATCGGCGGAGATCCCCGTGATCGCCTCGGCGGCAGGGTTCCAGAGCTGAACCACTCCCTGCGCATCGACGAGGAAGACTCCGTCGGCGACATAGCCGAGCACGCGGGCGGCTTGCCCGCGCTCCTCGGCCTCCCGATAGAGCCGGGCGTTCTCGATCGCGATTGCGGCTCGGTCGGCGGCGAGCTGAAGCAAACCGGTGTCTTCACGCGAGAAGTCGCGCGGGACGAGCGCGCCGGCCAGGAGCACGCCGACAACCCTTCGCTCAACGCTCATCGGTACGGCGATGAGCGAACGGATCGTTTCGCGATCTCGACGATTCCCATCGTTGTGTGCATCGCCGATGTCGATTTCCCGGTGTTCGTCGAGGACCAGTTGGGCGAGCCCTTCACGTTGTGCAAGCTCGACGGCCGCTTCGGTGTGCGCGTCAGCGCCGGCCGCCGCGCGGACGACGAGCTCGGCGCTGGGATCTTCGACGAGGAGGATCGCGGCCGAGTCGACCGCGACGATTTCTCGAATTCGCTCGAGCAGCTCGCGGAGCATGCTTTCGAGCGGAAGCTCCGAGAGGATCGTCCCCGTGGTGATGCTCTGCAGGCGTACGAGTCTCTCGGCTATGGACTCGGCTTCACGCCGCGCCGCACGCTCCCGCGCGAGGAGGACGTCGCGCTCTTCACCGAGACGAATCCGTTCCAGCGCATGCTTGAGGCTTTCGACGACCGCCTCGAGCAGCGCGACCTCCCCGTCATCGAAGGGCTCGTCGTAGAGACGTCCGACGCCGACGGCGCCGCGCGCCACGTCGCCGGCGAACGGCGCGAGCACGAGCTCGCGGATTCCGGTCCCGAGCAGGTCCCCCTGGCAGCGCTGAGGCTCCTCATACGTGAGAGCGCGAGCACATAGCTCGTCCTCGAGGAGCTCCGCACGTTGGTCCGGCGTCAGACCGTAGGCTCCGACGAGCGTGCGGGCCTTGGCGCCGTCAGCGAGGACGAACGCGACCTCCGCTTCGAAAGCCTCGCAAAGCTCTGCGGTGAAAAGCTCGCCCAGCTCGCCTTCAGACTGAGCGAGGTTGACGATCGTGACGATCTGGGCCCGCCGCGCCGCCTCGACGAAGCGCCGAAGAAGCTCTTGGCGGCCGTTAGCGCGTCGAGCCGAGTGCAACGACGACCAGGCTATAGTTGCGGTCTCCTTTCGCACCGCGGACGCGCCCGATCTCGCCGCGCGTGTAGGCGCCTGCGAGTGCAGGCGGTGGATCTCCGAAGGAGGAGATGATCGACTCCACTTCGCGCGAAGCAAGGGGATTGCCGAACCAGGCGCTTCTCGCGGCGCAGTCGAAGACGACCACGGCCTCGGCCGGGCCGGAAAGGTCCCGCAGCGCTCCGTCCACTGCCGCAATGGCGCTCCGAACGGTCTCATCGGGCTTCTGTTCGCAGACATCCACCGCCGCGTTGGCCTCGATGCTGGTTGCGCAGACCAGGCCGCCTCCCGGCATGCGACCGCGCACGTACCGAGGGCGGACGTCGCCATGGAGGTCTGGCTGGGCCAGCGGATGCGCCATCGCGATCGCCTCGAAATCGGCATCACTTAGCGGGACGTCGCCCATCCCAAGCTTTTCGAGGTAGACAGCCTCCGCTGGACGGCCGTCGAGCTGCAGAACGACGTTTCCGCGTGAGCGCGTGACGATCGACGGCGCCCCGCGCGGGACACAGCCGTGCCCAATGCCGACCCCGATTGGCGCAGGACTGACGAGCGCGACGGCGACCACGCTCCCCGAGAAAGGCTCGCCGTCTGCGAACTGGGCTCTGACAGATCCACCCGCGGCTCCTCCTGCAAGCGGGGTGCGCCCACCCGCGATCTCGTAGGCGCCGGCGACGATCTCAGCTTGGTCGCCCGATTCCGAGTCGACGAAGAGGAGAAGTACGGCGTGAGCTCCGTCGCGACGGACGCCGAACAGCGCCTGGGCCGCGGCGCTCCGGCCGGCGGCCCGCGGGTCGGACAAGGTACTCGTGCCTACTCCGACCGGAATCGAGGCGTCGAAGGCAACGGCCGAGCAGCCGGTCTCGATCGCGCCGCCTTGCGTGATCGTGCCGGTCCCGGTCATTCCGGCTACACGAGCGCTTCCCGCAGCTGCCTGCGCCTGAGCTGCTGCCTCCTGAGGCTCGAGAGGGCCGGCGGGGAAGAACAGAACGAAGCCCGGCTTGCGGCCAAGTGCGTCGACCGCCGACTCTACGGCCTCGAACGGTGCTCGCATCCCGACGGCGGCGCCGGCCCCTGCGAGTCGTTCTCGTGTTCTAACGAGGTCGGGCGTTGCCACAGACTTGAACTCCCTCTCCGCGGACGAGGCCGACGCATTGTAGTTCTCCACAATCAGCGGTTCACAAACCACCGCCGTCGAGGTTTAGGGTTTCGGTGCAATCGGGAAGACTGCAGGTAGGAGATGCGGCGCAGACTAATCTTGCGGCTGGCGCCTCTGGCGCTCGTTCTTCTTGCGCTCGCGTGGCCGGCCGTGGCCGCCGCAGAGGATCCGCCGTTCGTGGGCTGGACCTCGCTTCTGCCCGGCCTCTCCATTCCGTATGACGCGGCGAGCCCGGACGACTGTGTCGCCGGGCGCGTGCAATGCGTCGACAAGGTCGTGCGCCAGATGACCAAGCGGCTCGACCCGCTCGCGTCTTCCTGTGACCACGACGCGATTTTCTCCCTCACCTACCTGCGCGTCACGCAGGAGTACCGGCGCACGATCGAAACCCCCACGTTCTTCGACGACACACCATTCGTCAATCATGAGGACATCGTCTTCGCGGGCTACTACTTCGCCGCCTACGACGCATGGAAAGCCGGGCGGATCGCCGAGGTCCCGCCGGCGTGGCGGGTGGCGTTCGATGCCTCGAGAGATCGCGCCGTTTCCTCTTACGGGAACCTGCTTCTGGGCATCAACGCCCACGTCCAGCGCGATCTTCCATTCGTGGTCTACAGCCTCGGGATGGTCAAACCGGACGGCAGCAGCCGGAAGGCAGACCACGACCGCGTGAATCAGGTCCTGAACCGCGTGACCGACGACCTCATCGCCGAGATCGCGCGCCGCTTCGATCCGACTATCGACGACAACAACCTGCCGACCACTCTCGACGACTTCACGCTGTTCCAGACTGTCGTGGGGTGGCGTGAGTCGGCCTGGAGGCACGCCGAGCTGCTTGCCGCGGCGCCGACGCCGGAGGCGCGTGAGCTCGTGGGTCAGGAGATCGAGGACTACGCCGCTTCGCAGGCGCAGATGATCAGAGCGGGCACGGCATACCTTCCGCTTTCCGGCGGCAGTGCCGCGCGCGACGCCTTCTGCGCGACTCACTGGGCCGGCTAGGCGACGTCGAGAGGGCGCTCGCGCCCAATAACCTGTCCGACGTGGGTCAGGAGACGGGCAGGCGCCCGCCGATCGTCGAAGAGCCGGGCAAGCGCGCGCCGATGATCGAGCGCGTCCGCGCGCGGCAGGAGCGCCACCGGCAACGCCATCGGCTCTATCGCATCGGCTTCGCCGCGCTTGGCTTTCTCGTTCTTGCGGCCGGAATCGTCATGCTGGTTACCCCCGGCCCGGGAATCCCTGCGATCGTCCTCGGCCTAGCCATGCTCGCACTGGAGTTCGCCTGGGCCGAGCGCTGGCTCGAGCGGCTGCTGAACAGGGTCGAGCAGGCCGCGGAGGAAGTCCGGCAGAGCAGCCCTGCCAAACGGGCCGCGCTGATTGCCGCCGGAGTGCTGGCCGTAGCGGCTTACATCGTGATCATCGTCCTCTGGGACGTCCCAATCCTCCCCGGCTAGCCGGAAAGCGCTCGCGTGGTGGCTAAGATGCACACGTGGGCTGGGTTTGGTTGGCATTGCTCG
>JBKPFG010000077.1:0-1734 GCA_046728735.1 Actinomycetota bacterium
GTCGATCGGATCGTCCTCGCCATGGTCGTGTGGTCCCAGGTCTGGGCGGTGGGCTACCTCGTCGGGCCTGCGATCGGCGGCGGAGTGGCGGAAGCGCTGGGCTACGGAGCCTTGGGGCTCGTGCCGCTGGTCGCCAGCACGTTCGTCTTCGTCGGCTTCGCGCGGCTTCGGTCCGAGCCCGCCGCATCCGTCTGACCTTCGAAGCGGAGCTTCGCCAGCTTCAGGTCCTCGGGGATCCTCGTCGGGTAGCTCCGGGTGAGGCACGCGCGGCAGAAAGTCCCTTCGGGCCGCCGCGTTGCGTCCTGGAGCCCTTCGAGGGAAAGGTACGCCAGGCTCGTCGCGCCGATCAGCTCACGCACCTCGTCGACCGATCGTGAGGACGCGACGAGCTCGTCCTCATCGGCCATGTCGATGCCGTAGAAGCACGGCGAGACGATCGGCGGCGAGGAGACCCGCACGTGTACCTCGAGCGCTCCTGCCTCGAAGAGCATCGCCACGATCTGACGGGTGGTCGAGCCACGCACGATCGAGTCGTCAACGACGATGACGCGCTGGCCCGCGACCTCGGAGAGCGGGTTGAACTTCGACTTGATCCCGTGCTCGCGCAGCGCCTGGTCGGGCTGGATGAAGGTGCGCCCAACGTAGCGGTTCTTGATCAAACCCTCTGCGAAGGGGATGCCGCTCGCGCGGGCGAAGCCGATGGCGGCGGGCGTGCCCGAATCCGGCACCGCCATGACGAGATCGGCTTCGGCGGGAGCCTCCGCGGCCAGCTGCTCGCCCATCCGCATCCGGGCCCCGTGGAGCTCGACGCCGCGGAGCTCGGAGTCCGGCCGGGCGAAGTAGATGAACTCGAAGATGCAGAGCGCGCCGCTCGACTTCGGCTCGACGGCCTGGATGCTTCGGCAACCGTCCTCGTCGACGACCACCAGCTCGCCCGGCGCCAGCTCCCGCTCGACCTCCGCGCCCAGCAGGTCGAAGGCGCAGCTCTCGGAGGCGAGCACCCAGTCGCCGTCGAGCCTTCCGAGCACGAGCGGCCGGATTCCGTCGGGGTCGCGGAAGCCGATGAGCTTGTCCTCGGAGAGGAGCACCGCGGAGAACGCCCCTTCGATCCGCGCCATCGTGGAGGCGACCGCCTCCTCGAGAGGGCGTTCGTCCCGCGCGATCAAGGCGGCGATCACCTCGGTGTCGGAGGTGGAATGGAGCCGCGTGCCCTCGTCGACGAGCTCTGCGCGGAGGGCGCTCGTGTTCGTCAGGTTCCCATTGTGGCCAAGCGCGACCGTTCGCGCCCGTCCGTGCTGGACGATCGGCTGCGCGTTCGCCCAGTGCGTCGAGCCGGTGGTCGAATAGCGCGTATGGGCGATGGCCACCTGCCCGCTGAGACCTCGGAGCTTCTGCTCGCTGAAGACCTGCGTGACGAGACCCATGTCGCGGAGGACCGTGAGGCGACCGCGGTCGGAGACGGCGATCCCGGCCGACTCCTGTCCGCGGTGCTGCAGGGCGAAGAGGCCGAAATAGGAGAGGCGCGCCACCTCCCGTTGGGGGCCGTAGATGCCGAAGACCCCGCACATCAGGCATCGCCTCCGTAAGCCTGCTCGAGCCGGTCGAGTGGGACGCCGAAGAGCGTGTCCCCGCCGGCCGTGCCCAGATGTCGGTGCGGAATGCTCTCGAGGAGCGACGCGTCGTCCGCGGACAGGGAGACGACAGCCTGGCCTCCGCCCTCGCCGAACCAGGCAA
>JBKPFG010000006.1:0-1379 GCA_046728735.1 Actinomycetota bacterium
CAGCGGGTGCGCGCCGTCGTCAGAGGAACATGACCCACCTGGAGCAGCCGCATTCCCTGTGAATGCGGGCGTGCTTGCGGCAGGTCCAGTAGTTCCACCAGATCCACTTCAGGTGCGTGATCTCGACGAGGATCAGCGCGATGATCGAGAAGAAGAGGAGATCTCGGCTCACCGTCCCACCGTCTCAGGAGGGCCGGCGAAGCGCAATAGGCCGATCGGCCTAAGAGTTCGAGTCAAGATGGCGCTCGTCGCCGGCTCGCAGCGACTGGCGCGGTTCCGGCGAGCCAGCTCTCATTTTGGAACGAGCTCTAAACCGCGCCGCCGAGTAGCACGGGTCGGCGACCCGCTAGGAGCTGGGTGAGCGCACCGACGAATGCCACGAGGAAGAGGGCGAGGAGCCCCAGCCGAAGGACGATCTTGCCGGTCATTGTCAGCAGGACGCGGGGAACGCGCGATTTCTTCCCGGTTTTGCGCGGTAAGGCCCCGGGAACAATCGGTCGGACGACCGAAAGGAGGGAGCGCGCATGTACATCGGACTTGGCACCGTTCTCCTGATCGTTCTGATCATCGTCCTGCTGATCTTCATCTTCTGAGCACGGAAAAGGCCGGCTGTGCTGTCCACAGCCGGCCTTTCGACCTGTGCAAGCTGTGGAATTCCTCGGTCCTCTTCCCGCAAATTGCGAGGAGGCCGTTTCCATTCGTTTGGGCGATGGTCTAGCGTCGCTGGCGGCGGCGGGGAGCCGCCTCTCCCGGTCGTGGGGCCGCAGCCCACTCTCCCCTGGACGAAGCCGGGGCCGCCCAGCCCCGGCTTCCCCCTCCATAGGGAGGCAGCGTCCGTCAGACCTCCCGGCCGGGGCCGTCCTCTAGAAGGGTTCGACGAGGGTGGGGCGGAAGGGAAGCCCGCCCTGCAGCTGAGCCACGTACGTCTGGAGCTCGCGTTCCTTGCGGCCGAGCCTCTGCTCGAGCTCGACGAGCTCCTTCTCGCGCCGCTCGATCTCGTCGATCCGCAGCTGGAGGTCCACTCCGATGCGGACCTCGCGAGATTCGAGCTCCTGTTCGCGGCGTGAGAACTCCTCGAGGCGGTCGCGGGCGAGCTGCTCGGTCTCGGCGATGCGCTTCTCGCGGTGCTCGAGCCACCGGGTCTGCTGGGCGAGGGACTCTGCGCTCGCATACTCGCCTTCGGCCTCGACGAGCTCGCGCTCGCGCTCGGCCAGGAGTCTCTGTTCCGAGCGAAGACGGTCGCGCCGGTAGCCAGCCACCCGCTCCCGTTCGGTCAGCTCGGCCTCGGTCTCGACGATGTTGGTCGTCCGCTCGCGGAGCTCTCCGGCCTTTTCTGCGAGGCGGAGCACCCGGTCGTCGAGGGTCGCCAGCGCCCGGCG
>JBKPFG010000072.1:0-3009 GCA_046728735.1 Actinomycetota bacterium
CCGATCGCGACCAGCGCCACCATGAAGGCCACCCGCGTCCAGGTGACCCGCCGGAGCCGGTCTAGGAAACTAGGCCGTGACTCGGTGGCGGCGATAGAAGACCCAGAAGCGGAGCGCGATGTAGCCAAGGAAGTGGGTGAGGAAGGTGAGCTGGATCCACCAGAGCTTGTGCCGCCAGTCCATCCCCTGCTCCCTGGTTTCGATCCACGTCAGGTAGATCGCGAGCGCCCAGGTCAGTAGGAGGACCAGGGGATAGACGCCGAGCAGCAGGAAGATCAGCACGCCGGCCAAGTCTGTCGGAGGTGGCCGGGAAGCGCAACCCGGGCATGACGCAGTCGGTCCCGCAAGTCACAATCGGCTGCGATGGCTCCTCAGGATGTCATCGAGACGGTCGCGATCATGCTCGGCGTCGGTCTCGTCTCGAAGCTCGTGGCCGACCTGGCGCGCGTCCCGCAGATGCTCGTCCTCCTCGCCGCGGGCGCCCTGATCGGCCCCGCCGGCCTCGACGCGATCGACGTCTCGCTCGACTCCCTCGGGGCCCAGCTCATCCTCACCGTCGGCGTCTCGTTCATCCTCTTCCACGGCGGCCTGCAGCTGTCCGCGCGGATCCTCGAGCGCGTCGCCGTGGGGCTGACGCTCCTGGTCATCCCCGGTGTGATCATCACCGCGCTCGTCACGGGAGCCGCGGCAGCTGCCTTCTTCGGCGTGCCGCTGACTACGGGCCTCCTCATCGGCGCCGCACTCGCCCCGACGGATCCCGCGATCCTCGTCCCGCTGTTCGAGCGGATTCGCCTGCGCCAGAAGGTCTCGCAGACCGTCATCGCCGAATCGGCCCTCAACGACCCCACGGGTGCGGTGCTGGCGCTCGCGTTCGCCGGGGTGGTCGCGAGCGGCAGCGCATCGTTCACCCAGCCCATGGTCGACTTCGTCGTCGACCTGGGGATCTCGACGGCCCTCGGCTGCGTCTATGGCATCGTGCTCTCCGCAGCCGTGTCGAGTCGCCGGGCGGGCATCTGGCGCGAGTCAGCAGCGATCGCGGTCATGGCAGTGATCACGGGCAGCTTCTTCTCCATCGACTCGGCGGGCGGCAGTGGCTACCTCGGCGCCTTTCTGGCGGGCCTCATCGTCGCCAACATGGAAATCCTCGGTCTCGGCATGCACACCGAGCACGAACGCGAGATGCGCATCCTCGTCGCGAACATCGCCGACGTGATGGTCATGTTCGTCTTCATCACGCTGGGCGCCAATCTGCCCTGGCGCTCGATCGGCGATCATCTGCTGCCGACCGTGGGAGTCCTTCTCGTCCTCCTCTTCGTCGCCCGACCGCTCGCGGTGCTCGCATGCCTCCTGCCCGACCGACGCGGTCGGTGGACGAAACAGGAGCTGATCTTCCTCGCCTGGACGAGGGAGACCGGTGTCGTTCCGGCCGCTCTGGCCGGAATCATCGTGGCGATGGGCATCGACCATTCGGATCTGGTCGTCACGACCGTGGCCGTCGCCGTCGTCGTGACGCTCACGTTCCAGGCCACGACGAAGCGCTGGCTCGCACGACGTCTCAACCTCCTCGAGGACGGCGAGTACGTCGGGCCGTCACCGCCGGCGCCCCTCCCGAAGCCATCCGCCTCGGAGGCCTCCGCGTGACCATCCGCGCGAAGCTCTACGCCGCCCTCGCGGTCACGGTCGTGGGACTGGTCGTCACGGCCGGGGTCGGCATCGCGGGCATGAGCCGCCTCGGCGACCGCTTCGACGACGTGGAGGCCGCCTCGCGAGCGCAGGCGCTCGCGCTGCAGCTGAAGTTCGACGTGACGGACTTCAACGGCTGGCAGACGGCATACGGCTACGACCACGGCGAGAGCCGCCCGATCTGTCTCTCCTCGGTGCAGCGCTTCCGCTCCGACTTCGCGCAGGCGCGGCGGCAGCTGACGCGGCCTCAGGAGAAGGCGCATCTCGACCAGATCGACAGCGCCTTCATGGACTTCATGAGACTGGACGATCAGGCCTTCGCAGCGCTGCAAGCCGGCCACAAGGCGGTGGTCAGGCGAATCTTCCTCGGGCCCGAGCTCGTGCACTTCGGAAGAGCCGCGGCGGCTTCGCAGCAGCTGGCGAGCTACGAGGCGAACCGGGTCTCGGTCCAGGACAGGGACTTCAAGGACGCGCGCCGTGACGCACTGCGCCTCCTGATCGCCGTGAGCGCAATCGCCGGACTCCTCGTCGTCATCCTCCTCGTCACCGCGAACGACCTCGCTCGCGCGGCCGAGGGGAAGCTCGCGGAGCGCCCCCGCCAGAGTTAGCTAGTCCCCCGGGTCGCCGAAGCCGCGGCCGATCGTGCGGATGGTCTTCTCGCCACCGTGCGGATCGCCGGGCCACTTCTCCTTGCCGCAGCGCCTGCAGCGGAGGAAGGCGCGCTCTTCGAGCTCGGCTCGGGCCCAGTCGTGCCCGGAAGGCCAGCGGAGATAACAGCGCCAGGGCGCCGTCGTCATCAGGACCAAGGATACGGCGAGTGCGAGACCGGGTGGAGGTCGCCGGTCTCGAAGCGCTCGAGGCGGAACGGGTAGAGCAGGCTCGAGTGCTCGCCGAGGACGACTTTCGCCACCTCGCGGCCGACGCCGATCATCTTGTAGCCATGGTTCGAGTCGAGCACGGCGTAAACGTTCGGCTTGAGGTAGTCGAAGACGGGGAAGTTGTCCGCGGTGAACGAGCCGACCCCTCCGGAGCGCGCCTGCTTGTAGAGCGGCCGGCAGCCCTCGAAGCGGCTCATCGCGTGCGAGAGCGCAGCGCACCACATGTCGGGGAAGCCCGGGTCGACGTCCGTCGTGGACGGATACGGGTCGAGCACGACGTCGCCGTCGACGACGAGCGGTGACGCCCCGCCCTGCACTCCGTGGCGGTCGCGCTTGTAGTAGATCCCCCAGAGCTCGTCGGTGACGAGCTCCCCCTCGTCGGTATGGAGCGGCGCGTCGGTGTCGAGGTGGATCACGGGCGGAGCGCCTCCGTCCGCGAGCGCGAACA
>JBKPFG010000066.1:0-5433 GCA_046728735.1 Actinomycetota bacterium
CGCCAGCGTGAACCCGATCGCGGGGACGACCGAGCCCCGCGCCGGCGACGCCGAGCACCTGCTCGCGTCCGAGAAGGATCGCGCGGAGCACGTCATGCTCGTCGACCTCGGGCGCAACGACCTCTCACGCGTTTGTGCGGCCGGCAGCGTTCGTGTGGGCCGCTTCCTCGAGCCCGAGCGCTACTCCCACGTGACGCACCTCGTGTCCGAGGTGACCGGTGAGCTGCGGGCGGGCTTCGGGCCGTTCGACCTCCTGCGCGCATGTTTCCCGGCCGGCACCGTCTCCGGCGCGCCCAAGGTGCGCGCCATGCAGATCATCTCGGAGCTCGAGGGCTACCGGCGCGGGCCCTACGCCGGCGCGGTGGGCTACGCCCTCCCCGGCGGCGTCTTCGACACATGCATCGCCATCAGGACGGTCGTCCTGGCCGACGGGCTCGCCCGCCTCCAGGCCGGGGCGGGAATCGTCGCCGACTCCGATCCTCGCTCGGAGCACGAGGAATGCCTGCGTAAGCTGGCAGCGTTGGAGGCCGCCCTCGACGAGGCCGAATCGTGATTTTGTTGATCGACAATTACGACAGCTTCACCTACAACCTCGCGCACCTCTTCGAGGAGCTCGGCGCGGAGGTGACCGTGATCCGCAACGACAAGATCGAAGCAGACGAGGCCGAGCGGCTCGCGCCGAGCCATCTCGTCATCTCCCCCGGCCCCGGCCGCCCGGAAGGGGCAGGCGCGAGCCTCGAGATCGTCAGGCGGCTCGGCCCACGTGTTCCGACGCTCGGCGTCTGCCTCGGCCACCAGGCGATCGTCGAGGCATTCGGAGGCGAGGTCGGCCAGGCCCAGCGGCTCGTCCACGGCAAGGCAAGCGAGATCGCCCACGACGGGCGCGGGCTCTTCACCGGCCTGCCCGATCCCCTGCAGGGCGGGCGCTACCACTCGCTCGCAGCCTCACGGGTGCCCGGGGAGCTCGAGATCTGCGCGACGACCGAGGACGGCGAGGTCATGGCCGTGCGGCACCGCGAGCTGCCGGTGGACGGAATCCAGTTCCACCCCGAGTCCGTGCTCACTCCCGACGGGCCGGCGCTGGCGAAGAACTTCCTGGAGGGACAGCGATGACCGTGCAGGAGGCGCTCGCGCGCCTGCTCGAGGGCCGTGACCTCTCCCGTGCCGCCGCGCGCGAGGTGATGGGCGAGATCATGGAGGGGAAGGCGACTCCCGCCCAGATCGGCGGGTTCCTCGTCGCCCTGCGGCTGAAGGGGGAGACGGCAGCCGAGATCGCCGGCTGCGCCGAGGCGATGCGCGCCCACGTGCTCGCGGTCAAGCCCGAGCGCAGCGACCTCGTCGACACGGCCGGAACCGGCGGGGACGGCGCGGGGACGTTCAACATCTCGACCGCTGCAGCGCTCGTGGCCGCGGCGGCAGGAGCAGCTGTTGCCAAACACGGGAACAGAGCGGTCTCCTCCTCCTCTGGATCGGCGGACGTCCTCGAAGCGCTCGGATTCGAGCTGGAGCTGCCCGGAGCAAGGATCGAGCGCTCGATCGACGAGCTCGGCTTCGGCTTCCTCTTCGCACCCTCCCACCACCCGGCCATGCGGCACGCGGCCCCTGTGCGCAAGGAGCTCGCGGCACGCACCGTCTTCAACGTGCTCGGCCCGCTGACCAACCCCGCGGGCGCCCGCGCGCAGGTCGTCGGCGTCTACGCGCCCGACCTGGTGCCGACGATCGCGACCGTGCTCGCGCGACTCGGCTCCCGGCGCGCCTTCGTCGTCCACGGCGCCGGAGGGATCGACGAGCTCTCACCGGCCGGGCCCAACCTCGTCTGCGAGGTGAAGGCCGGCAAGGTGAGCGAGCGGCAGATCGATCCGCGCGACTTCGGCGTGCCGAGATGCCGCCCCGGCGAGCTCGCGGGAGGCTCGCCGACGGAGAACGCGGCGACGATCCGGCAGATCTTCGCGGGCGCGAAAGGCGCCAAGCGGGAGGCGGTGCTCCTGAACGCCGGCGGGGCGATCGCCGCCGGCGGCCATGCGAGGGACCTGGAAGAGGGCTATCGAGCCGCGACCGAAGCGCTCGATTCGGGCGCCGCCGCGGCGCGGCTCGACGAGCTGATCGCCTTCTCGCAGGCGAAGGAGGTAGCAGCCTGATGGGCCGCTTCCGCGCCGCGCTCGCGTCCCCCGGACTGGCGACGATCGCGGAGGTGAAGCGGCGCTCGCCCTCCGCCGGCGACTTGCGTCCCGACGCCCAGCCGGCGGCCCTCGCTCGCTCCTTCGAAGATGCCGGCGCGGCAGCGGTCTCCATTCTCGTGGACGCGCGCTTCGCGGGCTCCTGGGACGATCTGAAAGCCGCGCGCGCGACGACCTCGCTCCCCTTGCTCGCCAAAGGTTTCTTTACCACGCCTGAGCACCTCTCCATCGCGCGCGAGGCGGGAGCCGACGCCGCGCTCCTCCTGCTCCGCGACCTGGACGACCTCGAGACGGCGGGGCTCATGGCCGCTGCCGCCGAGCTTGGCCTGGACGTGCTCGTCGAGGCCCACGACGAGAGCGAGCTGCGGCGGGCCGACGCGCTCGGAGCCGAGGTGATCGGGGTCAATGCGCGCGACCTATCCACGTTCGAGATCGACCGGCGCGCACAGCTCGAGCTGGTGACCCACGCCCCGCGCGACCGCGTCGTCATCGCCGAGAGCGGCGTCGAGCACCGCGCCCAGGCTGCGGCCGCCGAGCTCGCGGGCGCGGACGCGATCCTCGTCGGCTCCGCGCTCATGCGCGCCGCGGATCCGGGGGCCAAGCTGGCCGACCTGGTGCGGCGCCCCTTCGTGAAGATCTGCGGGCTGACGCGCGACGAGGACGTCTCCGCCGCGGCCGACGCCGGCGCCGACCTTGCAGGCTTCGTGCTCGCCGAGAGCCCACGCCGGGCCGACGGCCCCTTGCCGGTCCCGGACTCCCTGCTCTCCGTCGGAGTCTTCGTCGGCGAGCCGGAGGATGTCGGCACCGACCTCGTGCAGCTCTACGAGGCGGAGAACGGCCACCGGGCACGCGACGGCCGCCTTCTTCGCAGCGGCACGGAGGTGGCCAAGGTGCTCGATCTCCCCTGGCTGGAGGAGGACGAGGGGCACCTCGAGCGCGCAGCGGCCACGGCCGGGCGCATCCTGCTGGCCGGGGGCCTCGACCCCGGAAACGTGCGCGCTGCGATCGAAGCGGTCGAGCCCTGGGCGGTCGATTCCAGCCGCGGCACGGAGGCCTCGCCCGGGATCAAGGATCACGCCAAGGTCCGGGCCTTCGTCGAGGCCGCAAGATGAATATGAGGGGGGCAATCCCCCCTCATCCACCCCCCGGTGAGGGGGAGTTGGCCAAGGGTTTCTACGGTGCCTACGGAGGCCGCTACGTGCCCGAGACCCTCGTCCCGGCGCTGGACGAGCTCGAGAGGGGCTGGAACGAGATCAGGGACGACCCCGGCTTCCGGCTCGAGCTCGAGAGGCTACAGGCGGCCTACGTCGGCCGTCCCACCCCGCTCTACCTGGCCGAGCGGATCGGGGGCGGCAAGCGCATCTACCTCAAGCGCGAGGATCTCTGTCACACGGGCGCGCACAAGATCAACAACGCTGTCGGGCAGGCGCTCGTCGCCCGCCGTCTCGGCAAGAAGCGAATCGTCGCGGAGACAGGCGCCGGCCAGCACGGCGTCGCCGCCGCGACGGTGTGCGCCCGCTTCGGGCTCGAATGCGTCGTCTACATGGGCTCCGAGGACATGGAGCGCCAGAAGCCCAACGTCGAGCGCATGCACCTGCTCGGCGCCGAGGTGCGCCCGGTCGAGTTCGGGACGAAGACGCTCAAGGAGGCGACGAGCGAAGCGATCCGGGACTGGATCACGAACGTGGAGACCACTCACTACATGATCGGCTCCTGCGTCGGGCCGCATCCATACCCCGAGCTCGTGCGCGATCTGCAAGCAGTGATCGGCCGCGAGGCCCGCGAGCAGATGCTGGCCGCCGAGAACCGGCTCCCGGAGGCCGTCGTCGCCTGTGTCGGAGGAGGCTCGAACGCGATCGGGCTCTTCGCCGGCTTCTTCGACGACACCGACGTCCGCCTCGTGGGCGTCGAGGCTGCCGGCGCCGCGAGCCTCGGCGCCGGGCGCGCAGGCGTCCTCCACGGAGCGCGCTCCTCGCTCCTGGCGGACGAGGACGGCCAGATCGCAGACGCCCATTCCATCTCCGCCGGGCTGGACTATCCCGGAGTCGGGCCCGAGCACGCGTTCCTCCGGGACGAGGGGCGCGCCGAGTATCTCGCAGCCACCGACGAGGACGCGCTCGCGGCCTTCCATCTCCTCGCCGAGCGCGAGGGGATCATCCCGGCGCTCGAGCCCGCCCATGCGCTCGCCCGCGCCCTCGATCTCGACGCCGACCTCATCCTCGTCGGCCTCTCCGGGCGCGGCGACAAGGATCTCGCCACCGTCCTCTCGCGGTGAAGAAGCTCTCCGTCTACCTGATGGCGGGATCGGAAACCCCGGAGCTCGCGGAAGCCGCGGTGGCCGGCGGCGCCGACCTGCTGGAGATCGGCTTTCCGTTCTCGGATCCCCTTGCCGACGGCCCGGTCATCCGCCTCGCCGGCGAGCGCGCGCTCGCGCAGGGGATGCGCACACAGGCGTGCCTCGAGTGCCTGGCCGAGACGCGCGCACGGGTCGAGGTGCCACTCATCCCCATGACGTACGCATCCATTCTCGAGGCCTATGGCTACGAGCGCTTCCAGGCGGATGCGCAAGAAGCCGGAGCGACGAGCCTGATCGTCGCCGACCTCCCGATCGAGGCTGCGCCCGAGCTTCGACGCGTCCAGCTCGTCGCTCCCACGACGCCGGAAGAGCGCGTCAAGCTCGCGGCCGAGCGAAGCGACGGCTGGCTCTACCTCGTCTCGCTGACGGGGACGACCGGAGCACGCGCCGAAGTCTCGGCCCAGCTGGCGGGCCTCGTCGAACGAGCGCGTGCCGTGACCGACGTGCCGCTCCTCGCGGGGTTCGGGATCTCGACGCCGGAGCACGCGGCCGAGGCAGCCGCGCTCGCCGACGGGATCGTGGTCGGAAGCCGCGCCGTCGAGGTGGCCCACGAAGGGGGCGCGGCCGCTCTGCGGGAGTACGTCGAGTCGCTCCGTGCCGCCATCGACGTCGGAGACCCCGGGGTCGCTTAGGCTACGGCCCGTGCACACCATCGAGCTGACGGACGACGAGCTGCGCCTCGTGCGCGCCGCCCTCCACTCCTACCTCGAGGACTTCGGGCACGAAGAGGCGGATGTGCTGCGGGCGCTCAAGCAGGTGCTCGCCAAGCTCCCCTCGCCCGAGTAAGTGGCGATCCTCGAGACGAGGGTCGAGCGCGGCTCTCCCGAGTTCGCGGCCAACCGCGCGCGCATGGAGGAGCTCGTCGCCGAGCTGCGCGAGCGCACGGCGAAAGTCGCCGAA
>JBKPFG010000184.1:0-6145 GCA_046728735.1 Actinomycetota bacterium
CGAGGAAGTCGTAGATCGGAAGCTGCTCGCCGTCGTAGTAGCCCATGACGACCACCGGCTCGGCGGCCGCCGGATCGTCCCGCGTCTCGATGTAGTCGGACGCGAAGCCGCCGTTGTCGTTCTTGACCTGCGCGTCCACGCACTCGCCTGAGTGGCAGGGGTCCTGGGCCTTCGTGAACGCCGTCCTGTCGAGGCGGAAGATCGGATACGAGTGGCCCTCGTGCTCGTTCTCCATCCCCTCGCGAAGGCCGTCGAGGTCGAGCCCGTCCTTCTCGAGCCCGAGATAGCCGAGCATGTGGTCGAAAGAGCGGTTCTCGAGCATCAGCACGACGACGTGCTGGATCTCGTCGAGCGCAGCGACCGAGTCGTCGAGGTCGATCTGGACGAAGCCCTCCGGGATCTCGGTCCGGCCGCCGAAGAGGGACCCGAACAGGCCCACGATGCGGGACAGAAATGTGCGGACGGCGCGCACGACCTCGCCGTCAGCCTAGTTCACGCGCTGGCCCAGAAGTCGCGCTGCTCGACAACCAACCCGTCGGCGTCGAAGCGGAGCAGCGAGACGCCGGCGAGCGTCTCGCTCCGGCCGTCCTTCAGCTTCGTCGTGGCGGACCACTCGACGGCGGCCCGGTCGCCGTCCACGACAGGCTCGCCGAACTCGCACTCCGTCGATTCTTCTTCGGCGAGCGTGGGGACGATGTAGTCGCTGGGTGTCTGCGCCTGCCGGAACGGGTGCGATTGGAAGTACGCCTCCGACGCATACAGGCCGAGGATCTCGTCGGCATCGTGCGCGCGCCACCCGCGCTCCCAGACCTCGCGCCAGCGCTCTGCGGGGGCCCGTGTCTCCAACTAGTGCGGCGCCCCGTGGAAGAAGGGGGCGGCCGCGAGCAGCAAGGTTGGCGGCAGCATGCTGCCGCTGGATAGGCGATTACTCCCGGCCGCCATGCGGCGAAAAGCTACTTGAGTCGAAAGCGAGGTTCAAACCTCGCGATACGCGGCCCGCACGAGGTAGAAGAGCCCGTAGGCGACAAGCCCCGCGGCGACGATCCCGAGGAGGATCGGCCCGAACGTCTGGTGCGCGAGCTTCTGTAACGCGCCGTCGAGCCCCACCGCTTCGTCGGGGTCGTACTCGAGCGCCGCGCGAATGAGGAAGACGCCGATGAGGACGAAGACGACGCCGCGCGCCAGATAGCCGACGACGCCGGCACGGGTCGTCCAGCGTCGCGTGGTCGCGGACATCCGCTCGGTGTGGAGGTCGTCCTTGAAGTCCCGAGAGACGGCGCGGTACGCGCTGCCGAGACCCCAGCCGACCGCGCCCAGCCCGATAGCTCCGACGAGCCATCTGCCGCCGGTCCAGTCCAGGACTGCCTCGGTGTGCTGCTTCTCGCTCGAATCGGCGTGTGATCCGAGGAGAATCGCGACCGTCGTGTAGCAGAGGAAGGCGTAGAAGGCGCCCCGCGCGGCATACCAGAGCCGCTTGCCCCAACCCAGCTCCTCGTTCGTCTCGAATTTCCTCCCAAGGGCGGCGGCGGTGAAGCGCCAGAGCGCATAGCCGGCAAAGCCGACCGCGAGCAGGATCAGGAGGACGCCGCCCCACGACTGCTTGCCGATCTCGTGCAGCGCTCCCGTGCGGTCGGTCGTCTCGCCTCCGGCGCCGAGGGCGACGCCGACGGCGAGCACTCCGACAAGAATCCACAGAACCCCCGAGCAGAGCATTCCTAGACGGGCGAGCCACTTGATCCACGGCGCCGCCTCGCGCTCGGCCTTCGTCTCGTCGGCGAGGTCGAAGGACGTCATGTCGCCTGCCAAGGGTCGCGGACCACGATCCTGTCGGCTTCGAAGCGCAGGATCGCATCCCAAGGGATGACGTCGCTGTCGCGCACCCGCGCGGGCGTCGCGCTTGCCTGATCGGTGATCCCGAGATGCTCGAGCTTTCCTCGCCGGCCCACCACGAGGCCCGTGACACGAAGTCGCGACCGGGTCAGCTCTCCACGCACGTCGTAGCAGCGGCCGAGGTCCTCGCCGCTCTCGGTGAAGATGTCGCGACGGCAGATCGAGGAGAGAGTCCTCATCGGTCGGCACCCGGGATCCGCTCGATCCAGGGACGGACCCGGTCGTCGC
Organism: Actinomycetota bacterium; assembly: GCA_046728735.1. GTDB lineage: Bacteria > Actinomycetota > Thermoleophilia > Gaiellales > Gaiellaceae > JAIBJP01. The sequence goes on from JBKPFG010000184.1 coordinate 2,119, forward strand.
CGCGCCCGAGCCCGTACTCCGTGGCTTTCTTCCTCAGCCGCACGTGCGACTCCACCTCCACGACCTCCCCCCAGGGAACACGAATGCGTCCGCCGCCTCCGATCCAGGCTGCGAGCCGACCGAGCGCGCCTGCTCTCTGCGGCCAGACGCCGGGACCGCTCAGGATCGCGACTACCTCGGCCTCACCGCCCGGTTCGCCCTCGATCGCCAGATCGTCGACGTTGCCGCAGCGACGGCCCTCGCCGTCTAGCAGTTGGTGATCGAGGACGCCAAGCCCTATGTCGAGCTCTTCACTCATCCCTGTCCCACGTTCGTGAGGATCATGAGCGGAATCGCGCTCAACGAAACCGCCAGGATGATGACGAAGTAGACGACACCGAGCACGTTCGCCACGCGCCCGTTGGCGTAGCGGCCCATGTAGGCGCGGTCGTTCGCGACGAGGAGGATGGGGAAGTAGGTCAGTGGCAGGGCGACGACCGAGAAGATGACGGCGTACTCCGTGAGCTGGACGGGGTCGACGCCCGTCATGACGATGCCGAGGGCCAGGACGAGCAGTACCATCCAGGTAAGCGTGAAGCGCGGCGCGCCGGCATTACTGCGATAGCGACCCCACTCCCATCCCATGAACTGTGCGAGGTTGTAGGCGCCGGCGAAGAGCGTGTCGATCGACGCGCCGCCGACGGCGAAGAGGATCCCGATGAGGGCGAGCAAGAGTCCGATCTGGCCGAGGGGAACCTGTGCGCCGAGCGCGATCGTGCCCAGCGTCTCTGGCTCGATGCCCTGCCCGAGGAAGAGTGCGCCGCCGACGATCATGAGCGCGAACGAGAGGAATCCGCCCAGGCCGTAGCCGATGATCGCGTTCGCCTTGTTCAGGCCCAGGTCCTTGGGAGTCCACTCCTCTTCGACACCGCCCGAGGAGTAGAAGTAGACCTCGTACGGAGTCATGGCCGCGCCCAGGAGACCGACGGCGAAATAGAAGTAGAGGAGCGAGTCCTCAGTGTTCAGGTGCGGAACGAACCCATGCGCGACGGCCCCCCAATCAGGATCGAGCTTCACGACGGCGACGGCGAAGACGAGCAGGCAGAGCCCGCCGTAACCGAAGATCCGCTCGATCCACTCGAACGAGACGAGCCAGACGACGATCCCCAGCGCAACGATGGCCAGGAGGATGAGCCAGCGGTAGGGAAGACCTGAGAGGAGCCGCATGCAGACGGCGATGCCACCGACCTCGGCGGCGAGCGTCATCAGATTCACCACCTGAGCTGCCACGAGCGTGACGAGCCCTGCGCGGAAGCCAACCCTCTCCCGCACCGCGTCGAAGACGGCCTTCTTCGAGACTGCGGCCACCCGCCCGCACATCTCCGAGTAGACGATGATCCCGATCACGCCGATGACGACGACCCAGAGGAGCTGGTAGCCGAAGGTCGCTCCGGCGGCCATGTTGAAGACGAGATCGCCGATGTCGACGAAGCCGCCGATGGCGGCGAGGATCCCGAGCGCGACCTGGAAGATCTTCACGCGCAGTCGCCCTGCCGCTCGAACTTCGGCCTGAGCTTCGCGGCGAGTTCCGGATTGGACGGATCCGCTGCGAGCTGGTCGAAGAGGTCGGCGATCTCGCCGGCCTTCTTCGCCTCCTCGCGGACCGCCTTTTCGATTCCGGGAGTCGTCGGGCGCGTCGAGAGCGCATCCTGGAAGTTGGCGGCCCGTGTGTAGAGCTCACCCGCGTGCACGCGTGAGAAGGGCGTGTGGCTCGCCGTGTGCGCGATCTCGTCGGCGAGGAGCGCTCCCTCGCAGGCGAGCGAGTCGATCGCCTCGGAGTCCTTGTCGAGAGCGTGCTGGTCGACCGTGCCGCCGTTACAGCCCGCGAGGACCGCTACGAGTGCAAAAAGAAGGGCCTGCCGCCGCATCGAGCCACCCTTTCCCGGTGTGCGTGGACTCCACGCGTACGAGCGGAGGGGCTTGAAAGACGGGCACGCCCCCTCGGGAGGGGGCGTGCGTCCTGGTCTAGAGAAGCCAGATCAGAAGCAGGATGACCAGAATGAGGAGGATTACTCCGCCACCGATGTACATATCGCCTCCTGGCTCGTTTTGGTCGGTACTACAACGGGGGAGGCTGCTAGGCGGTTACGGGCTCGCGGGCGAGATTTTCGGCTCGCTCCTTGATCCCGAGCAGCATCTTGCGCTCCATCACCCAGGAGCCGGGTGACATCAGCGCGATGCCGATCTTGGCGCCGAAGGACGAGCCGGTCTTGATCGTGTTGCGGCTGAGCAGGCGCGTCCCGCCGTCGTCGGGGAAGAGGTAGAAGCCCCAGACCCAGGTACCGTCGTCGGACGCCGTCACGAGCGTGCGCTCGGGGTCGAGCACCCGGACGCGCATCGCGTTCGGCCCTGGCTCGGCTCCGGGCAGTGCCGAGGGCACGTCGTCGAGCGCAAGCTGCTGCCACTCCGGATGGATCGTGTCGACGCTGTGCATCCCGAGGCCGAAGAGGTTTTCGACCCAGTCGTAGGTGTAGGCGCCGCCGCGGCCCGGTCCCATCTGGACGAGCCAGGGCCAGATCGCAGCAGCCGGCGCGTCGATTCGGATTGCACGGTTGGCGACGACATCGGCGCTCTCGATCAAGTCGTCGCCAGGGAGTCGCGCCTCGACGTCCTCGTCTCTGGCGCCCCACTTGAGGTGCCAATCGTGGATCCGGGCTCTGTAGAGCCACGCGAGCCCGCCGGCAGCGAGGAGCAGGGTGAGCCTTCCCGTCTTCGTGATGGCGAGACGCTACGACTTGAAGCACCCGAACGCCAGGAGTAGCTTCGTGGCCACCCCTCTGGCGAGCGCGGAGTGGCCTTCGAGGAGTACGAGATGCCCGGTCTGCAGACCGAGAACGGCATTGTCACGATCGGCGATCTGCGCGCCGCCTGGGCGAAGGACCCCGACGGAAACGCCATCGCCTTCGAGTCTCGGACGGGCTAGGGCCAGCGTCCTGGGCGGGGCTCGGACTTCTGGAGCTCATCCCAGTCGGCCCGCACTGGGGCGAAGACGTCGATGACGACGGCGCCTTCGGGGCCGGCCGTGACCTCATGGGGAACGTTGGACGGGATCGTCCAGGTCTCCCCCGGGCCGAGCTCCTGAGTCTCGTCCGCGATCCGAAAAGTCAGCGAGCCCGAGAGGACCAGGCCGAGCTGCTCGTTCTCGTGCCGGTGCTCGGGGACGATCGCGTCCGGCTCGAGCTCGACGACCGCGAGGGACTGGCGCTCGCCGTGAACGGCGCGCGCGACGACCGTGTCCCAGACCTGGATCACCGGCAGCCCCTGGATGTCGTCGAACCCGGCCAAGCCGTCATTATTGCCGGATGCTCGATCCGCTTGGACGCTGGGCGCAGTACGGCGAGAAACCCGACTATGCCGGGCTTCTGACCTACGGCGGCCAGCCCTACACGGAGGATCCTGCCGAGCTCGCCGGGGTCGACGTCGTGATCGTCGGCGCGCCCACCGACGACCTCGTCTCTGACCGGCCGGGCACGCGCTACGGGCCGCGCGCGATCCGGGCCGCGAGCTGCCCGCCCGGCCCGCACCTCGAAGCGGGCGTCGACGCGCTCGAGGCCCTCAAGGTCGTCGACTTCGGCGACGCGCCTGTCATCCCCGCGGACGCGGCACGCTCGCATCAGGCGATCGAGGAGACGGTTGCCACCGTGGTCGAGGCGGGCGCCCTACCGGTCATCCTCGGCGGCGATCACTCGATCTCGGAGCCCGATGTCAAGGCCTGCGCGAAGAGCGGTCCCCTCGGGCTGATCCACTTCGACACCCACACCGACACCGGCACCGAGGTGTTCGGCGTCTCCTTCTCGCACGGGACGCCGATGTACAAGCTCGTCGAGGCCGGACAGGTCGATCCCGCGCGCTACGTCCAGATCGGGCTGCGCGGCTACTGGCCCGGCCCGAAGGAGTTCGACTGGCAGCGCGAGCGCGGCATCACGAGTTTCTTCATGCACGACGTGCGCGACCGCGGCATCCGTGCGGTTGTGGGGGAGGCGCTCGA
>JBKPFG010000140.1:0-6845 GCA_046728735.1 Actinomycetota bacterium
TCGTACTCCTCGATCAGGCGCCGGTAGGCCTCGGCGTCCCGCTTGGAGAACTTCGTGAACTCCTCGCAGGTGCGGTCGAGGTCACGCCATTGGGTCAGCCAGGTGCCGTCCGGAAACGGGATGTGGACGACCGGATCGGGATGGAGGTACTCGAGCCCGTAGTCCTCGAGGCCGAGCTCGCGGATCGCTGGGCTCGCCTGGATGAGATTGTGCGCGGTCGAGCACGAGTCGTGGAGGAAACCCGGCAGCGTCAGCTCCTCGGTCGCCGTGTTGCCTCCCACCACCGGGCGGGCCTCGACCACGAGCACCTCGAATCCCGCCTTGGCCAGGTAGGCGGCCGTGACGAGGCTGTTGTGCCCGGCGCCGGCGACGACGATGTCGGCAGTTTCGTTCATCGGCTAGCCTCTTTCCCATGGCGCGAATCAGCTACGTCGATCCCGCCTCGATCACCGATCCCGAGCTCGCCGCCGACATGGAGCACTCGCGGCGCTACGGGACGCCACGCCCCGAGACGCAGGCCATCCGCTTCCACGTCCCCGCGGTCGCCAAGGCGTTCATGCGGCCCTGGAAGACCGTTTTCCGCGAGGGGAAGGTCGAGCACTCCCTCAAGGAGCTCTGCCGGGTCTACGTCTCCAAGACGATCGAATGCGACTACTGAGGATCGCAACGGTCTCTCCGGGGCGGAGAGCAGGGGCTGGTCGAGGAGGACTACGAGGATCTCCTCGAGTTCGAGACCTCCGACCGCTTCAGCGAGCGGCAGAAGGCCGCGCTCCTCTACACGAGCATGCTCGTCTGGAATCCGGAGGGCGCCGACGACGCCGTCTGGGCGCGCCTGCGTGAGCACTTCTCCGACGAGGAGATCGTCGAGCTCGGCCAGTTCGTCCAGCTGACCTTCGGCCAGCAGCGCGTGATCAAGACGTGGGGCGTCGGGCACGGCGAGCATCTCGCCGACACGTCCGGCGGCCTCGCCCCGGGGAAGGTGGCGTCGTAAGTGGCCCAGCTCCCCGGCACCGAGCACGATGTCCGGGCGCTCGTCCCCGCCGCGGACGAGGCCTACCGCTTCGCACGGGACAACGTCCTCCGCAGCGGCCTCGTCGATCCGAAGCTGAAGGAGCTCTGCTTCCGCTACGTCGCCGACGACCCCGAGGTGTTCGACTTCTCGCGTTTCGACGAGCGTGAGCAGCTCGCGCTTCGCTGGGCGCACGCGATCGCCTGGGACTCCCTGGCCGCCGACGACGAGCTCTGGACCGGCCTCCACAAGCACTTCAGCGAGCCAGAGCTCGTCGAGCTCGGTTGCGCCATCGGTTTCGAGCTCGGCCAGCAGCACTGGCGCCGCACGGTGGGCCTGCCGGCGCGGGATCAAGACCCCGGCTCCTGACCAAGGAGGCGCAGGGCGTTCCCGCTCAGGATCGCCTCCTCGTCCTCGGGCGCGAGGCCGAGCGCGCGCACCGGGGCGGCCGGGTGCTCCAGCCCCATGTCGAACGGATAGTCGGATCCGCAGAGCACGCGCTCGGCGCCGGCGAAGTCGACCACTGCGCGGAGGAGCCACTCGTCGTGGGTGAGCGTGTCGTAGTAGAAGCGGCGCAGCGAGTCCTCAGGGGACTCGCCGAGAACGGCGCGCGCCTGCGGCTGGAACGAGTGCGCGTGCCGGAGTCGACCCCGTAGCGCGAGCACCGCGCCGCCCGCGTGTGCGAGGACGACGCGAAGGCGCGGATGCGTCTCAAGGACGCCCGCCATCACCATGTGCGCGGCCGCGATGGTCGTCTCGACGGGATTCCCGACGGCGTTCCAGAGGTAGTAGTCGTCGAAGACAGGCAGGTCGAAGCCGCGCGTGGTCGGGTGAACGAAGACGAGCGCCTGCGTCTCCTCCGCCGCCGCCCAGAAGTCGCGGAAGCGTTCGTGACCGAGATAGTCGCCGCCGATGCTCGCGGCGAGCTCGACACCGGCCAGCCGCCCGTCGGCCATCAGCTCGGTGAGCGTTTCGGGGCGATCCGGGTCGACCGTTCCGAGGACGGCGACCCGCTCTCCCGCCATCTGCGCAAGCGCCTCGTTCTGCCGCTCCGGCTCGTGGCCGAGGAGCGTCACCCAGGGGCAGAGCACGACCTTGTCGACGCCGGCTCGATCCTGCTCCTCGAGAATGCGGCCGAGGTCGACGAACTCCCGCACGGCCGCGCGAATCTCCTTGCCGGCGAAGCGGACGACCTGCTTGCCCTCTTCCCAGGCGACCTCGGCGCCCAGGCCGGGAACGATCACATGGGCGTGGACGTCGACGACCATCAGCTCGCGAGGACGAGGAGGAGCCCGCCGGCGACGACGAGCGCGCCTCCCGACCAGATCTGGAGGTTGACCCGCTCGACGTGCCTGCCCATGAGGAGCGGCGAGAGCGTGAGGACGACCGGAACGGAGAGGAGGCCGAGGGCAAGCACGACGGCGACCTCGGTGTAGTCCAGCGAGACCCAGCGGGCCCAGACGGACACGCCGACCATCACTCCCGCCAGGAGCTTGAAGCCGAGAGCTTCCCAGGAGCCGATCGCCGCGCCCTCCGCGCGTGGACGCAGCGGCAGCGCGGCGGCATAGAAGACGACGGCGACGAGCATGCCCAGAGTGAGCCCGAGGAGCGGAGACTCGAGCCCGTCGAGCCCCTCCTTGATGAAGAGCGGGCTGATCGACCAGGCGAGCGCGGTCGCCAGCCCCGGAGCCGCGTCCCGCCAGTCGACACCCCAGCCGGTCTCCGCGATTCGCTCGAGCGAGACGACGAACGCGCCGGCGAGGACTAGGAAGATCCCGATCCAGGAGACCGGGCCCGGCACCTCGCTCAGCCACACGGCCGCGATCGCTGCTCCGAAGACGGGGTTCGTCGAGAGCAGCGGGCTCGTGCGCGCGGCGCCTATCCGCATCTGGCTCATGTTCAGGAGCGTCCAGCCGAGGAAGAAGTGCACGAGCCCCGCCGCCGAGAACCAGATCAGCGAGGCCGTGCTCGCCTCGCGAAGCAGCCCGACGTCCTCGGTCGCCAGGCTCGCCACCGCGAGGACGGCCAGGGCGACGACGAGCTGCAGAAACGTGGCGAGGTAGGCGTCGTTCATCCCGCCGACAGCGCGGCGGTTGAGGGTCTGAAAGACGCCGAAGCCGAGGCCGGCTGCCGCCGCGAGCGCCGGGCCCGTCACGTGACTAGCTCTTGCCCTCTGCTCGGTTTACCCCTGCCGCCACCGGTCGGCCGTCTTCCCCGGCGACCGAGCCGCCGAAGAAGAGGTCGCCCATCTCCGGGTTCCCGAGCACTTCCTTCGCACCCGCGGCGAGGAGGACGCGCCCGCTTTCCATCACGACGCCGTGCGTGGCGAGGGCGAGGCCGAAGCGGACGTTCTGTTCGACGACGAGGATCGTCTTCCCCGCCTCCCGCATGAGCGCGATCGAGTCCGAGACGCTCCGGAGGGCCTTCGGGTCGAGGCCGAGCGACGGCTCGTCGAGAAGGACGAGGCGCGGGTCGAGCATGAGCGTGCGCGCGAACTCGACCATCCGCCGCTGCCCGCCCGAGAGGTTCCCTGCCTTGTCGTCGCCGCGTTCGCGGACGATCGGGAAGAGCGATTCAACCTCGTCGTACCGGCGGCCGACGAGCTTGCGCTGCCCGCGGATGACGTAGGCCCCCATGAGGACGTTCTCGCGCACGGTCAGGTTCGGGAACAGCCCGTGTGACTGCGGCACCTGGACGACACCGAGCTGGAGGATCTTGCCGGGGTCCTCGCCGCCGACCTTCGTCCCATCGAAGGAGACCTCCCCCTGCCGGGGCGAGAGGAGGCCGCTGACGACACGGAGCACGGTCGACTTGCCCGCCCCGTTCGGGCCGACGATGCACGTGACCGAGCGCTCCTCGACGACGAGGTCGACTCCCTGGAGGACGTCGCCCCCGCCGTATCCCGCGTAGACGCCGCTGAGCGCGAGGAGAGTCATCGCGCCCCTGCGGCCTGGCCGGCCAGGTAGTCCTCGCCGAGGTAAGCGTCGAGCACCGCCCGGTCGCCCTGCACCTCATCCGGCGTCCCTTCGCAGATGCAGGTTCCGGCCGCGAGCACGAGAACCGGGTTGCAGAGGCTGAGGACGAGGGGCATGTTGTGCTCGACGATGAGGAAGGTCTTCCCCTGGCGGTTCAGCTCCCGGATCATCTCGGCCATGTGCTCGATGAGCGTCGGGTTGATCCCGCCGGCAGGCTCGTCGAGCATGATCAGCTTCGGATCGAGCATGAGGATCTGAGCCAGCTCGACGAGCTTCTGCTGACCGAACGAGAGGCTCTTCGCCTGCACGTCGGAGAAGCGATCCATGCCGACGAAGGCGAGGAGCTCGTGCGCGTGCTCCGCCTCGGGGCCGCTGACCGCATCGGCGCCCAGCCGGCGCCAGGAGAAGGAGCGGAGCGGAGCTATGACGTTCTCGAGCACGGTCATCTCGCGGAAGAGACGCGTGATCTGGAAGGTACGCCCGATGCCCCTGTGGGCCCGCGTCCACGGTGGGAGCTTGTCGATCCGCTCGCCCTCGAAGAGGACCTCGCCCCGGTCGGCTGACATCGTCCCGTCGACGACGTTGAAGAGCGTCGTCTTGCCGGACCCGTTCGGGCCGATGAGCGCCGTGATCGTCCCCTCCTCGACGGTGAGCGAGCAGCCGTCGAGCGCGCGCAGGCCCCCGAAGCGCTTCTCGGTCCCCTCGACCGTCAGGAGTGCCCTGCCGCTCGGCATCGGCGCGGGATTGGGCGCGGGGAGCCGGACGGGCGCAGGAGGCTCGAACCGCGCGCCGACGAGAGCAGCGGCGTCCGTCCGTCGACGGAGGCGCGCCCACAGGTCGGCAACGCTCGGGATGATCCCGCGTGGCAGAAGCAGGACGACGAGCGCGAGCAGGCTGCCGAAGATGACGAGGCGCCAGTTGCCCCCGCCGATCTCGTTGTTCGTGACCTCGTTCAGCGGCTCGAGGATGAAAGCCCCGAGCACGGGGCCCCAGAGCGTGCCTCGCCCGCCGAGGAGGACCGCGAGGACGATCATCACGCTGACGACGATGTCGAACATCCCGCGCGGGTCGATGAACGTGAGGTAGTAGGCGTAGATGCCGCCCGCGGCGCCGATGAAGACGGCGCTCGCCGTGAAGCTCAGGACCTTGTACACCGGCGTCGAGACCCCGACGCTCGCGGCCTTGTTCTCGTCCTCGCGAATGGCGATCAGGCCCATGCCGAACTTCGTCCGCCGGATCCACCACGCGAGCGCGACGGTGAGGACGAGGAGGCCGAGGAGCGAGTAGTAGAACGGCCAATTCTGGTAGGCGATGTCCCACATCGGCAATGGGAGCGTGAGGCCGTGGTTCCCGTTCGTGAGCGCCGACCAGTTGAGCGTCACAATCTGCATCACGAAGAGGAAGGCGATCGTGAGGATCACGAAGGAGTGCCCGCGCGTGCGCATGAGCACGGAGCCGACGACCGCGGCGAAGATGCCGGCGACGACGGCTGAGATCGGGATGAACCAGAACGGCGATGCGCCGTCGAAAACGCGTAGCGAGAAGAGCGCCGTCGTGTAGGCACCGATGCCGAGAAAGACGCTCTGGCCAAGCGAGACGTAGCCCGTGAAGCCGGAGATGATGTTCCAGCTCGACCCCATGATCGCGAGCAGGGTCGAGAGGATGATCATGTTCTGGTAGTAGAGGTTGTCCGTGACGACCGGGTAGAGGACGAGGAAGACGAACGCCGCCGCGATCACGGGCGCAAACGGCTTCGCCGCGATAACGCCGCCGAGCCAGGCCGGCGAGAAGCGGCGGGCGGAAGACTGGGCGACGCTCAAACGACGACGTCCTCGCGCAGCTTCGCGCCCATGATCCCCTGCGGCCGTGCGAGCAGGACGAGCATGATCACCAGGTAAGGCACCGCGGTCGCCCAGCGCGGCGAGATGTACGTCACCGTCATCGTCTCGGCGACTCCCAGGGCGAGCGCGCCGACGACTGCGCCCGGAAGGCTCCCCATGCCCCCGAGGACGATGATCCCAAGGAGACGCGAGATCCACTGGTAGTGGGAGCCGGGCAGGAAGGGGTAGAGCACGCTGATGATCGACCCGCCTGCTCCGGTCGTGGCGACGCCGACCGCGAACGTGAGGGCAGCAACACCGCGCACGTTGACGCCGACGAGCCGTGCTGACTGGACGTTCTCCGACACCGCCCGGATCGCACGACCGAGCCAGGTGTGGTCGAGCATGACGTAGAGCAGGGCGAGGACGCCGACCGCCACACCGCAGCCGTAGACCTGGGCTTTGGGGAAGTAGAACTGGCCGAGACGGTAGGACTCGTCGAAGTAGTCCGGCGTGGCCGCGTGATACGTCGTGGACCAGGCGAGGCCCATGGCGCCCTCGATGACGAGCGCAAGGGCGAACGTCAGCAGCACCGACATCGAGGCCGGCATCCCCGACAGCCACTGCACGGTCAGCTTGTACATGACGAAGCCGAGCACGAACATCGCCGGCGTCGTGATGACGACCCCGATGAGCGGGTCGATGCCGGCCTCCTGCCAGAGCGTCCAGGCGAGGAACGCGGCGAGGATGAGGAGCGCCCCCTGGGCGACGTTGATGACGTCCATGACGCCGAAGATGAGCGTCAGCCCCGAAGCGAGCAGCGCGTACACGCCTCCGATGAGGAGGCCGAGGATGATGGTCTGGACGAGCTGCGTCATGGTGACCCCCGGCCGGCACGAGCGGTTCGATCGCGACATCACGAGCGCCCAGGCGCGCGTGCGGAAGTACTTCGTGGACAAGAGCCCCGCCGAGCTGCGCCGGCAGTTCGCGATCACGACCACCCGCGACCAGGCGCCCTCAGACGCGTACCGCATCGTCATG
>JBKPFG010000118.1:0-4220 GCA_046728735.1 Actinomycetota bacterium
CTCATCGCTTCCGCGGTCCGGCGCGGCAAGGGACCGTTCGTACCGGCGTTCAGGTACGCGAAGCGCCCGAGGACCGGCAGTCCCTCCCGGACGGCGGTCAGGTCCATGCGAGCTCGGCCTCGACGGGCGCGTGGTCAGAGAGCAGGTGCTCGCCGATGCGGCGGCGCGCCTCCGTCCAGGGGTCGGGCCCCCGCACGAGCTCGAGGCCGCGGACGAGGATCTGGTCGATGCCGCGGATCGGCGCCGAGAACTCGTGCACGGCGTAATGCGGGACGTTGAAGTCTCCGCAGAGCACGACCCGCTCCTGCCCGCTCAGGAACTCCGCTGCCAGCCCGACCTCGAGCTTGGCCACCTCGGCGTTGTTCGTCGCGTGGAGATTGGCCACGACCAGGAGTCCATCGTCCGTTTCGACGTGGACCGCCTGGCAGACGCGACGCTGTCTACCGCCGAAGAGCACATCCCAGGGGGATACCTGCGGATTCATGACGAACACGTCGTGGTCGGTGACCTCGAAATGCGGGTTGAGGAGGACGACATTCGCCTGCCCGGCCGCGGTGAAGCGAATGCGAACCGGGTCGAGATTGGTCACCCAGCGTGCGACGGGCCCGAGGAAGTTCGGCACCGTCACGGCCCAGCTCGCCTGCATGCCGCTCCAGCGCTCGAGAGAGCCGAGGGCCCAGATCGGAACCTCCTGGAGCGCGATTGCGTCGGGTGCGTCGAGGCTGACCAGGCGGACCATCCGCTCGAGATGGGTGCGTTCCGTCTTCGGGAAGGTCCGACCGTGATAGAGGTTCCACGTGCGGACGAGGAAGCTCATGGGCGAGCAGCATACGTAGCGCCCATGCGCCCGTTCGCCGATCTCGTCAGCCGCCAGCTCGACCTCTTCACGGCCGAGAACGCCGGGCTGGTCGCCGATGTCGAGGCGGCGCTCGCGGCCTACAACCGCGCCCCGCGCGACGAGGCCGAGGAGCGCTACGGCGACTTCCTCGATCTCGTCGAAACGGGCACGGACGAGCTGGTCGAGCTGAGGGAGAACTACGCGTCCTCGCTCGACGTAGACGCAGCCGAGGACTATCGGGCAGCCTTCAACGTTGCCGTCCGCCGCCGCCTCCCCCGTTTCGGCCTGGAAGTCGACTAGCTCGTCGGGAGATGGCACTATGTCCCGTCGTCACTTTTCCGAGGAGAGGTTCATGGGGACTCGTCTCTTGCTGCTGGTCGCCGTACTCACAGCCGCGCTTGCGTTCGCCGGCACCGCATTCGCAGGGAAAATCTCCGGTCAGTACATCGTCGTCCTGAAGTCGGGCTATGACGGACGCGCGGTGGCACGCGACCATGCCCGCTCTGCCGGAGCGGACGTCCTCTACACCTATCGTGCGGCACTGAACGGCTACGCCGCACGCCTCACTCCGGCCGGACTCGTCGCCGTGCGCTCCGACCTCCGGGTGGCCTTTGTTTCCCCGGACCGTACTGTTCATGCGTTCGCCCAGACTCTGCCGACAGGAGTCAATCGGATCCAGGGCGATGTCTCGAGCACAGCGTCAGGCAATGGCAGCGGCACCGTCGGCGCTCCGGTTGCCGTGCTCGATACAGGTATCGACCCGTCGCACCCGGACCTCAACGTCGTCGGGGGCAGGAACTGCTCAACCGGGAAGAGTTACGCGGATGGCAACGGCCACGGCACGCACGTCGCCGGCACGATCGCCGCCAAGGACAACACCAGCGGCGTCGTCGGGATGGCTCCCGGGGCCCCGCTCTACGCCGTGCGGGTTCTGAACAACTCCGGCTCCGGCTCCTGGTCGAGCATCATCTGCGGCATCAACTGGGTGACCGCGAACGCCGCGTCGAAGGGGATCAGGGTGGCAAACATGAGTCTCGGCGGCTCGGGTTCAGACGGCGCTTGCGGCTCGAGCGCGCTCCATCAGGCGATCTGCAACTCGGTCGCCGCCGGTGTGACCTATGTGGTCGCCGCCGGAAACAGCAACGCGAACTTCGCGAACTTCGTGCCCGCGGCCTATGACCAGGTGCTGACCGTTACCGCGATGGCCGACTTCAACGGGGTGGCGGGCGGCGGGGCGACGGCCACGTGCCGAGCTGACGTGGACGACACGGCCGCTGACTTCTCAAACTTCACGACGTCGGGCTCCGGCGATGCCAACCACACGATCGCGGCGCCCGGCGTTTGCATCCTCTCCACTTGGAAGGGTGGCGACTACAAGACCATCTCAGGGACGAGCATGGCATCGCCGCACGTTGCCGGCACTGTCGCGCTATGCCGCTGGAGCGGTGCGTGCAGCGGCACGCCGTCCCAGATCATTGCGAAGCTGCGCAGCGATGCGGCCGCGCAGCCGGCGAGCTACGGCTTTGCGGGCGTCTCCGGCCGCTACTACGGCAGCCTCACGTTCGCCGGCGGCTATTAGGCCTAGCGCGAGACCCTGAAGAAACCCTGGGGCGCGAGCCCGGCGAGGGCTCGCGTCACCGGATCGACGCGTTGGCGGCGGTCCTCGCGGCCTTCTTTCCGGCGCACGGCCTCGCGGACGACGAGCCCGCCCAGAAACCGTACGGGCTCGGGCGGAAAGCGTGACGGGATGCCACGGTTGAGGCCCGCTTCCGACCACTCGTCCCTGCGCCCGAGCGCGCTCGAGGCCAGGATCTTCCCGAAGGTGAGCGAAGGAGCGACGCCGTTTCCCGAATAGCCCGTGCCGTAGACGATGGGGACGCGGCCGGGAAGCCGCCCGGCGAAGGGCAGCCCGTCCGTCGTCCGGTCGATCGGGCCACCCCACGCGTTCGTGATCTCGACGCCTTCTGCAGCCGGTACGAGCCGGACGAGGTCTTCCTTCAACCCCTCGGTCTGGCCTCCGTTGTGGTCGAAGTTGGAGTTGACGCGACCGCCGAAGGCGAGCCGACCGCCGCCACGGCCGAAAGCGACCCGGCCGTCCTGGGTCGTGCGGTAGTAGTGCACCATCAGGCGGCAGTTGGAGATCGCCTCGCCGCCGGTCCAGCCGCTCTCCCGCAGCCGCTCCGACATCGGAGCGGTCGCGACGACGTCGCTCGAAACGGCGACGAGGGCACGCGAGAGCTCCCGGATCTTGATCACCCAGGCGTTGAGCGCGAGCACGATCGCGCCGGCGCGCACTGAGCCCGACGAGGTTCGTACGACGCCTTCATCGCGGTCGAGGTCGACCATGGCGGTTCGTTCGTGGATCCGCACGCCGCGGTCGAGCGCGACTCGGCGCAGACCCCGGGCCAGGAACGCAGGCTGTACGGTGGCGGCGCTCGCCTCGAAGGCGGCGCCGAGGTGGACCGGCGAGCCCGTGCGCGCCTGTACCTCCTCCGCGCTCAGAAGCTCGAAGGGCCGCTGGCCGTAGCCTTCGGCGACCGCGACGGCGCCTTCCCAGGAACCCACCTGTGCCGGCGAGGTCGCCGTCCAGAGCCAGCCTCCCTGACGAAAGTGAGCGTCGATGCCCTCGCGCTTGCAGAAAGCCCCGATCTCGGCGATCGCGTCCTCGGATGCCTTGACCAGGCGGAGGGCCTCCTCGCGCCCGACCCGCTTCTGGAGCGTCTCGATCTTCGGCCACCACGAGAGGGCGAAGCCGCCGTTGCGACCGGAGGGGCCGCCGCCGCAGATGTCCTCGTCCAGGAGCACGACGGACGCGTCGGGCTCGAGCTCCTTGACGCGGAGCGCGGTCCAGAGGCCCGTGTAGCCGCCTCCGACGATGCAGACGTCGGCTTCGACGTCCTCGACGAGCTCGGGCGCGTCGCCTCCCTCCTCGAGTCGCAGAGCCTCTTGCAGCCAAAGGGAGCGCGGCGCGTCCACGGCTCCAACCCTAGCGTGCTGGCCTCTGGGGCGACGCTCGCCAAGAAGCCACGCCGAGCGGGCCCGAGACAGTCCCGCCGCCGCCCAGTGCGTCAGCGGCCGCCGAAATGGTGAGCGCCGGGCATGGCGGAGACGACCTCCGCTTCGTTGGCGGCCTTGCGGGCGAGTGGGCCAAGGCTCGTGAACTCCTCGACGACGACGTTGCGATTGCGTTCGTAGCGCTCGAAGCGTCCTCGCGCGAGCAGTAGAGGCTCGCCGCGCACGAGCGCCCGGTAGCGTTCGTAGACCGGCGGCGGCACGACCAGGTTCATCTGGCCGTGCTCGTCCTCGAAGAGCATGAAAACGACGCCGTTGGCCGTCGACGGACGCTGGCGGGCGATGACCAGGCCGGCGACCGCCACCGGGG
>JBKPFG010000239.1:0-2410 GCA_046728735.1 Actinomycetota bacterium
GCCCGTCGCGGCGGCGCCGAGATCTACACGAACACGCGCGTGATGGGGATCGGAGCGGAGCGCGGCCGGATCACTGGCATCGAGACGGACAAGGGCTCGATCGAGACCGAGGTCGTCGTCAACGCCGGCGGCATGTTCGCCGGCGAGATCGGTCGCCTGGCCGGAGTCAACGTGCCGATCGTCCCGATGGCGCACGAGTACCTCGTGACCCGCCCGAGCGACTTGCCGCTCGACCTGCCGACGATGCGCGATCCCTCCCTGCTCGTCTACTTCCGCGGAGAGTCGGGCGGGCTCGTCATGGGTGGCTACGAGCGACATCCCGACCCCTGGGGCCTCGACGGCATCCCCGCGGACTTCAACGGCAAGCTGCTTCCGGAGGACTGGGAGCGGTTCGACGAGCTCCTGCAGAACGCCGTCGTGCGCGTGCCCGAGCTCGAGAACCTCGAGGTAGTGCGGCTGATCAACGGCCCGGAGGCGTTCACACCGGATGGGGAGTTCATCCTCGGGGAGTCCGACGTTCGCGGTTTCTGGATAGCCGCGGGCTTCTGCGCTCACGGCCTCGCGGGCGCCGGCGGCATGGGGCAGCTCGTCGCCGAATGGATCGTCGAAGGCGTGCCAAGCCTCGACGTCTGGGAGATGGACTCCCGCCGCTTCGGCCGCCACTATGCGAGCCGCGAGTACACGCTCGCGCGCACGATCGAGGTCTACTCCACGTACTACGACATCAAGTACCCGGGCCAGGAACGCCTCGCAGGGCGCCCACTCAGGCTCTCGTCCGCCTACGCTCGCCTAGAGGATCTCGGGGCGTCCTTCGGCGAGAAGTCGGGCTGGGAGCGGGCCAACTGGTTCGAGCCGAACGTTGCGGAGGGGGACGAGAGCCTGCGCCCGCGCGGGTGGGCGGGCGAGATCTGGTCGCCCGCGATTGGAGCGGAGCATCGTGCCTGCCGCGAGGCGGCGGCTCTCTTCGACGAGAGCTCCTTCGCCAAGATCGACGTGGTCGGGCAGGGAGCGGCGGACTACCTCGAGCGCCTCTGCGACAACCGCGTAGCACGCGAGGTTGGAGCGATTACGTACACGCAGATGCTGAACGAGCGCGGGGGCATCGAATGCGATTTCACCGTCACGCGGCTCGCGGAAGACCGCTTCCGCATCGTCACGGGAACAGCCTTTGGCCAGCACGACCTCGCCTGGATCCGCCGCCATCTGCCCGACGACGGCTTCGTGGACGTCGAGGATGTCACCTCCCGTTTCGCGTGTCTCGGGCTCTGGGGCCCGGCTTCGCGCGAAATCCTCCAGCCCTTGACCCAGGCCGATCTGTCGAATGAGGCCTTCCGCTACATGCGGGCGCAGGAGATCACCGTCGGCCCCGTGCCGTGCCTGGCCCTGCGCGTGACGTACGTGGGCGAGCTCGGCTGGGAGCTGTACTGCCCGGCTGAGTTCGGCCTGCGCCTCTGGGACACGATCTGGCAGGCCGGCCGCGAGCACGAGCTCGTCGCAGGCGGGTACAAGGCGATCGACTCCCTCCGGCTCGAGAAGGGTTACCGCGTCTGGGGGGCCGACATCACGCCGGACGAGACGCCGTACGAGGCGGGACTCGACTTCGCGGTCAAGCTCGACAAGGGCGATTTCATCGGCCGGCAGGCGCTAATCGAGGCCAGGGAGCGAGAGCTCGAGCGGAAGCTCGCCTGTCTCGTGCTCGAGGATCCGTACTCGGTCGCGCTCGGCTCGGAGCCGGTTCGTCTCGACGGCGAGATCACGGGGCGGGTCACCAGCGGCGGCTACGGCTACACCGTCGCGCGCTCGATCGCCTACGCCTACCTCCCAGCGGCCAAGGCCCAGCCTGGCCAGGCCGTGGAGGTCGAGATCTTCGGAGAGTGGGTTGCCGGCGAAGTCGCCGCCGAGCCGCTCTGGGATCCGCAGGGCGATCGGATCCGGGGGTGAGGAGGCTTGACGGAATACCGGCTGTGCCACCGGAGGCGCGCTGACTCGCCCCAAGGCATCCGCGTTCAGTTAGACGAGTCGCCCCCGGATCTAGAGTCGATAAGGCGCCCGGCGTCCGCAGCCTCGAAACGACCAGCGCGTCCCGGCGACGAGCGACATTCCGCCCAATCCCCCCTAGAGCTCGAGCTCGGTGCCCAGGCCCTGCTCGCGTGCTGCGGAGAGCACGCGGGCGGCGAAGGCCGCGTCGAGCGCGCCCACGCCGAGGTTGCAGCAGACCACCTTCTCGCCCGCGCGTCCGGCGGCGAGCGCCTCGCCCACGCTTCCTGCCGGCACCGGCCAGGCCTGAAAGTGGCCCAGCGAGCGGTAGTACTCGAACTGGCCGACGTCGTCGACGAGGAAGAGATCGGCGGAGCTGACGGCCTCGGCGCTGAAGTAGAAGTCGAAGTCGATCGGCAGGCCGAGCCAACGC
>JBKPFG010000062.1:0-2311 GCA_046728735.1 Actinomycetota bacterium
AGCGTCTTGATCGTGCCTTCCATCAGCTTCAGGCTCATGTTTCCCGTGAAGCCGTCGCAGACGACGACGTCTGCGGCATGCCTCAGGAGGTCGCGGCTCTCGACGTTCCCGACAAAGAGGAGGTCGGCCTCTTCGAGGAGAGGGTGCGTCTCGCGGACGAGGCGATTTCCCTTCTCTGCCTCCTCGCCGATCGAGAGCAGGGCAACCGTCGGCTTTGCGATCTCCAGGAGCTCCCGCGCGAACACCGCTCCCATGTCGGCGAACTGGACGAGATGCTCGGGTCGCGCATCCGCGTTTGCACCCGCATCGATGAGCACGGAGGTACCGCCGAGCGCAGGCAGCGGAACCGCGATCGCGGGCCTGTGCACGTCCGGCAGGCGCCTGATCTCGAGCAACCCCGCCGCCAGCATCGCGCCCGTGTTCCCCGCCGAGACGACCACGCCCGCCGATCCCTCGCCGACAGCGCGGCAGGCCGCGAACATCGAGCTTTCGCGTTTCTCGCGCGCTGCGTCGGCCGGCTTCTCGTCCATCGCGACCACGTCGCTCGCGTGCACGATCTCGAGCCCCTGCGCCAGAGGCTCGAGCAGCTCCCGCCGGCCGTACAGGACCGGCTCGACGTCCTCAGAGGCGGCCTCGAGCGCGCCCGCGACGATCTCCTCAGGGGCCCTGTCGCCGCCCATCGCGTCGACGGCGACCCTGATCCGCTCCATGGCCTAGGGAGCCGGAGTCTCGAGCGGCTCGACTTCGCGACCCTTGTAGGTGCCGCAGGTCGGGCAGACGTGGTGGGGCCGCTTCGGCCGATGGCACTGGGGGCACTCGACGAGCGCGGGAATGGAGAGCTTGTGCGTTGCGCGCCGCTTGTCGCGGCGCGACTTGGACGTTTTTCGCTTGGGGACTGCCATGGCCGGACGCGGAGTATAGCTAGAGGCGGTTGGTTCCCTCGCGCTGTTGTCTGCCCGTTACAGGGAGGCGACGGCGCGGAGACGAACGGCACCGAGGATTGCGAACATGAAGGAGCGGAGGGGCGTGAGGGTCTTGTTCATGTCGGGGGCGGTGCTCCTGGCGGCACTCGCCACGCGCTGCGATGGCGGAACGGAGACGGCCTCCCAACCCGCAAGTTCGAGGCCTACGACGTCCGAGCCGACAATTGCGAACCCGGCGACGAGCTCTTCCCAGATGAGGCCGGAGGCTCCGTGCGGCGCGGCCGACATTTTCCCGGTTGTTCGACGCCGAATCGGGACCCAGATCGTGCGCACCGAGGTCGTTCGCTGCCGAAACGACTACGCGCGCGTGATGGCGATACCCGACAAATCCGTCTGTTACGAGACGTATGAGGTCTTCGTGCGTTGGACCGGCGAACGCTGGCAGGTGGTCGACTTTGGCACCGGCATCGAGTGCGAAGACACGACGACCCTTCCGCCGCTCCCTACGCCGATCCGTCGGGCGTGCCGCGCGCTCGGCTATCCGCAACCGGCGATCGTCTCGTCGTCAACGTTTCAGATGCCTTCCCGCAACGTAGGGTGCGCCCTGTCCGGGAAACTGTTGCGCTGCGACATTCGCAGCGGGCTCAAGCCGGAGCCGAAGCGGCCTTGCGAGCTCGACTGGGTTGGGCTCGCCCTCCCGCCCGACGGCTCCGCGGAGGCGAATTGCGCCGGGGACACCGTCTACGACCCAGGCGCGCCGACGCTCGCGTACGGAGAGATGTGGCACGGCGCGAGCTTCTGGTGCGAGTCCCAGCCGTCCGGACTTCTATGCGTCAACCCACGGAGCGAGCGAGGATCGTTTTCCCTGTCCCGCGAGCGCTGGGAAGGCGGCTAGGGCTTAAAGGCGGTCGCGAAGCTCCGCCAGCTTCTCCCAGCGCGGATCCGACTCCTCCTCTTCATGCTCGTGCGGCTCGGTGTTGAGGTCGCGCCCACAGACCGGGCAGAGGCCCGCGCAGTCCTCGCGGCAGAGGATCTTGTCCGGCAGGGCCAGCGCCACCGCGTCGCGCGCCCAGGCCGAGAGATCGAGCGAGTCTTCGCTGACGTAAGGCGTCGTGAGCTCATCCGACTCCCCGGGGCTCGTCGCCTGGTACTCCCGCGCCTGCACGTCCACCGATAGGCCGGCGTCCGCCAGGCAGCGCATGCACGGGCCGACCAACCGCACGGAGAACTCGAGCTCGAGCAGGAGCCCGGAGCTCATCCGCGTCAGCGTGAGCGCCGCCTCGGGCTTCTCGGGAATGGGGACGTAGCGCTGCCCACCGAGCGCGAGCGGCTCGAGCTCGACTTCCTTGACGTCTCGGAACTGCTCGCCCGACTGCAGCCGGACCGTG
>JBKPFG010000159.1:0-2535 GCA_046728735.1 Actinomycetota bacterium
CCGAGCGCCCAGGGATTCCCCTGGGCTGCGCGGCCGACCATGACCGCCGCGCAGCCGGTCGTCTCGAGGATCTCCTCCGCGCGGGCGCGGCTGTCGACATCGCCAGAGGCGACCACCGGGACGTCCACGAGCTCGACGAGCTCGGCCGTGAGCGCGTGATCCGCGGTGCCCGTGTACATCTGGCGGGCCGAGCGGGGGTGGAGCGTCAGCGAGGCGGCTCCCGCCTCCACGAGCTTCGGCCCGATCTCGAGGGCCGCGCGGGAGCCGTTCTCGAGCCCTCGGCGCATCTTCACGGAGACGGGCGCGTCGACCGCGTTCGCGACGGCGTCGACGATCGCGCACGCACGATCCGGGTCCTCGAGCAGCGTCGCGCCGGCGCCTGTCTTCGTCACCTTGCGGACCGGGCAGCCGAAGTTGATGTCCACGAGGTCTGCGCCTGCGTCCTCGACCATGCGCGCAGCCTCCGCCATGACGGCGGGCTCGGCGCCGAAGATCTGCACCGCGAGCGGCTCCTCGTCCCGCCCGATGCGCAGATACCCGAGCGTGCGCTCGTTTCCGTGGGAGAGGCCCGCGCAGCTGACCATCTCCGAGCACACGAGACCGGCCCCGTAACGACGACCCTGACGGCGAAATGCCTGCACGCTCACGCCGGCCATGGGAGCGAGCACGAGGCGGCCAGGAATCTCGACGGAGCCGATGCTCCAGTGGGCGTGGAGATCAGGCGCCATGTAGAGGGAATGCTACCGGTGCCACGAACGTTTACCGCTTGACGGCATGGCTACAATGTCGGCCGCGACGGTGCCTGTTGGCACCGCGTTTCTGTATCCGGGGTCTATGGAGGCAGCGGTGAAGGAAATCATTCTCACCCCTGAGGGACACGAAAAGCTGAAGGAAGAGATCGAGCACCTCTCGACGGTCAAGCGCCGCGAGGTGGCCGAGCGCATCAAGCAGGCGCGCGAGTTCGGGGACATCGCGGAGAACTCCGAGTACGACGACGCCAAGAACGAGCAGGCGATGCTCGAGCACCGTATCGCCACGCTCGAGGAGCGCCTGAAGAGCGCCCGCGTCGTCAACAAGAAGGAGATTCCGACCGGCGTCGTTGCCGTGGGGACGAAGGTCAAGCTCCGCGATGTGGATGCGAAGGAGACGACCGAGTACCACATCGTCGGCTCCGCGGAGGCGAACCCTGCCGAGCACAAGCTCTCGAACGAGTCTCCCGTCGGCAAGGCCATCATCGGCAGGAAGAAGGGCGAAACCGTCGAGGTCGCCGCACCGCGCGGGTCCCTCAAGTTCAAGATCATGGACATCAAAGCGGCCTAACGGCCGTATCCTTCTTTCCATGAGATCGAGACCGGGGCGCCTGCGCCGGTTCTGGAGGGCCGTTCGACGACGGATCCCGGGACTCCGCCCCTCCGATCCGCCACCCGAGGATCCCTGGGCGCCGGAAGAGGATGCGCTCGTTCCGGTCGGGCCTCCGCGCGGGCCGCAGCCGGCGGCTGCGGTTGCGCTGGAACCGCCGACCGAGCCCGATCCCCTCGTCTACCCGACCGAGACCGACGCCGTCGGCACCGAGCTTCCGGACGAGGAAGACGAATCGGGCTACGGCCGCAGCGCTGCGCTCTAGACTCCGCCAACTGTGACCCCCCCGACGCGTTTCCCGGACCGCGAGGAGGTCGCCGCGGTCCGGGCGGAGGCCGAGCAGCTCGAGCCCGGCGACGAGGGGGAGTCCTCCCACCGCCTGGCCGGCCGTGTGATGGGGCGCCGGGGGCACGGGAAGCTCGTCTTTCTCGACCTCGTCGACCGCTCTGGCCAGATCCAGCTGCTCTGCTCGGCCGACCGCGTCGGGCCGGTCGACCTCGACCTGGGAGACATCGTCGGCGTGACGGGCAAGCCGTCCCGAACGAAGCGGGGCGAGCCCTCGCTCGCCGTCGACGAGCTCGTCCTGCTCGCCAAGACGCGCCGGCCTCTCCCTGACACTTTTCACGGCCTCGTCGAAGCCGAGACGCGTTACCGCAAGCGCTACCTCGACCTGCTGGTGAACGACGAGACGAGGGAGCACTTCCTCCTCCGCACGCGGCTCGTCACCGCGATCCGGCGCTACCTGGACGAGCGCGGCTTCGTCGAGGTCGAGACGCCGATCCTCCAACCGCGGTACGGGGGCGCTCTGGCCGAGCCGTTCGTGACGCACTCGAACGAGCTCGACACGGATCTCTACCTGCGGATCGCCGACGAGCTCTACCTGAAGCGGCTGATCGTGGGTGGGCTCGAGAAGGTCTACGAGATCGGCAAGGATTTCCGCAACGAGAGCGTCTCGTACAAGCACCAGCCCGAGTTCACGATGCTCGAGTGGTACGAGGCCTATGCGGACTACGAGGACACGATGGCCCGGATCGAAGAGCTCGTGGCCCAGGCGACGGAGGCGGCCATCGGCACGACGAAGGTCTCCTTCCGCGGCCACGAGGTCGATCTCCGGCCCCCGTGGCGACGAGTGAAGCTCATCGACGCGTTGGAGGAGGAGGGCGTCTGGACGCGGGA
>JBKPFG010000241.1:0-3095 GCA_046728735.1 Actinomycetota bacterium
GTCCTGCTCGTCAACGAGCCCGAGAAAGGAAGGCACGATGGCTGAAGTCCGTCCATTGCTGCGCGACGAGCTCCTGCCGCCGCGACGCCTGGAGCGACGGCATCTGATCTCGATCGCGGATCTCACGGGCGAGGACGTCGAGCGGCTCCTGTCGCTGGCGCGCGCCTTCGCGTCGTCCCTCGAGCGCGAGGTGAAGAAGCTCCCCACGCTCAAGGGCCGAACGGTCGTCAACCTCTTCTACGAGTCCTCCACGCGCACGTCCTCGAGCTTCGAACTCGCCGCCAAGCGGCTCTCGGCCGACGTGATGTCCATCAAGGCCTCGGGCTCGGCGGTGGACAAGGGCGAGTCGCTCAAGGACACGGCCATCACGATCGGCGCGTACGACCCCGACGTCGTGGTCATCCGCCACCCGCACATCGGCGCGCCCCACGTCGTGGCGCGCTGGACGAAGGCCCACGTCGTCAACGCGGGCGACGGGACGCATCAGCATCCGACGCAGGCGCTTCTCGACCTCTACACGATCGATGAGGAGCTGGGTGGGATCTCCGGCATACACGTCGCGATCGTCGGGGACGTCCTCCACTCGCGGGTCGCACGCTCGAACATCCAGGCTCTCGCGCTCATGGGCGCTCGCGTGACCGTCGTCGGGCCGCCCCCGCTCATCCCGCGCGGGATCGAGGCGCTCGGCTGCGAGGTCTCCTACTCGATCGACACGATCCGGGACGCCGACGTCGTCTACGTCCTGCGCATGCAGCGCGAACGAATGCTCGAAGGCGCGAACTACGTCCCCAGCCTGCGCGAGTACACCGCCCGCTGGGGTGTGACTCGCGAGCGTCTCCGTCCAGGGCAGAAGGTGATGCACCCCGGCCCCATGAACCGGGGCGTCGAGATCGACCCGGCCGTCGCCGACGCTGCCGACGCGCTGATCGAGCAGCAGGTGCGCAGCGGCCTGGTCGTCCGCATGGCGGTCCTCTACGACCTGCTCACGCACGGGCCCGTCGAGATCAAGGTCGCCGAGATCGAGGAGGTAGCGTAGCCGTGCTGTTCGGAGGAAACGGCCGCAAGGACGATCTCGTCCTTGAAGGCCTCCGTGTGGTCGATCCCGGCGAGGGGATCGACGAGGTCCTCACGATCAAGATGGAGAAGGGCGTCATCACTGCTCTCGAGCCGTCCGCAGCTCGTGATTCTGAGCGCGGACACGTTGTCGCTCCTGCCTTCGTCGATCCGCACGTCCACCTGCGGACCCCCGGGCGCGAGGACGAGGAAGACATTGCCTCGGGGACGCGGGCGGCTGCTGCCGGCGGGTACTGCGCCATCCTCGGGATGCCGAACACGGATCCCGTCGTCGATTCCGCCGCGGTGCTGGGCGCGCTGATCGAGCGAGCGGAAATCGAGGCCGAGATTCCTGTCGGCTTCCTCGCCTCGATCACGAAGCGCCAGGAGGGCGCTGAACTGACCGAGATGGTCGAGCTGGCCGAGCGCGGCGCCGCCGGCTTCACCGACGACGGCCGTCCGGTCGAGTCGCCCGGGCTCCTGCGACGGGCGCTGCAGTACCGCCAGGTCGCAGGGCGCCCGATCGCCCTCCACTGCGAGGAGCCTGCGCTCTCGCGAGCCGGGCAGATGCACGAAGGGACGGTCTCGGCCGAGCTCGGCTTCCATGGATACCCCTCCGTGGCCGAGAGCGTCATGGTGGGAAGAGACCTCGCTCTCGCCGCCCACGAGCGGCAGCCCATTCACCTGCTGCACCTGTCCGCGCGAGAGTCGGTGGAGGAGCTTCGGCGCGCACGCGTGGCCGGCGTTCGGGCGAGCGGCGAAGCGACGCCCCATCACCTTTGCCTGACCGACGACGCCGTGCGCAACCTGGACTCGAACTTGAAGATGAACCCGCCGCTCCGTGCGGAGGACGATCGCCAGGCGCTGATCGAGGGAATCAGGGACGGCACCATCGAGGCGATTGCGACAGATCACGCCCCGCACGCGGCCCACGAGAAGGAGGTTCCTTTCGAGGAGGCGCCGTTCGGGGTCACGGGGCTCGAGACCGCGTTCGCCGTGCTGAACACACGTCTGATCGAGCCCGGCGTGCTGCCGCTCGCCACGGTACTCGAGCGGATGAGCGCCGGGCCCGCTCGGATCTACGGGCTCGAGCCTCCGCACATCGCGGTCGGGGCGCCCGCGAACCTCGTCGTCCTCGATCTGGAGGCGACCTGGTCGGTGGCCGAGGACGAATTCCGCTCGCGCTCGGCCAACTCGTGGCTTCTCGGCGCGACGCTGAAGGGCAAGGTCGTCAAGACGGTGGCCAACGGCAAGCTCGTCTACGGCGCTTGATGGCGAAGGACTTCCTGCTCCTCGAGGACGGGACGGTCTTCCCGGGCCGGTCGGTCGGCGCCCCCGGGATCGCCTTCGGCGAAGCGGTATTCACGACCGCGATGAGCGGCTACCAGGAGGTCGTCACCGACCCGAGCTACGCCGAGCAGGTGGTGTGCTTCACGGCCCCCATGGTCGGCAACTACGGTGTCGCCGACGAGCGCTCGGAGTCGTCCCGAGCCCATGCGCGCGCGGTGCTGATGCGCCAGGTCGGCGGCGAGGAGTGGCCGCGCTGGCTAGCCGAGCGGGGTCTCGTGGCTCTGGACGAGATCGACACGCGCAGCATCGTCCTCCACCTGCGGGACCGTGGGGCGATGCGAGCGGCGGTGGTCTCGGGGGAGGCCTCGCAGACCGAGGTGCTGGCCGCGGTTCGGGCGGAGGCCGAGATGGCAGGCAGGGCCCTGGTGTCAGGCGTCTCGACGCAGGAGGTCTACCGCCTCGGCCGCTCCGGCGTGCACATCGCCGTGCTCGACTTCGGCCTCAAGCAGTCGATTCTTGGGCGGCTCGTCGCGGCCGGAGCGCGCGTGAGCGTCTTCCCTCATGAGACGGACGCAGAGACCGTGCTCGGCGCTCACCCGGACGGGATCCTGCTCTCCAACGGGCCCGGCGACCCTGCAGCGCTGCCGGCCCAGGTCTCGGTCGTGCGGGAGTTGCTCGGTCGGGCGCCCATTCTCGGGATCTGCCTCGGCCATCAGCTGCTCGGCCTGGCTGCGGGCCTCGAGACCTTCAAG
>JBKPFG010000061.1:0-5918 GCA_046728735.1 Actinomycetota bacterium
GGGCTCGCCGCGCCGAGCTCCATGACGATCACCTCGACCTCGCCGGCCTTGTTGCGCCTCTCCTCGACGACGTCCGGCTCCGCCGGACGCGCTTTCTTCGGCTCCTTGCGCACACGCTCGAGCTCCCGCGTCAGCTCCTCGGCCTCCTCCGCCTTGGCGCGCACGTACGCGAACGCCTCGCCCGAGGTGACGGCTTCGATGCGCCTGACCCCGGAGCCCACCGAGCTCTCCGAGAGGATCACGAAGGGCCCGATCTCAGCCGTCGAGCGCACGTGGGTGCCGCCGCAGAGCTCGCGCGAGAAGTCCGGGATCTCGACCAGGCGGACGATGTCGCCGTACTTCTCGCCGAAGAGCATCATCGCGCCGAGCTTCCGCGCCTCCTCGATCGGCGTCAGGAACGCGTGCACGGGGAGGTTCTCGAAGATCCGCTCGTTGACGATCTCCTCGACGCGCTCCCGCTCCTCGGAAGTCAGTCCCTGCGGATGCGTGAAATCGAAGCGCAGCTTGTCCGGCCGCACCGCCGAGCCGGCCTGGCGCACGTGATCGCCGAGCACCTCCTGCAGGGCCTTATGGAGCAGGTGGGTCGCCGTGTGGTTGGCCATCGTCGTGAAGCGCACCTTCCACGGGACGAGTGCTCTCACCCGGTCGCCGGCGGCAAATCCCTCGCCCCGGAACTGGAGCGCCTGGTCCTCCCCGAAGCGGAAAGCGGCGACGAGCTCCGCACGGAGACCGTCCTTCTCGATCCATCCGTGGTCGCTCACCTGCCCCCCGCCCTCGGCGTAGAAGGGGGACTCGCGAAGCTTCGCGAGGAACGAGCCGTCACCGAGCTCCTCGAGCGCACCGATCTGCGTCAGAGCCTCGGTCTTCTCCCAGCCGACGAAGTCGGTCGTGAAGCCGGCTTCGCGGGCGAAATCCCCTGCCCGCTGGAGCTCGCCCTTCTCGCCACCGGCACGCGAGATCTCGCGGTGCTCCTCCATGAGCTTCGCGAACCCGTCCTCATCGACTGCCAGGCCGCGCTCTCGCGCGAGCTCCCGCGTCAGCTCGATCGGGAAGCCGTAGGTGGCCGTCAGCGTGAAGGCGTCCTCGCCGGAGATGTCGCCTTTCGCGGCCACCTCCTCGAAGAGCTTCAGCCCGCGACTCAGGGTCTCGGAGAAGCGTTCCTCCTCCGCCCGCAGCACCTCCTGGATGTGACGGCTGTTCTCCGCGAGCTCGGGGTACCACGCGTACGTCCGCTCGACGACCACGTCCGAGAGTCGCCACAGATCCTCGAGGCCGATCTTGCGCGCCTGCTGGACCGCCCGCCGGATGATCCGCCGCAGCACGTAGCCGCGCCCCTCGTTCGACGGGACGACGCCGTCCCCGACGAGAAACGTCATCCCGCGTCCATGGTCGGCGAGCACCCGGTGCGCCTTCGTGGCCGTCTCGTTCGCGTCCCAGGCGACACCGCTCTCCTGCTCGATCCAGCTCATGATCGCCTGGTAGCCGTCGGTCTCGTAGACGGACCGGACCCCCTGCATGATCGCGGCGAGCCGCTCGAGGCCCATGCCGGTGTCCACGTTCTGATTGGGAAGCGGCGTGAGCGTGCCGTCGGGATGGAGCTCGTACTCCATGAAGACGAGGTTCCAGAACTCGAGGAAGCGGTCGCACCGAGGACACGCGGGCGCGCAGCCCGGCTCGCCACAGCCGTACTCCTCGCCCCAGTCGAAGTAGATCTCGGTATCGGGGCCGCACGGACCCGGGCCTCCGACGGACCAGAAGTTCTCGGTGCTCGGCAGCGGCACGATTCGCTCGCGCGGCAGTCCGACTCCCTCCCAGAGCCCGATGGCGACCTCGTCCACACCGAGCCCGAGCTGCGGGTCGCCGGCGTGCACTGTGGCCCAGACCCGGTCCCAGGGGATCTCGAGGTGCCCCTGGATGAACTCGCGGGCGTACTCGATGGCCCCTTCCTTGAAGTACTGGCCGAACGAGAAGTTGCCGAGCATCTCGAAGAACGTCAGGTGATGCCCGTCGAGCCCCACCTCGTCGATGTCCGGCGTGCGGAAGCACTTCTGGACGGTCGTCGTCAGCGGCGCAGGCGGCGCCTCCAGGCCGAGGAAGTAAGGCATCTGCGGCTGCATCCCGGCCGACGTGAGCAAGGTGGAATGGTCCTCGGGCGGGGGGACGAGCGGCCAGGAAGGCAGCCGCTTGTGCGCCTTCGACTCGAAGAAAGCGAGAAAGCCCTCGCGCAGCTCGGCCGAGGTGCGCATGCGACTGATTCTACGGCCGGGTCTGGAGAGGAGGATTTGGCGGAACGTCGCTCGTCGCCGTGACGTAGCCGATGTTTCGTCAAGCCTTCGTAACTACGCGCGCGGGTTGGCCGATTCCTCGACCGCGATCTCGTCCCGGATCTTTTCGAGCGCCCTGCGGATGAGGCGGGAGACGTGCATCTGCGAGATCCCGACCTGCTGGGCGATCTGCGACTGCGTCAGGCCCTCGAAGAAGCGCAGGTGGAGAATGCGCCGCTCGCGGTCGTCGAGCGCCCGCAGGCCCGGAGCGAGCACTGCGCGGTCTTCGCTGACCTCGTACTCGTGTTCGATCTCCCCGAGGGACTCGAGCGGGTCGAGATCCGACCCGTCGTCCGACCCTCCCCCGCCGACCGAGAGCGAGAGCGTCGCATAGGCCTGGCCGCTTTCGAGGGCCTCCAGCACCTCTTCCTCCTCGACGCCCGCGGCCTTCGCGAGCTCGGCGATCGTCGGCGAGCGCTCCAGCTGCACGGTGAGGTCTTCGACGAGATGCGAGAGGCGCACGTTCAGCTCCTGCAGGCCGCGCGGGACGCGAACCGACCAACCCTTGTCGCGGAAGTGCCGCTTGATCTCGCCGATGATGTTCGGCGTCGCGTAGGTCGTCAGCTCGACGCCTCGATCGATGTCGAAGCGGTCGATCGCCTTGATCAGCCCGATGCACCCCACCTGGACAAGATCCTCGAGCTGCTCACCGCGATACGAATACCGACGCGCCAGCGAGCGGACGAGCGGGAGGTACTGCTCGATCAGCTTCTCGCGAGCCTCGAGATCGTTCTGCTCGTGGTAGCGGCGCAGGAGCTCCTGATCGTTCTTCTCCTCAGGCATTGCTGCTCTCCTGCGTCCGCAGGGTGCTCACGCGCTTGTCGAGGCGGAGCCAGTCGCCGTCGTCCCGGCTCTCGATGCTCACGTCCTCGACGAGCGTGTCCAGGAGCCTGCCGAGGGAGATCCGGTCGTCGCGGTCGTCCTCGAGAGCAGCCCTGACGGCGCCCCCGTCGAGCGGCCCGACGATGAGCGACAGCGAGTCCTCCAGGACTTCGAGCTCCACGGTCACCTCAGGCTCGCTCACGTACTCGCCGTTCTCGAGCACGTTCTCGAGGGCGAGCTGGAGATCTTCGAGCTTCTCGTAGGAGAGGTCGAGCCGTGCGGCGAGACCCCCGACCACGAGCAGAGCGACCCCGTGGTAGGACGGCTGATGCGGAATCTTGAGCCGGATCGTGCTGGTCACGCCGACTCGCCGCCGCGGTGGAGCTCTTCTTCGATCTCCTGTTCGCGGCGGCCGGCTGCTGCGCGCCCGCTCTCGTAGGCGCCGCGGAGGGTGCGCCGCGCACGTAGTGAGGCGAAGCCGTGGGCCAGACCGGCCGTGAGGCCGGAGATCTTGGTCACGGGCCGGGTGAGGGCAATCGTCAGGGCGCGGACCGCAGTGTCGAGGCTGTCCGCGGCGTCGACGGCGCTGTCGGTGACGAGATCGAGCTTGTCCAGCTGCGTGTTGACTCGGTCCACCGTTCCACCGGCCTTGTTGATCAGGGGGAGCACCTCATTCTCCAGTCCCTGGACCAACGAAGAAGTGCTCCGGAAGGTTGCGGCCAGGCGAACGAGCGCGAACGCAAGCGCGATTCCGACAACGACGAGGAAACCGCTGAGCGCGATCCAGAGGACGTCGATCGTCTCGACTGCGGCGACGGGCACGGCGCGATCCTACGTCAGCGCGACGAAGAAATGAGGCCCGCGCCCACGACGACGTCGTCCTCGTACAGGACCGCCGCCTGGCCGGCCGCCACGCCGTAGGCCGGCGAATCCAGCCGGATCCTAAAGCCGCGGGTCTCGGCCGTCACGCTGGCCGACACAGCAGGCGAGCGGTAGCGGAGCTTGGCCTCCGCCCGCTCGACCGGGACGAAAAGGCCACCGCTGCGCACGTGGATCTCGTCCCGCGCGAGCGCGTCCCGGGGTCCGACCACGACCGAATTCGACCGCGGATCGGACCGCAGCGCATAGAGCGGCTCTCCGGTGGCCACCCCGAGCCCGCGCCGCTGGCCCGGGGTAAATCGCCAGAAGCCGTCGTGCTGCCCGAGCTCGCGGCCTGCCTCGTCGACGACGGCGCCCGGAGTCGAGGGCAGGCCGTGGCGGGCGAGAAAATCCCGATAGTCGCCTCCGGCGAGGAAGCACGCCTCCTGACTCTCGGCGCGCCCTGCGGCGTCGAGACCCGCGGCGTGGGCCTGCTCTCTCGTCTCCGTCTTCGTCTGCCCGCCGAGTGGGAACCACAGCCTGGGAAGAACGCGCGGATCGAGACGTCCGAGCATGTACGACTGGTCCTTCTCCGGATCGGCGCCGCGGGCGAGCAGCAGCCGGCCCCGGTGTTCCCGCAGCTGCGCATAGTGGCCCGTGACGAGCTTCTGCGCGCCGATGCGGCGCGCGAACGAGAGCAATGCGGCGAAGCGGAAGGCGCCGTTACAGCGAATGCAGGGGTTCGGCGTCTGCCCTCGTCCGTAACCCGCCACGAACGGCGCGACCACGGCCTTGCGGAAGCCCTCTCGCAGATCGAGCGTGGCGTGGGGAAAGCCGAGCTCGTGGCAGGCGGCCCGGGCCGCGAGCACGGCCTCCGGCGAGCAGCAGGCCCGGTCGGACCGCGGTCCCGCGGGATCGGTCCAGAGGCGAAGGGTCACGCCCACGGGCTCGTAGGCGGCGTCGCGCGTGTGGAGGAGGGCGACTGCGCTGTCGACCCCGCCGCTCATGGCCACCGCCACGCGGTCAGGCGAAGCAGGTGCGGCCAGGGCCGGCCCGAGCGCGTCGTGCAGCGCGTCCGTGGCCAGCGCTTCTCCGGGAACGGCGGCGGCTGCGAGCGTCGTCAAGCCGACGACAACGGCGCAGAGCTCGGCGACTCCCGGCCCTTCGCCGACGGCTGCATGAACCCGGCCGCCCTCCAGCTCGAGGCGGACCCAGGCGACCTCCGCGCCTCGCACCGAATTCCCGATCAGCCGTCTCATGGAAGGGGCGTACCCCACCCCGCCGATGAAGCTCCGAACGTGAGGAACCTGGCGAACCAGGTGGGTGCCCTGCCGACCGGCGCGGAGGCGGCGGTCGGACTCGAGCTCCCTCTCAGCGCATGTTGGTTCTACATTGCGCCCGGAGCCACGCACGGGGTCGAGCACGCAGCTTCACTCTAGCTGAGGCCACGGGGCTATTCCGCGAAGCGCCACTGGACGGTCTCGCGCCCGTGGACGCCGAGCCGCTCGGCGAGGGCCTGGGTGAGGTCGAAGTCGCGTCCACCCCCGACCGGACCGTGCTGGACGACCTCGGTGCGGACTTGCCGACCCCCGAAAGAGACGACGAGATCGACGCCGCAGGGCAGGACGGGATGGGCGATCCCGACCGTCCCAGAGTCGAGCGTCGATCCACAGGAGGTCTTCTCGGGGTACGCGCGAGGCGAGAGAACGCCGACGAGCGCCGTTTCCCAGCGGACGACCTGCCTGTTCGGACCGAGAGTCGTCGACTCCCCTCCCCGGCTGCCAAGAACCAGCACCCCGAGGGTCGCGAGGAGCGCAGCGGCGGCCAGTCCGGCCTGCCGCTGAACCAGCCCGGGGCTCACACGCCGCGCGGGCGCTCGAGCAGTCCGCCGAACGATTCGCGCACGAGGCCGTC
>JBKPFG010000243.1:0-4366 GCA_046728735.1 Actinomycetota bacterium
GCCGACTCCCGGTCCGGGCGACAGCGACGGCGGCGACCTCTATCCACCGTAGGCGGGCGCCCGGCCTCCTGGCGATAGGATCGCGCCACCGGCCGATGGCACTGCCGATCTCAGATTCCTTCGACGTCCGCCACGTTGCGCAGCGCCTGGCGGCTGACAACGGCGGCTACGAGGTGGTGCACTCGACTCCCGGGCTCGAGCTCGGCGTCTATGTCCTCGTCGCCCCGGAGCCCGACAGGCAGCAGCCGCACGAGTGGGACGAGATCTACGTCGTGCTCGAGGGACGAGGGACGCTGAACGTGGAAGGCGAGGACTTTCCCGTCGAGGAGGGCGGCGCTGTCTACGTCAAGGCCGGTGCGGAGCACCGCTTCACCGGCTACGAGGGGCTGAGCCTCCTGGTCATCTTCGACAAGTCCCAGACGGCGTAGCGGGCGTGAGCAGCCTCGTCGAGGTCCGGCGTGAGGGGGACGTGACCGTCCTCACCCTCCAGCGCGAGGAGAAGCTGAACGCGCTCTCCTCCGAGCTCGAGGGCGAGCTGCTCGCAGCGATTGCCGGCGACGAGGTGCGGAGCAGTCGGTGCGTGATCCTCGCCGGCGCGGGCAAGGCCTTCTCGGCCGGGGCTGACATCACCGAGTTCCGGGACGGCGATCCAGTGTCGATCGCCGCCTACTACGCGGCGACGGGGGACGTCTACGAACGGATCGCCGCGCTGCCGATGCCGACGATCGCCGCCATCCATGGGTGGTGCCTCGGTGGAGGCTTCGAGCTCGCGCTCTCCGTCGACTTCCGTATCGCGGACGAGACGGCGACCTTCGGCCTCCCCGAGGTCGCACTCGGCATCATCCCGAGCTCCGGCGGCACGCACCGCCTGGTGCGAATGCTAGGCGCCTCCAAGGCGAAGGAGCTGTTGCTGCTCGACCGGCGCTACGACGCTCGGGAAGCGGAGGCGATCGGGCTCGTCACCGAGGTCGTGAACGAAGGAAGGGCGCTCGACCGCGCCGTTGAGATCGCCCACGAGCTCGCCGCCCTCCCCCCGCTTGCCCTTCAGACAGCGAAGCGGGCGGCGGAGGTCATGCCGGAGGCGTCGCGTGAGGCGAACATGCTGATCGAGCGTCTCGCCTACGCGGCGCTGGCCCAGACTCCCGAGGCCCAGCAGGCGGTCGAGGACTTCACACGTCGAGACCGCCGTCCATGACGACCGTCGTGCCCGTCACGTAGGCGGCGCCGGGGGAGACGAGGAAGGCGATGAGAGCGGCCGCCTCCTCCGGCCGCCCGAGCCGACCGAGCGGGACCTCCCGCTCCCACTCCGCGACACGCTCACGGCCGTAGCCGTCGAGAGCCTCCGTCGCGATGTTCCCGAGCGCGACACAGACAGTGCGGATGCCGTGCTCGCCCCATTCGAGGGCCAGGCTCCCGGCCAGGTTCTCGACCGCGGCCCGCGCGGCGGCCGCGTGGGCGAAATCGGCCATTCCTCGCCGGGGGCTGAAGCCGATGAAGACAACCACGCCCTCGCGGTTGGGGATCATCGAGCGGGTCGCGACGGTGCGGGTCAGATCCCAGACTGCGTCCACGGCGAGCCGGTGCACGGCGCGCCAGCCCTTGAGCGAGATCTCCTCCGCCGGCGCCAAGAATTGACCGCCCGCGTTGTTGACGAGCGCGTCGATGCGAGCGAAGCGCTCGAGCGTCCGCTCGACGAGGGCTTCGACCTCCGCGGGCTCGCGCACGTCCGTCTGAATCGCCAGACAGGCGTCGCCGAGCTCCTCTTGCACGGCTGCGAGGGGCTCTTCCCGCCTGCCGCAGATCGCTACTCGGGCGCCGGTCCGCACGAGCTCGCGGGCGACTGCGCGCCCGATGCCGGTACCGCCGCCGGTGACGAGCGCGACCTTGCCCTCGTTGGCGTTCGGGGCGAGAGGGGACTCGAAGCCCGTCATGGGCTGAGCGCGTCCGCCGGTCGGCGGCCCTCCAGCGCCTCCCGCACCGCAATCGCCGGCCGGCGGTAGGCCTCGCGCTCGGTGGCCGGGCTGTACCAGGCCGCGTGCGGGTTGACGATCAGGTTTGGATGCTCCGGCGCGGGCGCGTCCGGCCTCGGCGGCTCGACCGGGAGGACGTCGAACGCTGCGCCTGCGAGCTGCCCCGATTCGAGAGCCCTGAGCACGGCGTCGAAGTCGACCAGGGCCGCACGCGCCGTGTCCACGAGGTAGGAGCCGCGTGGCATGCAGGCGAGTTCGTCGGGGCCGAGCAGCCCCCGCGTCTCCTTCGTCAGGACCGAGTGGAGCGAGAAGGCGCGGCAATCCGCGAGCGCGTTTTCCAGCGTCGCCGGCCGGACACCCTCCGCGCCGATCTCCTCGTCGGAGACGTGCGGGTCGACTGCCCAGACCTCGAAGCCGAGAGCCCGGGCCCTGGCCGCGAGCGCACGCCCGATCCGGCCGAAGCCGATCACGGCCAGCTTCAGCCCGCGGAAGCTGTGCAGCGGGCCGGCGACGGCGTGGTCCCAGCCGCCCGCACGGACGCTCCGGTCGAGGGCGACGACTCCTCTGAGCAGAGCGAGCAGGAGCGCGAGCGAGCTGTCGGCCATCTCGTCGACGCAGTAGTCCGGCACGTTGCACACCC
The DNA here is from genome assembly GCA_046728735.1 of Actinomycetota bacterium. Lineage (GTDB taxonomy): Bacteria > Actinomycetota > Thermoleophilia > Gaiellales > Gaiellaceae > JAIBJP01. The sequence continues at coordinate 2,611 of JBKPFG010000243.1, forward strand.
AGACGTCGCGCTTCCGGGCGGCCTCGAGGTCGACGTGGTCGTAGCCGACGCTGCAGGTGGCGACGACCTTGAGCGCGGGCAGCCTCTCGAGCTCCTCTGCGCCGACGGGAAAATCGGGGCCTGTGAGCAGGCCGAAGACGTCATCGCCCTCCCACGGGGCGGAGGCGGCCTCGACGGTCACGTGGTCGCCGATGATCTCGCGCACGTGGTCCAGCGAATACGACGGATCCGCGACGAGCACTCGCACGCGCACATCCTCCTACAGCAAGTACCCAGGACAGAAGTCGAGCGTGCGCACGCCCGCCGTCGGCGAGGGCCAAGCGCATCCGCGACACACATCGTCGCGTGTGCGCTGGCAGAGATCAGCTAATACCCGGTGCCGCCGCCCCCGCCCGAATACACGGCGATCACGACGATGATGGCTGCGAGGATCAACAATGCGGTGCCGATCCACAGTGTGCGTCTCGAAAGTGGCATCTGCACCTCCTTTCTTCAGGTCCCAACGCGGTCCTAGCGGGCCGAATTCCACGCCACGGGAAAACTGTGTTGCGCCTGGATTAGGCCTGGACCGGCCCGCGCTCACGAGGTCGACCGTTCCCCCGCCTCCCAATAGATGCCCGCCTCCCCGCGTGCGTCGCCCGTCCGTAACCCTACTCAGGCGGGCTTCTGCGGATTCGAGCGGTCAGCGCTGTCATCTGTGCGTCGTGAGAAGTCCCTGCTCACCGGGACTTTTCGCTTGAAAAGGAAAGTACCCCCGGCAGGAATCGAAGCGCCCTGCTCACCGGCCGTTTTCACCTCCCGGGGTCTGCACCGGGGTCTGCACCGTACGGTCTCAGCCGACCAGACTGGCGTAATCGAGCTCCGTCTCGTCGCTGAGAACATGGCTGTACACGTCGGCGGTAACGGACAGATTCCGCTGGCCCACGAACTCGCCGATCCGCGCCCATGGCCGCCTCCTGCACCTGCGCCGACGGCTGCCCGACGAGGCCCTCCTGATCTCTCCTTTCGACGGTGTTCGCCATGCTTGACCCCTTTCGTGCTCGAAGATGTGGAAGCGCTACGCTGCACGCAGTCGCTCGCTCTATTCAGTCTCGCCGTCCTGCACCTTTCCGCGGTAGGCGCCGGTCGCTCCGTCGCGGTTCTCGATCAGCTGCTTGAACCGCTCGAGGTCACCGTGCACCTGACTCTTGACGACGCCGAGGAGATCGCCCGCGACGTTCTCCGCGGTCGACTCGCCCTCGACGTCCATCTGAACGTTGACGCGCGTCTGATCTCGAGCGATCTGCTCGAAGCTGACGACGCCGTCGTTTTTGACCTCCCCGTCGATCGTCTTCCAGGCGACCTTCTCGTCTGGCCGCTGCTCGGTGATCTCCGTCGTCCATTCACGGGTCTCGCCACGAATCTCCGCGACCCAGTGGACGTGCGTGTCGTCGAGTTGCTGCACGGATTGGATGCCCTCCATGAACTTCGGAAAGTCCTCGAACTGCGTCCACTGGTTGTAGGCCTGTTGGACGGGAACCTGAACCTCGATGGAGTCCTGAATTTTCGGCATGCGACTTCTCCTCACGAGTTGTGTTTGAAAGCTGTGCCCGGGCGCCCGCCCCGGCACAGCTCAAATCGAGTGCCTAGCGATTGTCTCGGTTAAGCGGGTCTTCGCTGCCGACGTACTTGGTGCCCGACTTGGCGAGCCCGCGGCTGATCATGTAGCCGATTGCGACTGCGGCGACGAGCGTCCAGGCGCGCACGTCGCCCAGCG
>JBKPFG010000224.1:0-1662 GCA_046728735.1 Actinomycetota bacterium
CCGAATTGCGCATTCCCAGTCTGATCCGGTCCGCAACGACTCGTCGAAGCCGCCGGCGGCTACCAGCGTCGTGCGGCGGACGGCAGGCCACGCACAGAAGCAGCGCTCGAGGATCGCCGCCCGCTGGTCTTCGACCGCGAACGGGCACTCCTCACCGAAGGTTCCGACCACCCGGTCATCGTGCTCGAGGAGCGCATCCGTGCAGAGAAGGTCTAGATCGGGTCGCGCCATCGCGAGTTCCCCGAGCGCTTCGAGCCTTTCCGGGAGGTAGCGGTCGTCGGCATCGAGGACGGCGAAGAACTCGCCGCGCGCGACCTCGAGGGCGGCGTTCCGCGCAGCTGCGACGCCGCCGTGCTCCTTACGAAGGTAGGTGAGCCGATCACGATAGGGAGCCAGCGCTTCCGCCGTGGCGTCGACCGAGCCGTCGTCGGAGACGATCACCTCGTGCGGCGACAGCGTCTGCGTGAGCGCCGACTCGAGGGCTTCCGGGATCGACTCGGCGGCGTTGCGGGCGGCGATGACCACAGAGAAAGTGGGTGGCGCGTCACGGGCGGTCCCGCCGCCCAGCGGTGCACGGAAGGCGCGGGCCTGCATCGACCTCTTCATACCACGAGCAGAATCGCCCGACGGAATGACTAACGTCTAGTGCGGTGGCATTGCGGCGGAACGCACGACTTCGGCGGTTACGCCACCCGGCGTTCCTCGGCACGATTCGCCGCACCACACCGCTCAGCAATCACTGGGGGCGGGACCGGGGGACTCCTGTCGACCGCTACTACATCGAGCACTTTCTCGCAGGCGCCAGGAACACGATTCGAGGTCGGGTGCTCGAGGTCATGAACGCCGATTACACAGGCCGCTTCGGAGTTGCGGTCGAACGCAGCGACGTCCTCGACGTCGATCCCGGCAACGCGGCGGCGACGATCGTGGCCGACTTGGCGAATGCCGATGACGTCCCAAGTGAGACCTTCGACTGCTTCATCCTCACGCAGACGCTCCAGTACATCTACGACATTCGATCCGCGGTCGAACACGCGCACCGAATACTGCGCCCCGGCGGGACGCTCCTCTGCACCGTCCCGACCGTCAGCCGAATCGCACGTCGCGAGCTTGACTCCGAGTACTGGCGCCTGACGGCGGCAGCTTGCGCGCGCCTCTTCGGCGACGTGTTTGCCGGTGGCGTCGTCGACGTCCGCGCCCGCGGAAACGTCCTCAGCGCCGTCGCCTTCCTCGTCGGCATGGCGCGTGAGGAGCTCTCCTCGCGGGAGCTCGATCGGGATGACCCCTTTTTCCCGGTGATCGTCACCGTGCAAGCTAGGAAGGCTGCATGAGCGAGCGAGTCCTTCTTCACTCGGTCGCCGGTGCGCCGGAGAGCCCCCTTGCACGCTGGCTCGAGCGGACCTCTCCGCCTTACGGCGAGCTCCGACCGCTCGTGGGGCCGTTCTCGCGACCCATCGTCCGGATTACCGGTTCGGGCACTCTCCTCGACGAGGCTGCCGAGTCACTGCCGGAGGGTGTCGCGCGACCTGAGGCGATCGCCGTCCGCCTACGTCGCGCCGGCGTCGAGCTCTCGTGGGGCGAGCCAGATGTACTGCCCGACACAGCCTCGTTCGTGCGGCTGTGTCGTGCTCGTGGAGCCTCGTCGGTCGAGCTCGTGCGAGC
>JBKPFG010000003.1:0-4311 GCA_046728735.1 Actinomycetota bacterium
CGCAACGGGAAGGTCGTGTGGACGTTCCCTGACGGCCGCTACACGCCGCTGGTCGCGGATTCGGAGCGAACGTACATCGTCGGCAGAGGCAAGATCTACGCCTTCACGGCGCGGAAGCCGTAGGGGCTACGCGGCCTCGGCCGGCCGGTAGATCAGGATCTCGATTCCCTCGCCGACCGTCTTCGAGCTCGTCAGCTCGAGCCGTTTCTTGCCGCCCGTCTCCCCGAAGAGTCGCTTGCCACTTCCGAGCACGACGGGGAAGACCATCAGGCGAAGCTCGTCGACGAGATCGTTTTCGATCAGCGCTTGGACGAGCTGTGCGCTCCCATGGACGACGATGTCGCCGTCCTGCTCCCCGCGGATCCGCGTGACTTCCTCGGCGAGGTCGCCGCTCAGGACCGTCGAGTTCGACCACTCCGGATTCTCCAGGGTGGAGGAGACGACGTACTTCGGCATCGCGTTGAACTTGTCTGCGAATTCGCCATCGCGTGAGGGCCACGTCTCTGCGAATCCTTCGTAGGTCTTCCGGCCGAGAAGCAGCGCGTCCGAGCCCATCGTCTCGTCGAGCTTGAACTTGTCGCCTTCGTCGCCGCGAGAGACCTCGAAGCTCCAGCCAGCGTGTTTCGTGCCCTCGCTGCCACCGGGATCCTCCATGACACCATCGAGCGAGACGAACTCCGTGACGACGATCCTGCCCACGCTTCCTCCTCCTTTGGTTACGGCTTCCGCTCAGGGGAGTACCATACTCAATCATGTGGTTGATCAACCAGTCGGATAAATGAGGGTCGCGGCCGACGAGCTGTCGACGACGTTCGCCGCGCTCGCCGACCCGACGCGTCGCGCCATTCTCGCCCGCCTGGCCGAGGGCGAGGCGACCGTGAACGAGCTCGCTGAGCCGTTTCCGATCACGGTGCAGGCGGTCTCCAAACACCTGAAGGTGCTCGAGCGAGCAGGATTGATCGAGCGCGGGCGCTCCGCGCAGCTCCGGCCCGCCCGGCTGCGGGGCGACCGCCTGGAGGACGCAGTCGGCTGGCTCGAGGCCTACCGGCGCTTCTGGCAAGGTAGCTTCGACCGCCTCGACGAGCGCCTCCACGATGCCTGATGGAATCACGATCAAACGCGTCTTCGACGCCCCGCGGGAACGCGTCTGGCGCGAGTGGGTCGAGCCCGAGCGGTTCGCCGACTGGTTCGGCGCGGAGGACGGCGAGGTGCCGCTCTCGACCGTCTCGATGGATGTCAGGCCCGGCGGAGCGTTGCGGCTGACCATGTTCGCCGGCCTGGAGCGCCGCGAGATCCGCTGGAAGGGCGAATACCAGGAGGTCGAGCCACCCGAGCGGCTCGTCTTCACGATCTCCGACCAGGCCGACGAGGTCTACGAGCTCGTGACGGTGATCCTCAGCGATCTGGGCGACGGACGTACCGAGATGGTCTTCGAGCAGCGTGGGCAACTGCCGCCCGAGGTGTACGAGCGCGCCGCGCAGGGGTGGTCGACCTTCTTCGATCGCATCGCGGAGCGTCTGAGCCGCGCCTAGCGGCGGCAGCCACCCCCTCGTTCAGAATCCGGCCATGATCGAGGCGTTCGTCTGGGGCGCCGTCGGAGCCTCGGCGCTCCTCTTCGGCGCGCTCATCGCCTACTTCTTCATGCCCGGACGGCAGGCGATCGCCGTCGTGATGGCTCTGGGAACGGGGCTTCTGATCGGATCGGTCTCCTTCGAGCTGATCGACGAGGCCCTGAAGACGAGCACCGTCGGCTGGGTGGGGCTTCTGCTCCTCGTCGGGGCCGCGGTCTTCGCCGTGGGCGACTGGATTCTCGACTCGCGAGGAGCCTCCGAGCGTAAGGACATGTCGGGCAAGCAGGCGGGCGGCTCCCCGCTCGCAATCGTGCTCGGTTCGGTCCTGGACGGGATCCCCGAGTCCTTCGTGCTGGGACTGACGGTCCTCCAAGGAGGGGTGAGCGTCTCGCTCCTGGCGGGCATCACGCTTTCCAACCTCCCCGAGGGCATGGCGTCTTCGAGCGGACTGAAGGCTGCCGGTTGGCCGAGGCAGCGTGTCGTCTTGATGTGGCTCGCCGTCGATCGCCGTCTCCGCGGTCGCCGCCGCGCTCGGTTACGTCACCCTCGATGCGGAGAGCGGCCACACGGGCGCGCTAGTGCAAGCGTTCGCGGCGGGCGCACTGCTGGCGATGTGCGCGGACACGCTCCTACCGGAGGCGTTCGAGGAGGAAGGCCCGTGGACTGGTCTGCTCGTGGTCGTAGGCTTTGCGATCTCAATTGCTCTCAGTGCTATCTAGGAGCGACCCGATGAGCGTGACGGACGATCGAACCGAGACGTGGGGGCGGCGGGCTCAGCGCATCGCGAACGCGTTCGGCGTCGTGCTTCTGCTCGTCCTCGCCACATACGCGACGACGTCGCTGACGAAGTACTCGGGTTGGAGCGCGGTGGCGGTCTCCGTGCTCGGGTCGCTCACGACCGTGATCGCGCTCGCAAGCTCGGGGGTCCGCGACGTGCTCGTTCGCATCGGCGCCGGCCTGGCCATCGCGAGTGTTGCCTTCGCGGTCATCGCGGCCCTTGCCGACCGAAACGGCTTCCTGGCCACCGCCGGGGCGATTCAGATCCTTCTCTTCGCCTGGGCGGCGGCCGCCGTCCTCCGGGCGGTCCTTGCCGAATCGGAGGTCGGCTTCCGGACCATACTCGGCGCTATCAGCGTCTATCTGATCTTCGGACTGCTCTTCACCTCCCTCTACGCCGTCATCGACAAGGTGCAGGCGGGCTCCTTCTTCCAACCGGCCGGCGAGCTGAAAACGGGCGATTACGTCTTCTTCAGCTTCACGACGCTAACGACGACCGGATACGGAAATCTCGTCCCCGGAGGCCAGCCTGGGAAGATGTTGTCCGTCCTCGAGATGCTTGTCGGGCAGATCTTCCTCGTGACGCTGATCGCAGGCCTCGTCAGCGTTTGGCGGCCCGGCGGTCGGCGTCGCTGAGCCCATCCGGGAAGGACTCCGCCGGGGCGATTCAAGTTTTCCCCTGCTCGGCCGACCCTTTAAGCGGCCGGGGACAACCTCTCCTCTCCCCAGAAGACGATGGTTCTGCGCAAGCCGCAGCCGTAGACCTGGGTCCCCGGCCTCCCTCCCTCGGAAGCGCGAGCACGCGATCCAATGAACTGAACCGGCGCTCGGGAGTCCTGGTCGGGGTCATCGCGCTCATGACGTGGGCGCCTTTGCGATCGAATACGAAATCTACGTCAACGGGGTTCCGAGTCCGCTTCCGATCGGAGCCGGGATCGACAGGGACTTCGTCTACGCCACGGCCCACGGAGACAACACGTTCACGGTGAAAGCGGTCGACCGGACGGGGAACACGTCGGAAGCGAGCAACGAGTTTACGGCTTTTCTCTTGCCCTGCTGAGACCAGCGGTCGGATCGGCTGCGATACCTCCGGGAGCCTAAGCTCCCGCTCGCCGTCGCGGTGTTCTTGCATCGCAACACGGCTACCTGTATAGTGAACCTAATGGTTCAGTATCTGACCACCGATGACCTCGCCTTCGCAGCCCTCGCCGACCCGACCCGCCGCGCCGTCCTCGAACGGCTCGGCGCCGGCAGCGCGACGATCAGCGAGCTCGCCGAGCCCTTCGGCATGTCGCTGACCGGCATGAAGAAGCACGTCCGGCTGCTCGAGGAGGCGGAGCTCGTTACGACGGAGAAGGTCGGCCGTGTCCGCAGGTGCATGCTCGTTCCCTACGCTTTCGAGGGCATCAGCACGTGGCTGCAGCGGCTGGACCGCTTCGCACAGGTCGTCGAACGAACGAAAGGAGCACGATGAGCACCACGGCGAAGAAGAGCAAGCAGCAATCCGACAAATTCACGGCAGAGGAGAAAGCCGCGATGAAGGCGCGCGCCCGCGAGCTGAAGTCGGCCGCGGATGGGGAAAGCGCCGTTCTCGCCGCGCTGGGCGAGATGTCACCGAAGGATCGCGCCCTCGGTAAGCGGATTCATGCGATCGTCAGGGAGAGCGCTCCGGAACTCTCGCCGAAGACGTGGTACGGGATGCCCGCCTATGCGAAGGACGGCAAGGTCGTCTGCTTCTTCCGCAACGCGGGGAAGTTCAAGGAGAGGTACGCGATGTTCGGATTCAACGACAGCGCGAGGCTGGACGAGGGCTCGATGTGGCCGATTGCATACGCGCTCAGGGAGTTGACCGCAGCCGACGAGGCCAAGATCCGCAAGCTCGTGAAGAAGGCCGTCAGCTGAGGACCGAAAGGAGCACGATGAACACCACCACCGTCACCACCCCGAACGAGCTCGAGATCCG
>JBKPFG010000192.1:0-2469 GCA_046728735.1 Actinomycetota bacterium
GCATCGCCTCGCTCTGATCGAGGCCTACGACTTCTCCCCGCAGGTGTCGCGTGAGGAAACCCGTTCCGCACGCGACGTCGAGGACACGTGCCGGAAAGAGGGCGGCAAGAACGCGCGTCATCTCAGCTAGCTCGGCACCAACCCTGGCAGCTCCTCGTGAGCGAATTTGCCTCTCCCAGGTACCAGTCGTCGTACTCTGGCGCTCGCCGGTCGTAGTACTCCCTCATGCGATCACCGTAGCCCACCGCGTTCCGGATTCGCCAGGGGCCCGCAAACGCTTGAAGTCAGCGGGCCACGGCTACGATCCCGCCATGGAAGACCGCCGAATTCTCGACGCCGAAGAGCATGCCGAGCGTCTACACGTCAAGCGGATCGCGGACGAGTTCTTCCAGGGTTTCGAGGCCGTCGCGGAGATCACCAAGCCCGCGGTGACGATCTTCGGTTCCGCCCGCGTGCGGGACGACCACCCGGCCTACAAAGCGGCCGTCGAGACGGGGAAACGCTTCGCCCAGGCCGGCTTTACCGTAGTCACGGGTGGCGGGCCGGGCGTGATGGAGGCGGCCAACCGGGGCGCCAGGGAAGGCGGGGGCCTCTCGGTCGGCTTCAACATCGAGCTCCCGCACGAGCAGGACTCCAATTCCTACCTGGACGTCAATCTCACCTTCCGGCACTTCTACGCGCGCAAGACGATGTTCGTGAAGGCCGCGGAGGGCTTCGTGATCTTCCCTGGGGGTTTCGGGACGCTGGACGAGTTCTTCGAGGCTCTGACCCTGATCCAGACCGGCAAGGTGCTGCACTTTCCGGTCGTGCTCTTCGGCTCCGAGTACTGGAAGGGCCTCCTCGCGTGGATCAGCGATCCGCTCCTGGCCCAGGGGATGATCTCGCCGGACGACCTGAAGCTGCTCGTCGTCACCGACGAGCCGGCGGAGGCGGTAGAAACCGTCGTCACCTGCTACGAGACCAGATGCGCCGAAGCTTCTCCCGCCCCCGCCAAAGCTGACGCTCAGTAGCACCGCTGGCGGCGCCTGCTTTGCCGGGCGAAGCCCGGCTTCGCCGGCGCCTAGCGGCGCTAGTGCGTGATCGGGATTACCTGACGCGCTGGCCCTGCTCAACCTCGCCGCGCCAGGCGCCGGTCTCGGTGCCGAGGGTCTCGACGACCTCCTTGAAGCGCTCGAGGTCGCCCTTCACCTCGCGGCTGTCGGCCCCGAGAGCGCTGCCGAGTGCCTCGGTGAGGCCTTCGGTCTCGTGCTCCATGACGACGTTGATGCGCGTCTGGTTGTCGCCCAGCGGCTCGAAGGTCACGGTGCCGGAGTTGTGGCCGTCCTGGGCCTTCCAGGCGATCTTGCGATCGGGCTGCTGCTCCGTGATCTCGGCCTCCCACTGCTCCTCCTTGCCGCCGATCTCGGCGACCCAGCGGAGGTGGGTGTCGTCGATCTGCGTCACGGACTTGACGCCGTCCATGAAGCTGGGGAACTCCTCGAACTGCGTCCACTGGTTGTACGCGGTGGTAACCGGGACGTTGACGTCGATCGATTCTTCGACGCGTGCCATCAGACCCTCCTTTCCAGGGCTTGCTTTACTACTTGTACGCGTACCCGATCGAGTGGGTACTAACCCTTGAAGCGCGCGACGAATTGCCACGCCAGAGGCAGGAGCGCGCCGGCCAGGTAGAGCTTGAGGAGGTCACCCACCACGAAGGGATAAAGGCCCTTCTCGAGTGTCTCTTGCCAACTGAAGTCCGCGATGTGGGCGAGCCACGGCAGACCGAACACGTAGACGATGACGTTCCCGGTGAGCATGGCCGTCACAGCCGTCGCCATGCGCTGGTCCAGGCGCCGCTCCGCGAGGAGCCCGGCAAGGCCGGCCGCGACCACGAAGCCAACCAGATAGCCGCCCGTCGCACCCTTGATCCACTCCCAGCCCCCTTCGCCTCCGGCGTACACCGGTGCGCCGATCATGCCCACGAGGACGTAGAGAGCCAGGCTCGCGGAGCCCAGGATCGAGCCGAGGCCGGCGCCGACGAGCAGAACCGCGAACGTTTGCAGCGTGATGGGGACCGGCGTGAATCCGAGATGGATCTCGATCTGAGCGCAGAGAGCGACGAACCCGGCTCCACCCACCACGAGCAGGACGTCCGTCAGGAGCCCTGCGCGCGGGAAGACCGCGAGCCTGAGGGTTGCCGCTTCCGGCCTCATCCGGCCCGGGAGTTTATGCCTAGATCGAGGGGAGGACGAAATCGATGCGCGGCGGATCCGTCCCCGGGCCGTAAATGATCGTGTCGCCGACGGCGACGTAGTGGCTCGTGAACGAGTCCTTGCGGATCAGCTTTCCACGCTCGTAGACCTTGCGGTAAACGGTTATGTCGAAGCCAGACTCGTGTGAGCCGGCAACGGTTCGGATCGAGCCCTTCGGCGCAGCGGGGTCGTACGCGTAGCTCGGTCGCGGCGAGGTGAAATTCCTCTGGGGGCC
>JBKPFG010000212.1:0-6306 GCA_046728735.1 Actinomycetota bacterium
TCCATGATTTGCGGGAGTTTACTCCTGCGGCGACACGGGTGCACCACCCTTCGGCCGCGGAAACATCTCCTGGAAGCGGCGAGCGACCGGCTCCGGAACGAGGTCCTCGACGGCGCCGCCGAAGGACGCCACCTCCTTGACCCCGCTCGAGGAGAGGAAGCTGTACTGCGGGCTCGACATCAGGTACATGGTCTCGACCTCCGGCGCGAGGTTCCGGTTGAGGTTGTGCATCTGGAATTCCCACTCGAAATCCGAGATCGCGCGCAGCCCCTTGACCATGGTCTTCGCGCCCCAGCGGCGCGCGAATTCCACGACGAGCTCCGAGAAGACCTCCACCTCGACGTTCTCGACACCGTCGAGCGCGTCACGGAGGAAGCCCACCCGCTCCTCGACGGAGAACATCGCCTTCTTGTGCTGGGGATCGCGCACGACGCCGACGACCACGCGATCGAAGATCCCGGCTGCGCGCGTGATGATGTCGAGGTGCCCGTTCGTGACCGGGTCGTAGCTCCCGGGGCAGATCGCCGTGACCGGCGCGGAATCGCTCATCCCGGCTGCAACCCCGTGAAGACCGTCACGCGGACTGATCCGTAGCGGCGGCTCGTCCGGAGCGGCAACGGCAGCTCGGGCTCCACGTGGGAGTCGGATTCGAGCACGACGAGGCCTTCCGGCTCGACGAGCGCAGGCAGGTGGGTTGCGAGAGTGGGCAGAACGTCAGCAAGCATGCGGTATGGCGGGTCGATCAGCACGAGATCGTACCGCCTGCCCGCCGCCGCATCGGCCCCGAGCTTGCGAGCGACGTCGTCGCGCAAGACCGTGGCGGTCCGGAATCCCAGTTTGTCGAGGTTTCGGACGATCGTTTCGGCCGCCTGGCGGTCGGCCTCGACGAAGGTGGCGTGGGCGGCGCCGCGCGAGAGAGCTTCGAGGCCCATCGCCCCGGAGCCCGCGTAGAGGTCGAGCACCGCCATCCCGTCGACCGGGCCGACGAGATTGAAGACCGCTTCGCGCACCCGGTCGCCCGTGGGTCGTGTGTCGCGCCCCCTCGGGGCGAAGATGCGAGCGCCCTTATGCGAACCCGCGATGATCCTCACTCAGCCGCTCCGCCTGACGGCGAAGCGGCTGTATCGCATCGCCCTCGTCTGCATGTAGGTCCTCAGCCCAGCTCCGGGCTTTCTCGATCAGCTTCCGGTCACGCGTCAGGCTCGCAAACTTCAGGTCGGGGAGCCCCGATTGACGCGTCCCGAGGAGCTGGCCCTCGCCGCGCAGCTCGAGATCGACCTCTGCGAGCCTGAACCCGTCCGAGAGCTCGACGAGCGCCTCGAGCCGGCGCTGAGCCTCCTCCGTCAGCTCCTCCTTCGGGCGCGAGACGAGCAGGCAGAACGACTGCTCGGCTCCGCGTCCGACTCGCCCGCGGAGCTGGTGCAGCTGGGCGAGCCCGAAGCGGTCGGCCTCCTGGACGATCATGATCGTCGCGTTGGGGACGTCGACGCCGACCTCGATCACTGTCGTCGCCACGAGCACGTCGAGCTCGCCGCGCTTGAACTCGTCCATCACTGCTCGGCGCTCCGCGGACTTCATCCGGCCGTGGAGGCAGCCGACGCGAAACTCCCTCAGCTCCGCCTGACGCAGCCGCTCGGCTTCCTGCTCGGCCGCCCTCGCCTCGATCGCCTCCGACTCGGAGACGAGCGGGCAGACGACGTAGGCCTGCCTGCCCTCTTGCAGGTGCCGCTGGAGGCGCTTGTAGGCCTCGGGCGCGCGTTCGTGCGAGACCCAGCGCGTGATGACCGGCTTGCGCCCTCTCGGCGGCCTGGCGATCTCGGTGACATCCAGGTCCCCGTACACCGTCTGCGCCAGCGTGCGGGGGATCGGCGTCGCGGTCATGTGCAGGACGTGCGGCGTCGAGGCGCCCAGGGCCCGCCGCTGCTCGACGCCGAACCGGTGCTGCTCGTCGACGACGGCGACGGCCAGCGAGCGGAAGATCACTCCCTCCTGGATCAGGGCATGGGTGCCGACGACGACATCCGCGCGCTCGAGCTCCCCTTTGACCGAGCCGGTGAGGAGCTCGACGCGGACGTCGAGGGCTGCGCAGATGGGCTCGATGGTCAGAAAGTGCTGCTCCGCGAGCGTCTCCGTCGGCGCCATGAGGGCGCCCTGGTGACCGCGCTCGACCGCCCGCAGGAGCGCATAGAGAGCGACGACGGTCTTCCCTGAGCCGACATCGCCCTGCAGCAGCCGCTGCATGGGACGTGTACGGGCCAGGTCGGCGTCGATCGCCGCGATCGCTTCCTCCTGCTCCGGTGTGAACGCAAAGGGCAGCTCGGCCCGGTAGCCGGCGATGAGCTCGTCGGGCTCGCCGAGGGCGGGCGCGACGGCGCCTTGCTCGAGCTCACGGCGCCGCTCGAGCAACCCCAGCTGGAGCACCAGCAGCTCCTCGAGCGCGAGGCGCTCCCGCGCACGGCGAACGTCCTCGAGCCGCTGCGGGCGGTGGTAGAGCGTGAGCGCATCTGCGCGAAGCGGGAGATCCTCGGCCTGCCGAAGCACTGCCGGGAGCGCGTCGGGGAACCAGCGGGCCAGCGGCAGCGCCTGCTCCGTCAGCTCCCGGAGCTTGACCGTCGAAACCGCCTCGCTGGCCGGATAGAGCGGCACGAGGCCGACGGTGTGGAGACCGGCTCCGTCCCCGGCGAGCTCGTGCCTCTGCACGCGGAACGTCCCGCCGCTCTGGAGCTCGCCGTGGACGAGCAGCTTCGTCCCGGTGACCAGCCGCTCCGCCAACCAGGCCTGGTTGAACCAGACCGCAGTGGCGCGGCCCCCCTCGGGGTCGACGACGGTGGCCTCGACGAGCTTCAGGTTGCGCCGCCGCGTGGGCCGAACGCGGGCCCGCTCCACCCGGCATTCGACGGTCGCTTCCTGCCCCAGGCGGAGCGCCCCGAACCCGGTGACCTTCGACCAGTCGAGGAAGTCGCGCGGAACGTGGTCGACGAGGTCTGCGACGGTCTCGATTCCGAGTGCGGCCAAACGCTCGGCCACCTTGGGCCCCACGCCCCTGAGCGTCGAGACGGAGATCCCCTCGTTCACACTCCTCCCGGGCTTGGGCGCGCCTTGGTCCATGCCGGCAAAACCGGCCAGCGCAGGGCGCGAACTCACGGAGAGGGCCAGGGCCAGCCCACTATAGGAACCCGTTCGGACGAGTCGTACACTCGGGCCGTGACCGAGAGCCGGAAGACGGTGACCATCGTCTTCACAGACGTTACGGGTTCGACCGCGCTCGGCGAGCAGACCGATCCCGAAGCGATGCGGAGGATCATGGAGCGCTACTTCGGGGAGATGCGCTCCGTCCTCGAGAAGCACGGCGGCACCGTGGAGAAGTTCATCGGCGACGCGGTCATGGCCGTGTTCGGCATCCCTCAGGTGCACGAGGACGATGCTCTTCGGGCCGTGCGTGCCGCTGCCGAGATGAGAGAGCGCCTGGCGGCTCTGAACGAGGAGTTCGAGCGCGAGCGCGGGATCAGGATCGCCGTGCGCACGGGGGTGAACACGGGCGAGGTGGTGGCGGGAGATCCTTACGCGGGCCAGGCGTTCGCCACCGGCGATGCCGTCAACGTCGCCGCCCGCCTCGAGCAGGCCGCCGAGCCGGGCGAGATCCTCCTTGGAGCGGTTACCCACAGGCTCGTCGACGCAGCGGTCCGAAGCAAGCGGGTCGACCCGCTCGGGCTCAAGGGCAAGGCTCAGGCGGTGGAGGCCTGGCGACTGCAGGAGGTTCTTCCGGGCGCACCCGCCTTCACCCGCAGGATCGACGCGCCCTTCGTGGGTCGGACCGAGGAACTCGGGCGCCTACTGGATGCCTTCGAGAAGGCTCGGACCGAGGGCGCCTGTTTGCTGGTCACCGTGACCGGGCCCCCGGGAATCGGAAAGTCGCGGCTAGTACGGGAGCTCGTGACATCCGTGGGAGACGAGGCGCGTGTCGTCGTCGGCCGCTGTCTGTCCTACGGCGAAGGAATCACTTACTGGCCGCTCAACGAGATCGTGCGGCAGGTCGGTGGCTCCGATGAGCTAGCCGGCCTCCGCGAGCTCTTGGACGACGACCCGGACGGCGCGCTCGCGACTGAGCGACTGCTGGGCGCCGTCGGCGTCACGGCCGAGCCCGCACGAACCGAGGAGATCTTCTGGGCGACGCGTTTCCTTTTCGAGCGACTGGCGCAGGACAAGCCGCTGATCGCCGTCGTCGACGACATCCACTGGGCCGAGCCGACCCTTCTCGACCTGATCGAGTACGTCGTCGGCTTCGGCCGCGCGCCGATTCTCGTCGCCTGCACCGCCCGCTCAGAGCTCTTCGACTCCCGTCCCCATTGGCCCCGCTCAGGTTCGATCGAGCTCGATTCCCTGAATGACACGGAGGCGGAGGACTTGATCGATGCGCTACTCGCCGAGAGCGAGATCGGGATAGCGGTACGGGGGGAAATCAGAGAGCGAGCCGAGGGCAACCCGCTCTTCGTCGAGCAGATGCTTGCGCTTGCAGCGGAGAACGGTGCCGGCGAGCTCGTCGTTCCGGGGACGATCCAGGCACTCCTCGCTGCCCGGCTCGACCACCTCCCCGGCGAGGAGCGGGAGGTGCTCGTGCGAGGAGCCGTCGAAGGTCGCCTCTTCCATCGCGGCGCCGTCTCGGCACTTCTTCCCGAGGAAGGCCGCGATGCCGTCCCCGGCCGTCTCTTGGCGCTCGCCCGCAAGAACTTCGTTCGGCCGGACGAGTCCCTCTTCCCGGGCGACGACGCGTTCCGCTTCGTCCACGTGCTCGTGCGGGACGCGGCCTACGATTCAGCGCCGAAGCAGCTCCGCGCCGACCTTCACGAACGCTTTGCGGTGTGGCTCGAGAGCAGAGCTGCCGACCGGCGCGCCGAGCTCGAAGAGATTATGGGCTACCACCTGGAGCAGAGCTGGCGTTACCGCAGGTCGCTCGGTGAGCTCGCGGAAGACCTTGGCCGCCGAGCGGGCGAACGGCTCGCCGATGCCGGAAGCCGGGCGGCCCGTAGAGGCGACCACGTCGCGACCGCCAACCTCCTCGGCCGGGCTCTCGAGCTCCTGCCACGCGACGACGAGCGGCGGTTCGAGCTGGTCATGCCCCTGGCCATGAGTCTCGTCGAGGGCAGATGGTTGGACGAGGCTGAGACGCTGTTCTCGACGGCCCGCGGCGACGCGCGCGCGCGCGGGCTCGAGGCGGTCGCCCTCGCCATCGAGATCGAGCACGAGCGCCTCCGCAGCCTCACCGATTCCGCCTGGTCGAGCGCTGATGCTCTCGCCCTCGCCGAGCGTGCTCTTCCCGTGCTCGAAGCCGCCGGCGATGAACGAGGTCTCGCGCAGGCCTGGCGATTGGTCTGGCTGGTCCACTGGACCCATGGCCGCTTGGCCGCTGCCAGGGATGCTGCGCGAAAGAGCCTCCCTCACGCCGAGAACGCAGACGACCCGCAACTGATCTCGGACGCCTATGGCGGAATCGGCTCTTCCGCCTGGTACGGGTTGGACTCGATCACTGAGCTGCTTCCCCACCACGAACGCGTCCATGAATGGGCGCGCCGCTCCGGGCACCGCTCGACCGAGGCCGTCGTCCTGCTCGTCAAGGGGCGAATCAAGCTCGAACAACGGTGCTTCGAGGAAGGCGACGCCCTTGTCGCGGAGGGGCTCGAGATGCTGCGGGAGCTCGGACTTTCGTTCACAGGCTTCGCGGTCGGCGCTCAGTTCACCTACGGACAGCTGACCCGTGACCCCACGGCGGTCGAGGCGCACGTGCGGGCTGCGTACGACATGCTCAAGGCCGCTGGAGAGCGAGGGATCTTCTCGACGACGGCCGGAACGCTCGCCTGGATCCTCGCGAGGAGAGGAGCGCTTGACGAGGCGGCCCCCATTTCGCGCGAGAGCGAGGAGGCAGGATCGAAAGAGGACATAGCGACTCAGGCGTACTGGCGGGCGGCGCGCGCGGTGGTCCTCGCGAAAGAAGGCAAATTCGATGAGGCAATCGTGCTCGCCCGGGACGGAGTCGCGGTGGCGGCGGCTACCGAGTACGCCCAGTTCACCGCGGAGGCCCGAATCGCGCTGGCCGACGTCCTGCGGATGGCGGATCGCCCAGAGGAGGCTGTGCACGAGCTCGAGGAGGCGCTTCGCATCTACGAGCGCAAGGAGTTCGAGCTCTCGGCCGACGCGGTTCGCGCCGAACTGGCCGAGCTTCAGTCTTCGGGCTCGCCCTCCCAGTAGTCGAGGCGGTCGAGCCTGGTGATGAGCTTGATGCCGCGGAAGTTGACCTTGTTCGAGTCGGGG
>JBKPFG010000068.1:0-8068 GCA_046728735.1 Actinomycetota bacterium
CGGCAGCCACGTCGACGCCTGTTGCCGCAGCCTTAGGCATACAACGAAAGTAGCGGCAGCCTCCGCGGCGAACCTCCCCCTTTCGAGCGCAACTGTCTTTTGTCAGCAAAATGAGAATTCTCCTGGTCTCGCAGTTTTTTCCCGGCCCGTCGGCCCCCGATTTCGGCATCTTCGTCAAGCAGATCGCCGACGAGCTCGAGCGCGAGGGACACGAGCTCGAGCCGGTCGTGATCGACCGCAGAGGCGGCACACGGCTCAAATACGCCTCATTGACCGTCCGGGCCGCCGCCGCGGCCAGACGAATTCGGCCCGACGTGGTCTACGCCCACTTCCTCTTTCCGGCCGGCGCAGCCGCAGCGCTCGCGGCGCGGCTCAGCGGAGCGAGGCTCGTCGTGACGGCACACGGCAGCGACGTCAGAAACATCGGCTCGATCCGCGGCGTGGGCGCGGCCACGCGAGGGGTCATCGGCCGAGCGGACGCCGTTGTCGCGGTATCCGACTACCTTCGACGTGAGCTCGAGTCGAAGATCCCCGAGGCGAGCGGAAAGACGGTCGTGATCGATTGCGGGGTCGACCTCGATCTTTTTCGCAACCGTGAGCCCGGCCCCTTGCGGGCAGAGCTGGGCTGGGAGGCCGAGGGGCCGCACTACCTCTGCGTGGGCACGCTCGACGAGCGCAAGAACGTCGTGCGGCTCGCGGACGCCTTCGCCCGTCTGGGGAAAGGGACTCTAACCTTCGTGGGAGACGGGTCCCATCGGGAACGGCTGGCCGGTCGCGAGCGAGTGCGCCTGGTCGGACGCATCTCACACGAGCGCGTCTCCGACTGGATCGCGGCGTGCGACGTCCTCTGCCAGCCGAGCCTCGTCGAGCCCTTCGGGCAAACGGTGCTCGAAGCTCTGGCGAGCGAGCGGCCCGTAGTCGCGACGAAGATCGGCGGGCCACCCGCGCTCGTCACGCCCGAGGCGGGAGTGCTGATCGATCCCGGAAGCGTCGACTCGATCCGAATGGGGATGGAGGCCGCGCTCGCTCTTCCGCGGCCCAATGCGGCAGCACGGAAGCTTGCAGAGGCCCACGACGTCCGGCTGCAGGTCCGCCGCATCGCCGACCTCCTCGGCGCGGGGTCACAATGAGCGGGATGCACCAGCACGAGCACGCAAAGGGCGACCGACGGCTCCTGTCCCTCGCCCTCGTGGTCCTTGCCGGCTTCATGGTCGCCGAGGTCGTCCTCGGCATCGTCGCGAGCTCTCTCGCCCTGCTGGCCGACGCCGGCCACATGCTCACCGACGCTTCCGCGCTGGGTCTGGCGCTCTTCGCCGCCTGGGCCGCGGCCTTGCCCGCCCGGGGCCGCTGGACGTTCGGTTTCGCGCGCGCCGAGATCCTCGCGGCGCAGGCGAACGGCGTCACGCTGCTCGTGATCGCCGTGCTGATCCTCTACTCGGCGATCCGGCGTCTGATCGAGCCGCCGGAAGTGGACGGGGGGATCGTGGCGATCGTCGCGCTTGCCGGAATCGCCGTGAATTTCGGCGTGCTGGTCATCCTCTCGCGTGCTCGCCGCGAGAGCCTCAACGTGCGCGGCGCCTACCTCCACGTGGCGACCGACCTCGTCGCCTTCGTGGGCACCGCGGTCGCGGGGCTGTTGATCGTCCTGACCGGCTGGGACCGTTTCGACCCCGTGGCCTCGCTCGTGGTCGCGTGCTTGATGCTGGCGGCCTCCGTCACGCTCCTGCGCGAGTCCACGCTGATCTTTCTCGAGGGCGCTCCCACGTCGGCGCTTCCCAAGGATGTCGGACGCGCGATCGCCACTCACGAGGGCGTCGTAGAGACCCATGACCTGCACGTGTGGACCGTGACGAGCGGCTTTTCCGCCCTCTCTGCGCATGTCCTCGTGCGGCCCGACGCGGATTGTCATCGAATCCGAGAGGAGCTCGAGCAGATGCTGCACGAACGCTTCGGAGTCGAACATTCGACGCTGCAGGTCGAGCACGCCGCAGAGGCCTCGGGCCTCCAGATCAGGAGGTCGGCCGGCTCCCGTTCGTGACCCGGAGCGACCCCGAGCCGTTCAAGGCACAGTGACGCCGACGCCCCTCAAGCTCGTCATCGTCGACGACAACGACCTCTTTGTGAGCGCCCTCGAAGGGCTCCTCGAGAGCGAGTCGTCGCTCGAGGTCGTTGGGCGGGCGGCGAACGGCGCCTCCGCGGCCGAGCTCGCGGCCGAGCTCCAGCCGGACGTCGTGCTGATGGATCTGAGCATGCCGGAGATGGACGGGTTCGAGGCGACTCCCTTGGTCCGCGAGCAGGCGCCGGCGGCGGCAATCGTCGTGCTGACGGGCTCTGACGATCCGGCCGACCAGGAGCGCGCCCGCGCGGCCGGCGCGGCAGGCTACGTGACGAAGGACCGCATCCTGGGAGAGCTCGTGACCACCATCCATTCGGTCACGGCGACGCGCTAGCTATCCTGGGGCCATGTTCGACGTCCTCCTGCCGGTGATCCAGGTGCTGCTCTCAGCGTTCCTGATCATGCTCGTGCTCATGCACTCGGGGCGCGACACGGGCTTCGGCGGGATGGGCTACACGCCCGCGTCGCAGGGCGGCCAGCACATCGTCGAGCGCAACCTGACGCGGCTCACGGTGGTTGTCGGCGCGCTCTTCGGCCTCAATACGATCGCGCTCTTCTACGTCCTTTAGCAACTAGCCGCCGGCGATGGCGCCGATGAGGCGGATCTCTTCGTCCCCGGAGAGCCGCCGGTCGATCCCGCCGGAGTCGCGCACGTCGACGCCGTCCACGTAGACGTTCACGAGTCGCCGGAGCTCTCCGCGCTCGTCGAAGACGAGGTTGGAGACCGGGAGGGATTTGAGCGCCGCGGCCACCGTGTCGGCCTCGACCTCGAAGCGGCGTTGCCCGCCGACCTCGGCGGCCAGCATCCCCGGGAGCAGCACTACTGCCAGTCGGCCGCCTCCACCGAGAGGATCGGCGGAAGCTGCGAGGCGGCCTCCGTCCAGCTCTCGCCCCCGTCATCCGTGACGAACACAGAGCCGCTCTGCGTGCCGAAGTAGACGCCGCCGCCGTCGTCGAATGAGGCAGCCTCCCGCAGCACGGCGCACCAGGCGGGGGCGGGCAGTCCCTGCGAGGCCAGCTCCCAGCTCGCCCCCCCGTCGCGGGTGCGGTAGACGCCGAGCCGATCGTCGTTCGTGACTCGGTTCTCCGCGCCCTCCTCCGGGATCACGAACGCCGTGTCCGGGTCCGAGGGATCGAGCGCGATGGGGAAGCCGAATCCGCTCGGCAGCCCGTTTCCCTCCAGCCGTTCCCAGCTGCGGCCGTGGTCGTCCGAGCGGTAGACGCCGCAGTGGTTCTGCTGCCACAGGCGCGCTGGGTCAGCGGGATGCAACAGGAGCTTGTGGACGCACTGGCCCACCTCCGGGAACGGATTGTCCGGGAAGAAGTCGGCGGCGACTCCCTGGTTCGCCGGCTCCCACGTCTCGCCGTCGTCCTCGCTGCGAAAAGCTCCTGCGGCCGAGATGGCGATGTACATCCGCTTCGGATCGTCGGGATCGAGCTGGATCGAGTGGCAGCACATGCCGCCGGCTCCCGGGTTCCACTTCTCGCGGGTGGGGTGTCGGAGGACCCCGTCGACCGCCTGCCACGTCTTCCCGGAGTCGTCCGACTTGAAGAGGACACCGGGCGCGCCGCCGAGCCAGAGTCGGCCCTCCTCGCCGGGTCGGCCGGGCTCGACGTGCCAGGTCTTCTCGAGGGTGAGCCCCGTGTCCTCGGGCAGGCCGATCTCCTCGGCCCGCGTCCAGGTCTCTCCGTGATCCGCAGAGCGATGCACCGTGGCCCCGTAGACGAAACTGTTCGTCGCCGCGTAGACGGCTCCGTCTCTCGGGTCGGCCACGGCATGGAACACCTCCCAGCCCTTGAGGAGGGGCCCCGAGACCTCCCACGGGCCACCCCTGGCGGGAGTGAGGACGAAGAGCCCCTTGCGAGTGCCTACGAGGATGCGACGCATCTACAGGCCCGGGCCGGACCCCGTCCCGACGATCGTGAACGCCTCCGTCGCCACCGTCGGCACGAGGGTACCGAATGGATAGCGCTCGTCGTAGAAGTCGCTGCGGTTGACGAGCTCGACGTCGTTGCCCAGGCCCAGGAGGCTCTCGATCAGCTTGGGGAAGGACGTGGTGAAGCGGAGGTTGACGAGCGGCTTGGTCACCTTCCCACCCTCGATCCGGAAGGTGCCGTCGCGCGTCATTCCCGTGATGATTCCCTCCCGGGGATCCACCACCCCGAGGTAGTGCAGGCGCGTGACGTAGATGCCCTCGTCGACGCGCTCGACGAGCTCGTCGCGCGTCGCGTCTCCTCCCGAGACCTCGAGGTTGAGCGGTAGAGGCCCGAAGCCCTGCGCGGGTGTAGAGAGCGCGTGTCCCGTCGTCTGATGATCGTCGCCCGCTCGCTTGGCGGTGCGGCGGTCCCAGACGACGTCTTTCGCCACGCCGTTCTCGACGAGGACGACGGGCTGCTTCGGCGCCCCCTCGAAGTCGAAGGCCTTGGGCAACCCTCGGGGCGTGAGGCCCTCGTCGACGAGGGTGAAGGACTCGTGGAAGATTTTCTCGCCGATTCGGCCGGAGAAGTAGCTGCGGTTCTCGAGGCAGGCGAGCGCGTTCACGGAGCTGAAGCCGAAGTACCACAGGAGCTCCGAGAATGCGTATGGCTCGAGGACAGCTGCATGGGTGCCGGCCTCGAGCTCGACGGCCCCCTTCGTGCGGGCGGCCTTCTCGGCTGCTTCGCGGGCGACTGCCGCGGGGTCGAGCTCGGACGCCTTCCACGAGGTTGCCTCGGCGTAGCCGGATTCCTCGTCGGACGCGGCGATGGCGAGGACGCTCGCATCCGTCATGGTCTGTGAGACCGCGTGTCCGGTGCTGGAGGAGACCGCCAGCTGCGTGACACCGCTCGTGAAGTAGCCGTAGAGGCCGTACGCGGGGGCCGCCTCGATCGAAGCCGCGGCTGCCGCCGCCTGGTCTTGCGGGGTCAGCGCTGCAGTGGCCTCGTCGAATCCTTCGACCTCGGGAACCGCGACGGGAGGCTGGAGACCGGCGTAGTCCGGATCGGGCTTGGCGCTGTCGGCGGCCTCGGCCGCTCGGCGCGCCGCCTCGCGGAGCCCCTCGTCGTCGGTCCGGTTCGTGACCGCGCAGCCGATGCGGCCGTTCCGGACGACTCGCAGCGTGAGCGTCTCGTCCCGGATGAGCGTCGGCTGGTGCACCTCGGAGGCGGCGAAACGCGCGAAGCCCGATTCCTCCAGGTGCGCGACGGCGTCGGCCTCGTCGGCCTCCGCCGCCCGCCAGGCTCGTTCTGCGAGCTCGAGAGCCCGGTCGGCGACGGCGCTCAGCTCCGCACTCCTACCTGCACGTTCCGAAACCGGCCCGCGGCGGTGCCGTGGGAGACGTGCGCGTGCTGCCCGGGTTGACCCTTGCCGCAGTTGGTGAGGCCGTACAGCTTCCAGTGGTCCTTGCCCGCGACCGCGTCGAGCCCCGACCAGAAGACGGGCGTGACGCCCATGTACGTCGCGTCGCGGAGCATCTTGCCAAGCTTGCCCTGCTTGATCTCCCAGGCGATCTGGGTCCCGAACTGGAAGTTGAGGCGCTTGTCGTCGATCGACCAGCTCTTGTTGGTCTCCAGGTAGAGACCGTCGTCCACGTCCGCGAGCAGGTCGTCCACGGATCCCTCGCCGGGCTCGAGGTGGAGGTTCGTCATGCGGACGAGCGGCATGCGACTCCAGCCGTCCGCGCGCATGGAGCCGCCGGCTCCCGCGCCGATCAGCGAGGACGTCTCCCGCGAGGAGAGGAAGCCCCGGAGCACGCCGGCCTCCACGACGGGCTGACGGCCTGCGGGAACTCCCTCGTCGTCGTACGCGAAGGTGCCGAGGCCGGTGGGAGTGGTGGAGTCCGCCGTGACGTTCATCAGCTCCGAGCCGTAGCGCAGGCTTCCGAGATCACCGGGCTTGAGGAAGCTCGTGCCCGCGTAGGCGGCCTCGGTTCCGTACACGCGGTCGAGCTCGGTCGGGTGGCCCACCGACTCGTGCACCTGGAGCACCATCTGCTCGCTGTCGAGCACGACCGTCGTGACGCCTGCAGGGCACGCGTCGGCGCGAAGCAGGGCTGCCGCCTGCTCGCCCACGCGCGGCGCTTCGCCCTCCAGGTCGAGCCCTTCGACGTACTCCCAACCCGCCTGGGCGCTCGAGCCGCCGTGCGCGCTCGGATAGCTGCGGATCTGCACTCGGCCCTCGGAGACCGCGAGCGCGTCGATCCCGGCGCCGCACTCGACAAAACGCTGGGTGATGTCGGCGCCTTCAGAGGAACGGAAGGCCCGCTCCTCTCGTTGCGCACGGATGGTCGCTTCGGTGATCTCGACGTCCTCGTGCTTCATCCCGGCCTCGGCTCGGAGACAGAGGTCGACCTTTTCGGACAGGGGGACGTCGATCGGATCGCGCTCTGCCGGAGAGCGGTACTCGCCATGCTCGGCCCGGACCGCCGTCAGCTCCACCTTGCGCCGCCCCGGCCGGCCGGCGCTTGCGACAGCGAACGCCACCGCTCGCTGCGCGGCCTCACGGGCCCCTTCATCGGAAAGCCGGCGATCGCAGGCGAAGCCCCAGGCTCCGTCGACGAGCACCCTGACTCCGATGCCTTCCGTCTCGCCGTCCGAGACGGATTCGACCTCGCCGTTCTTGGTGCTCACGTTCTGGAAGCGGCGCGTGACTGCGCGGGCGTCGGCGTACCCCGCTCCCGAGCCGAGCGCAACTTCGATCGCGTGTCCGCACAGCTCTCGCACGAGCCGGGCGTAGATTACGTGAGACAACAAGGGCCCGAACGGGTGCCCTGAGTGCGCTGGAGAGGACTTGAACCTCCACGGGCTATTCGCCCACAAGGCCCTCAACCTTGCGCGTCTACCAATTCCGCCACCAGCGCGCGGAGAGGATTGTAGCTGTTGACTCCGTCCGTTCCCCTCGCTACCTTGTATCGAACAGATGTTCGACCAGCGAGGTGTCGGGATGCTCAGCAAGCGCCAGCGAGAGATCTTCGATTTCGTCGTCGCGTACGCCGACAAGCACGGGTACCCGCCCACGGTGCGCGAGATCGGCGAGTCCGTGGGGCTCGCTTCACCCTCCACCGTGCACGCCCATCTCGCCAACCTCGAGCGAGCCGGCTACCTGAGGCGCGACCCGACGAAGCCACGGGCTCTCGAGGTCGTCGGACGCGAGCGCTCGGAGGCAGTCGGGGCCTCCCAGGCACACCAGGCCGCCCGTCTTCCCCTCGTGGGTGAGATCGCCGCCGGTGGGCCCCTCCTGGCGGAGCAGAACATCGAGGACTACCTGGCGGTTCCCGAGCCTCTCTCGGCCGGGGAGGAGGACTTCCTCCTCCGCGTCAAGGGAGACAGCATGATCGAGGCGGGCATCCTCGAAGGCGACTACGTCGTCGTCCACCCGCAGCAGACCGCTCGCGACGGCGACATCGTCGTCGCGCTCGCTGGGGATGACGAAGCCGCCGAGGAGGCGACGGTCAAGCGCTTCTTCCGGGAGAACGGCCGCATCCGTCTCCAGCCCGAGAACTCGTCCCTGGCGCCCATGTATCCGGACCACGTACAGATCCTCGGGAAAGTCACAGGAGTGTTCAGGACCCTGCGATGCGCGAGATCGTGCAGCTGAACAGCACGCTCGACCAGGAGCTCCTCGCACTCATGCGAGGAGCGAGCCTGGAGTGTCTGGTTTGCGGGGAGTTCGTGCTGCACGCGCGGAGCGCGATCCACTGCCCGGAGTGCGGCGCCGAATTCCAGACCGACGCGGAATCGCGGCTACAATTGGGCTTGCAGGCCGGGTGATCGCGGGCCGCGCGAGCGGCCCGAGGAAAGTCCGGACACCACAGGGCAGGACGCTGGGGAAACCCCAGGCGGCGAAAGCCGACGGAAAGTGGCACAGAAAGGAGACCGCCGGCGGCGAAAAGCTCTCCGGAGACGCCGAAGGCAAGGGTGAAAGGGTGGGGTAAGAGCCCACCAGCGTCGTGGCGACACGGCGGCTAGCTAAAC
>JBKPFG010000222.1:0-5466 GCA_046728735.1 Actinomycetota bacterium
TGCGTGTCGATGAGGTCGAGCCGGTCCGGCTGGCAGTTGATCTCGAGGAACGTGCCGGTCTCGAGAGCCTTCTCGAGCAGCGCTTCGAAGTCGACGTCGTACGCCTCGCGACGGTTGATCTTCCTCCCGGTCGGATGCCCGATGCAGTCGACGTGCGGGTTCTCCATCGCCGCCTCGAGCCGGCGGGTGAGCTCCGCGCGGGGCTTGTCGAACCCCGAGTGGATGGATGCCATCACCCACGAGCGCTCCGCGAGGGCCTCGTCAGGGAGGTCGAGCGACCCGTCGGCACGGATGTCGACCTCGACGCCCGAAAGCACCTCGAAGCCGCGCACCCGCCCGTTCAGGGCCGCGATCTCCTCCGCCTGGCGCTCGAGGCGCCCGTCTTTCAGGCGCTTCGCGTGGTCGCAGACGGCGAGATAGCGCCGCCCGAGCTGCCGGGCCGCGGCAACCATCTCCTCGAGCGACGCGCGCCCGTCCGACCAGGTCGTGTGGGAATGGAGATCACCCGCGATGTCGTCCAGCTCGACGAGCTCGGGCAGCGAGCCGTTGCGCGCCGCAGCGAGCTCGCCCCGGTTCTCGCGCAGCTCGGGCGGGATCCAGCTGTAGCCGAGGAACTCGTACAGCTCCTCCTCACCGGCGGCGTGGAAGACCTCATCCGTCTCGACGTTCTTCACCCCGTACTCGGACACGGAGAGCTTGCGCCCGACTGCCTCCTCCCGCAGGGCGACGTTGTGCGCCTTCGAGCCGGTGAAGTGCTGGAGCAGGTTGCCGTAGCTCTCCGGAGGCACGACGCGGAGGTCGAAGCGGAGCCCGTCGTGAGAGACGACAGTCGCCTTCGTGGAACCATGGGCCACGACCTCGGCCACCCAGGAGAGCCCCACGAAGTGGGCCGTGAGCGCCGCCGGATCGCTCGCCGTCGCGATGATGTCCAGGTCGCGGACAGTCTCGCGGCGGCGGCGCACGCTTCCGGCCTCGGAGACACGTTCCGCCGCGGGATGCTCGCGCAGCTCTGCAACGGCCCGCTCCACCGCCGGAAGGGCCTTGCCGAGAAGAACGCGTCCGCGTTCCGTCACACTCGCCTTCGGCTTGTCCAGCGCCTTGAGAACCTTCTCCTCGGTCTTGGCGCCGAGCCCCGGCAGGGACGCCAGCCGCCCTTCCTCGGCGGCCCGGCGGAGATCCGCCGCCGATTGCACTCCGAGCTCGGCGTAGAGCTTCTTCGCCGTCTTCGGGCCCAGGCCGGGAACGTGCATCACCTCGACGAGGCCCGAGGGAAGCTTCTCCCGCAGCTTGGCGATCGCGCTCAGATCGCCCGTCTCGGAGAACTCGACGATCTTGTTCTGGATCGTCGTCCCGATGCCCGAGAGCTTGGTGGCGTTGCCCTCCTGCGCCAGCTCCGCCACCGGCACCGCCGACTCCCGAATTCGAGTAGCCGCCCGCCGGTAGGCGGTGAGGCGAAACGCATCGGCGCCGTCCAGCTCCAGCATGTCCGCCAGCAGCTCGAACTGCTCGGCGAGCTGGGCGTTCGAGGGCAGAGTACGGGCCACACGGCGATGATATGCGGGTGCGGGTCGTCGTCTGCCTGCCCACGTACAACGAGCTCGAGAACCTCGAGCCGATGGTGCGCGCGCTCGACGACGTCGTGCGCCGACACGAACTGGACGCCCGGGTGCTGGTGATCGACGACTCGTCTCCGGACGGCACCGGCGAGCTCGCCGACAGGCTTTCGGGCGAGTTCCCGTTCCTCTCGGTTCTCCACCGGGAGCGAAAGGAAGGGCTGGGGCCCGCCTACCTGGCCGGCTTCGTCTGGGCGCTGGCCACCGACGCCGACCGGATCATGGAGATGGACTGCGACTTCTCGCACGACCCCGAAGACCTGCCCCGCGTGGTGGCAGCGACACAGGACGCCGACCTGGCGCTCGGGTCGCGCTACGTGAACGGCGGCGGGACGCGCAATTGGGGTCTGGGCCGACGGGTCGTCAGCCGCTTCGGCTCCTTGTACGCGCGCGTGCTCCTGGGCGTCGGCATCCGCGACCTCACCGGCGGGTTCAAGTGCTTCCGCCGCGTCGTGCTCGAGGAGATCGGGCTCGAGAGGATCGAGACGAAGGGCTACGCGTTTCAGATCGAGACGACCTACCGCGCGATCCGCGCCGGGTGCCGCGTCGTCGAGGTCCCGATCGTCTTCGCCGAGCGCGAGGCTGGCCGGTCGAAGATGACGCGCGGAATCGTCCTGGAGGCGATGACCAGGGTGCCCGAATTGCGCCTGCGAGCACTGCTTGGCCGTCTTTAGGCCTGGCTATAGTGAGGTCATGGTCAGGGAGGTCACCGACGCGACGTTCGAGAGCGAGGTCCTCCAGTCCGAGCGCCCGGTCGTCGTGGACTTCTGGGCGCCGTGGTGCGGGCCCTGCCGCGTGGTCAGCCCCATCCTCGACGACCTCGCGGGTCAGCACGGAGATCGAGTCGAGTTCGTGAAGCTGAACGTGGACGACAACCCCGCCACGGCCTCGCACTACAACGTGCTCTCCATCCCCACGGTGATCCTCTTCGAGAACGGGGAACCGCAGGACACGGTCATCGGGGCACGCTCCAAGAGCCATTACGAAGGCGCCTGGCAGCGCTGGCTCTCCGAAGCCGCTTAGTAGGAGAGATCCTAGGAAGGGCGGAAGGCGTCCCAGCCGGCGGGTAGGTCTGGCTCGACGCCCGAGCCCTCCTCGACGCGTCCGACGGCCGGGAAGCCTGTCGCCTTGGCGTCGGCTGGCGCGAGGGCGGCGAGCAGCTCGTAGTCCTCGCCCATCATCCAGAAGGGAAGGTCGGCGACCTCCGCGGCCCGCGGCGGGACCGGAACGGCTTCGGGATCGATGACGAGCCTGACGCCGGACCGCTCGGCGATCCGTCCGGCGTCCCGGAGGATTCCGTCAGAGAGATCGATCACCGCGTGGGCGGACCGTGCCAGTCTCCTGCCCTCCTCGAGTCGGAAGGGAGGACGGAGCTGGCGTTCCACGAGCTCGTCGAAGCCCGCGAGGCGATGGCTGAGGGCATACAAGCCCGCCGCAGCGCCACCGAGCGGCCCCGTGACGACGAGGACGTCGCCCGGACGGGCCCCCGCGCGGCCTGGAACCCGTTCGCTGCGGCCGAGCGCCGTGACAGTGAGCGCCGCGAAGGCCGATGAGGACAGGTCGCCGGCCAGCACCGGAACGCCGGGCTCGTTCAAGCCTTCGTAGAGCTCCGTGATCGCCGTGCTCTCGGTCTCGGTCTCGACCGCGATCGTCACGACGAGGCCTTCCGGCTCGGCGCCCATCGCGGCGAGGTCGCTCAGGTTGACCGCAGCGGCCTTGTAGCCGAGGTCGCGCCAGGACGTCGTGCCGAGAGAAAAGTGGATGCCTTCCACGACCGTGTCCTGCGTGACGACGCGGCCGTCGGAGAGGACCGCGCCTTCCGCGTCCAGCCCGGAAACCAGGCCACGCCGCTCGAGCTCCGCGAGGAGCCCGAGCTCACCCAGCTCTGACAGGTGCTTCAAGTCCGAAGACGTCGACGGGGCCGGACCCCGAGCCGATTTCGGCCAGGCCGGAACGGACCGCTTCCGAGGCGACGCGCGCGGCTCCTCTCGCGGCGCTCTCCAGGCTCTCGCCGCGCGCAAGGAAGGCGGCCAGAGCGGCGGAATGGGTGCAGCCGGCTCCGTGAGTCGCCTGGTCGCCGTGACGCGCGACCTCGATCGGCACGTGGCGCTCCCCGTCGAAGAGCCAGTCGACGGCCTCACTCCCATGACCGCCGGTGACGACGACCGCACTCGCTCCCAGATCGTGGATCGCCTCCGCCAGCTGCTCGCGGTTCGCTTCCTCGGAGTACGGCAGGCCCACGAGCGCGCACGCCTCGTGCAGGTTCGGAGTGACGACCGTTGCCAGCGGGAAGATCCGCTCGACGAGCAGCGAGACGGCGTCGTCCTCGAGCAGCTTCGCGCCCGAGGCGGCGACCATCACGGGGTCGACGACGAGGGGCACCGACTCTCCCTCCAGGAAGTCGGCGACCGCCTCGACGATCGGAGCGCTGAAGAGCATGCCGGTCTTGGCCGCGTCGACACCGATGTCTTCGAACAGCACCTCGAGCTCCGCGCGGATGAACTCCGGAGGAGCCTCGTGGACAGCACGGACCTCCGTCGTCGACTGGGCTGTGAGAGCCACGATCGCGCTCATGCCGTGACAGCCGAGTCGGGCGAAGGCCTTGAGGTCGGCCTGGATGCCGGCGCCGCCCCCGGAGTCCGAGGTGGCGATCGTGAGACAGCGAGGGACCACCTCTAATGCGCCTCCCGGTGGCCGCCGTGCGGATCCTGGCGCGCGAAAAGCGAGCCGGGCGAGGACGCCGGGAGCGTTCGTATTCGAAAAATACGGGCGCGACCGAGGACAAAGCTCGGCAATGCTTTGCAGCCGCCAGGGCGCGCATAGGTCGCCGGGTGGTGCACTATCAGGTGAGGCTAGCATCGGGTCCCGTGGCGACCGTCGCAACAGTCTGGGACGACCTCCTGGCGGGCGAGGAGCTCGCCTACACGACGGAGGTCCCCGCCAGGCAGCCGGAGATCGTCCCCTTCCCGGAAGCGCTGAATCCTCGCGTCCGCGCTGCACTGGAAGCGCAGGGGCTGAGCGGCCTCTACCGCCACCAGGGCGAGGCGTTCGCGGCAGCCTCGCGCGGCGAGCATCTCGTCGTCTCGACGGGAACCGCGAGCGGGAAGACCCTCGCTTTCAACCTCCCGGTGCTCGACGCCCTCGCGGCCGAACCGAAGCTCCGGGCTCTCTACCTCTACCCCACGAAAGCTCTCGCGCAGGATCAGGCCCGCGCACTCTCCTCCTACGGCGTCCCGCGCCTTCGACCGGCGATCTACGACGGCGACACCGAGACGGAGCGCCGCTGGCAGATCCGCAAGTGGGCGAACGTGATCCTCACGAACCCGGACATGCTCCACGTGGGCGTCCTCCCACATCACGACCGTTGGGGAGACATGCTCCAGAACCTCCGCTATGTCGTCGTCGACGAGGCGCACGTCTACCGCGGGGTCTTCGGCTCGCACGTGGGCAATGTCCTGCGGCGGCTGCGGCGCGCGGCCTCGATCTACGGCGCGGACCCCCAGTTCCTGCTCGCCTCGGCGACGATCGCCAACCCGGGCGAGCTCGTGGACTCGCTCCTGGGGCTCGAGGCGACGGTGATCGAAGACGACACCGCGCCCCGCGCCGCACGCACGGTCGCCTTCTGGAACCCCCCGGTGCTCGACGAGCAGCTACAGCTGCGCGCGAGCGCGCTCGGAGAGGCCTCGCGCTTGCTGGCCGATCTCGTCCAGCGCGGCCTGCGCACGATCTGCTTCGCCAAGTCGCGCAAGTCCGCGGAGCTGATCCACCGTTTCGCATCCGAGCGGGTGGGGGCCGAGCTCGCGGAGCGGCTCTCTCCGTATCGCGCCGGCTACACGCCCGCCCAGAGGCGCGA
>JBKPFG010000205.1:0-5663 GCA_046728735.1 Actinomycetota bacterium
CTCGGCGAAGCCCGCCTCGGTCACCTGCATTCCGCCCAGGAGATCGCCGGCGCCGGCGTCGAAGCCCGCCGAGACGAGCAGCAGGTCGGGCTCGAACGCCGAGATCGCCGGCTCGATCGTCTCGTCCATCGCGCTCACGTACTCGTGGTCGCCGGACCCCGCGCCGAGCGGCACGTTGATCGTCGTCTCGTTCCCGTCGCCCGGCCCGCCCGAGCCCGGCCAGAAGGGCCACTGGTGAACGGAGACGAACAGCACCGACGGATCGCTCCAGAAGATGTCCTGCGTGCCGTTGCCGTGGTGGACGTCCCAGTCGAGAATGGCCACGCGCTCGGCCAGAAGCTCGATCTGCGCCCACCTGGCGGCGATGGCGACATTGGCGAAGAGGCAGAAGCCCATCGCACGGCCGGGTAGCGCGTGGTGGCCGGGTGGCCGCACGAGCGCAAAGCCTCCGCGTTCCACGGCTACGATCGCCGCACCCGCCGCAAGTCGCGCCGTCTCGTAGGAGGAGGGAGTACAGACGGTGTCCTCGTCGAGCATGACGGTGCGGCCGCTCTCGGAGGTTTCGCGAACTGCGCGGATGTAGTCCGGATCGTGGACGTATCCGAGCTCCCCCTCGCTGGCGCGACGCGGCTCCTCGAACTCAGGGAACGCCTCGTGGAGGACGCGGATGCGCTCCTGCCGCTCGGGGTGGTCGCCGGTGGGGTGCAGGCGCGCGAAGTCGCCGTGGCTGATGAACGGGATCACTGGATCCGGCCGCGAAGGCGTTCCGCCAGCCCGCCGTGGCCCCAGCTCTCGACGAGATCCGCCGCTCGCGCCCACGTGGGCTGCGCGTCGGGGAGCTCCGGGATGGGCGCCTCGTACTGGAGCCGAGTCATGCGCAGGTACATCCGCAGGTCGTCGGCAATCGTCGGGAAACCCCCGTTCTCGAGCGCCGCGTCGAGGGAGCCGTGGGCCTTGAGGATGGCCGCGGCGCGTCCGGGCCCGACGCCGGGGGCGCCCGGGATCTTGTCCGAAGGGTCCCCGCGCAGGGCGACGAAGTCGGGCACCTGGTTCGGCTCGATTCCGTAGATCTCACGCACCTCGGCCGGTCCCACCCGGGCGAGCTCGCTCACGCCTCTCGTCGGACGCAGGACGATCGTCTTCGGACTGGCTAGCTGGAAGAGATCTCGGTCGGTGGTCAGGACGAGCGCCTTCCCACCGCGCGCTTCCTCGGCGGCCACCGCGGCGGCGAGGAAGTCGTCCGCCTCGAAGCCGGCGCCCTTGGCCTGCGCGAACCCGAGCGCTTCGACGAGCGCGGGCAGCCGATCGAGCTGGTTCGTCAGCTCGAGGGGGAACTCGCGTCCTGCCTGGTACTGGGGCAGGAGCTCGTTGCGGTAGGTCGGCTCTCCGACCGAGTCGAACGCGACGAAGACCGTGCGCGGCTGCTCGGCTTCCCACACCGAGACGAGCATGTTGAGGAAGCCGACGATGACGTTACCGGGCAGCCCGTCGCCGCCCTTGATCGACTTCGGGAGGGCATGCCAGGCGCGGTGCGCCAGGTTGTCGCCGTCGACTGCGAGCAGGGGTCGCATGCGCAGCCAGTATCGCCGCTCCTAGAACCGGTGGCCCGATCGTCGTAGGCTCTCTTGAACGCGAGTGGACGGGAAAGAGTCTGCGGCTCCGACCTCCCTGCCTGTCGGCGACGGCCATGCCACGCAGGGACCTCCTGCCGACGTCCGCACGTTCCTGATCGCCGACGTCCGCGGTTACACGCGGTACACGCAGGAACACGGTGACGAGCAAGCCGGGGAACTGGCGGCCAGGTTCGCCGATCTGGCGGGCCAGGTCGTCTCCTCGTCTGGCGGCCAGGTCATCGAGCTCCGTGGCGACGAGGCACTGGCGGTGTTCGGCTCCGCTCGCCAGGCCCTTCGTGCCGCGGTCGACCTTCAACGGCACTTTCGGCAACGATCCGACGGCCAGCCCGTTTTCCCGCTCGGAATCGGAATCGGGCTCGACGCCGGCGAGGCGGTGCCGATAGCGGGCGGTTATCGCGGCACTGCGCTCAACCTCGCTTCACGGCTGTGCAGCCTTGCCGGCCCGGGCCAGATCCTTGCCACCGAGACCGTGGTGAGCTTGGCCGCCAAGGTGGACGGAATCAGGTTCGTCCAGCGGAAGCCGGTGCGGGTCAAGGGCGTCGAAGCGCCTGTTCGCACGATCGAGGTCTTCCCCGACGAGGAGCTTCCCCCCGTGCCCGAGCCCGCTCGCCCGACGCTCATGGCCCGGGCGCGCGCACACCCACGTGCATTACTCGTGCTGGCGGTTGGTCTAGCGTTGGTCATCGGCTCGGTCGTTGCCGCTCTCGTCAAGCTCACTGGCGGAGCCGACAGTCACCTGATCGGGAACGCAGTTGCGGCCGTCGACTCGCGCGGTCGTGTCTCCTCGTATACCGAGGTCGGGACTAGCCCTACCAATGTCATCCTGGGCGACGACGCGGTCTGGGTGCTCAACGCCGACGACCAGACGGTCTCCCGTATCGACCCGGACACCCGTCGAATCACAAAGACGTTCAGCACGGGTCAGACGCCGACGGACCTCGCGGCCGGCGCGGGAGCCGTTTGGGTGGGCAACGCGGGTGTCGAGCGAGGACAGACCCTTGGCTACACCGGGAGCCTCTCGAAGATCGATCCTCAGTCGGCGGTCGTGACCCGCACTGTCCGCCTGTCTGACCCGACGAGTGAGCTTCCACCGAACGACGTCCTTCCCGGTGTCAGCCAGCTAGCGATCGGGGGCGGCTCACTCTGGGCGATCAATCCCGATTTCACGGTCGCGCGCATCGACCCGGCCAGCGGAGATCTCGTCGCGACCGTGCCCGTCCGGGCAGGAGCCGCCATCGCCGCCGAAGGAGACGAAATATGGGTCGTCGGCGACGATTTCAGGTCTGTTCAGCGCATCGATCCACGGACGAATAGACCGGGACAGCGCGTCGAGGTCGGCGCAAGCTTTCTCGCCGACGTCGCCGTCGGCGGTGGTTCTGTCTGGGCGAGCGCGCCTGACGATGGCGTCGTTTGGCGCATAGAGCCGAGACCCAAACCGATCACGAGGACAGTCGAAGTCGGCCGAGGCGCAGCATCGATTTCGTTCGCCGACGGGGCGCTCTGGGTTGCTAACACGCTGGACGGGACCGTCTTGCGGATCGACCCAGCAACAAATTCCGTGGCTGGCACGACGTCGATCGCGGGCACGCCGCTCGGCATCGCCGCTGAAGAAGGCAACGCGTGGGTGACGCTGGTCGGCGGGACGACCTCCGGCGCGCTGCCTAGCTCGGCGTGCGGAAGCATCGAGTCCGGGGGAGGGGAGCCGGACGTTCTGATCGCGTCAGACCTCCCGCTGCGGGGCGATGCCGCGCCTGTTGCGCGCTCGATGGCAGCCGCCATTCGCTTCGTCCTGCGCAAGCATGATTTCGAAGCCGGCCCGTACACGGTTGGGTATCAATCCTGCGACGACTCCACCTCCCAAACCAGCCGCTTCGAGTTCTTCAAGTGCAGTGCGAATGCGAAGGCCTACGCGGCTGCGGAACGCCTGGTTGGACTCATCGGCACGTTCAACTCAGGCTGTGCGTGGAACGAGATCCCCATCGTGAATCGAGCCGCCTCTGGGCCACTCGCCATGATCAGCCCGTCGAACACCTACGTTGGATTGACGCGGAAGGGCCCTGGCACGTCACCTGGCGATCCAGAGGTTCTGTATCCCACGGGAGTGCGGAACTACGTGCGCGTGACGTCCGCCGACGATGTGCAAGGCGCGGCGCACGGCGTGTTGGCGAAACAGCTCGGCTTGGAGAGCGTCTACGTGCTCGAGGACGGCGAAGAGTACGGCAGCGCGCTCGCGCAGACGTTTGCGACGGCGGCGGGCCGGCTCGGCGTTGACATTGCGGGCACAGAGACCTGGGATCCGCGTTCACGCAGCTACGCCGCCCTCGCCAACCGCGTGCGGCGTTCAGGCGCGCAGGGCGTGTTGGTCGCCGGTGTCATCCAACTCAACGGGCTACAGCTCATCCGGGATCTCCGCACCGGCCTTGGACGGAATTTCGTGATCATGGCCGGAGACGGCTTCCCGGTACCAGAGCTGCTGCGCGCTGCTCGCCGAGAAGCGATCGGTATGTACACGTCCACGACAGCCGAGCCTGTCGAACAGCTGACCCCGGCCGGTCAGCGCTTCGCGAGCGAGTTTGTGCCGACACAGCCGGACGACTCGATCCCGTCGTACGTCCTCGAAACCGCTCAGGCCGCCGAAGTCCTCCTCGAGGCGATCTCCCGCTCGGACGCGTCCCGCGACTCCGTCTTGAAGGAGCTGCGCGATGTTCAGGTGTCCGACGGGATCCTGGGCAGCTTCCGTTTCGACCCCAACGGAGACAAGACGCCGGGATCGATCACCGTCTACCGAATCACCGGCCGGAACCCACCGAACGGCGCCAACCTGCCACCCGAGCTGCGGGGAACGGTCCTCGACCGCGTCGTCTCGGTCCCGGCGCGACTCCTTCCTTAGGACTCGCTCTAACGAGGCGGGCGATTCCGGCCGAAACAATGGCCTGTTTCCCCCCTTCGCTACCCTGGATTCGTGGGCAAGACGCTCGTCATAGCCGAAAAACCGTCCGTCGGCCGCGACCTCGCGGCCGCGCTTCCGGGCGCCTTCAAGCAGAGCCAGGACAAGACGCACATCGTCGGGGACGACTACATCGTCTCCTGGGCGATCGGGCACCTGGTGGGTCTCGCCGCGCCCGAGGAGTACGAGGAGCGGCTTAAGAAATGGCGCTTCGCCGACCTGCCCATCGTCCCGCAGAAGTTCAAGCTCGTCCCCAACGACGAGAAGGCCAAGAAGCAGCTCAAGGCGCTGCACAAGCTGATGAAGAGCGACGAGGTCGACCTGATCGTCAACGCGTGCGACGCCGGCCGCGAAGGCGAGCTGATCTTCGCCTACGTCTATGAGACCTCGGGCGTCCGCAAGCCGGTCAAGCGGCTCTGGCTCAACTCGATGACGAAGAAGGCGATGGAGGAGGCTTTCGCCTCCTTACGGGACGGCGAGGAGATGAAGCTCCTAGAGGAGGCCGCGCGGTCTCGCTCCGAGGCCGACTGGCTCGTGGGCATGAACGCGACGCGCGCCGCTTCGATTCGCCTGCGCGCCGCTTTCGACGGCGCCGTCTCCCTCGGTCGGGTGCAGACCCCGACGCTGGCGCTCGTCGTCCGGCGCGAGCTCGAGATCCGTGCTTTCAAGCCCGAGCCCTACTGGCTCGTCGAGGCCGGCTTCGCCGCGGCGGAGGAACGGCTCTACAGGGGGCGGTATCTCGGCGGCAAGCGCATTCCCGAGGCCCAGGCCACGAAGATCGTCGAGGAGACGCGCGGTCGTCCAGGCCTCATCACCAAGCTCGAGAAGAAGGAGGAGCGCGAGAAGCCGGAGCTCCTCTACGACCTCACCTCGCTCCAGCGCAACGCCAACGTCCTCTTCGGCTTCACGGCCCGCCGCACGCTCGGGGCTGCGCAGAAGCTCTACGAGGAGCACAAGGCGATCACGTACCCGCGCACGAACTCCCGCTTCCTGACGAGCGACATGATCGGCGAGATCAAGCCGACGGCCGATCTCGTCGGGCGAAACGGCAAGTACCAGGAGGCTGCTCGCTACGTCACGCG
>JBKPFG010000160.1:0-7527 GCA_046728735.1 Actinomycetota bacterium
GGCCACGCGTACGGCGGCCGACAATGTGGCGATGTCGTAGGCGCCGTAGTGGCGACGGCCGTTGATGAAGAAGGTCGGGGTGCCAGAGACACCGCTGAGGTCGGCGCTGTCGACGTCCTCCGCGACCCGCGTCGCTCCGGCGTGTGTCCGCAGGTCCTCGGTGAAGCGGTCGAGATCGAGCCCCAGCTGTTCGGCGTAGCGGAGCAGATCGCTCGGCCGAAGCGCGTCCTGATTCGCGAGCAGCACGTCGTACATGTCCCAGAAGCGGCCCTGGTCGCTTGCGGCTTCGGCAGCCTCGGCGGCGAGCTGAGCGTTGGCGTGCACGTCGTTCAAGGGAAGATGTCTCCACACGTAGCGCACGTCGCCGAAGTCGCGGAGGAGCTCACGAACGACCTGTTCGGCCCGTCCGCAGTACGGGCACTCGAAGTCGCCGTACTCGACGAGCGTAACCGTCGCCTTGGCCGGCCCACGAATGTGATCCCGCTCGGGATCGACGTCGACGTAAAGGTCGACGAGCGGCTCGGTGTCGCCCAGGAGTGCGCGGGTGCGGGTGGGCCAGGGAAGCCTCGCGGTCGCTCGGAAGAGCACCCATGTCAGAAGGGCGCCCGCGAGCGCGGCGCTCAAGATTCCGAGCTTCGCTTCCTCGAGCTCGCTTCCGTCGAAGGCGAGCGTGGAGACGAGGAGCGCGACCGTGAAGCCGATCCCGGCGATCGTGCCGCCCCCGGCGACGGCTGCCCAGCCGACAGGCGGTCGCAGGCGACCGCGGCTCAACCGGGTGACGAGCCAGGACGAGCCGACGATGCCGAGCGGCTTGCCGACCATGTAGCCGAAGAAGATCCCCAGCGTGATCGGCGACGTGAGCGCCCGGGCCAAGAAGCCGCCGTCGATCGCGATGCCCGCGTTCGCCAGCGCGAAGAGCGGGACAATGACGTAGCTCGTCCAGGGATGAAACTTCTGCTGTAGCCGCTCGTTGACCGACGTCGCCGACCTCAGCTCGAGGGAGGCGAGACGTGCGAGCTCCGCGGTCGGTTGTTCTCGAAACTCGCGGAAACGCTCCGTCGCCCGCTCGAGGTTCGACCGCGGCGCGGGGAAGGCGTAGGCGAGAAGTCCCATCGCGACTCCGAGGACGACCGGCTCCACTCCGGACTTGAGGAGGCTCACCCAGGCTCCCACTCCGAGTGCAATGCAGATGAGCCCCGGTCTCATCGGGAAGCGACGCGCGACGAGCACGGCCGCGTAGAAACCCAGCGCAGCGAGAAGCGGCACGACGTGCAGGGTCGCCGTGTAGACCGTCGCGATGATGACGAGCGCGACGAGGTCGTCGACGACGACCACGGTGAGCATGAATGCGCGCAGGCGCTCCGAGAAACGCGGGCCGACCAGCGCGAGCAGCCCGAGCGCAAACGCGGTGTCGGTCGACATGACGGTTCCCCAGCCGTGCGCAGATGGGCGCCCGGCGTTGAAGGCAAGGAAGAGTGCAATCGCGACTCCCATTCCGCCCAGGGCGGCGACCACAGGCAAGGCGAACCGGCGTCGCTCTCGCAGCTCACCCAGATCGAATTCGCGCCGCGCCTCGAGCCCGACGACGAAGAAGAAGAAGGTCATCAGGCCGCTGTTCACCCACTCGCGCAGGTCGAGCGAGACCTCTGCGCTCCCCAGGCCGATGGACAGCTTGGTGCTCCAGAACGAGTCGTAGGAGCTCGCGTCGATGTTCACCCACGCGAGCGCTGCGACCGTGGCCGCCAGCAAGACCACCGCGCCGCCGGTCTCGGTGCGCAGGAACTCGCGAAGCGGCGTCTCGAGGTTTCGCGCCCACGCCGTTCGTCCCGAGAACGGTGTGGAAGCTTCGGCCGTGCTCGCTGTGCTCATTCCCCCGAAAGGCGGGCGTGGACCAGCTGCACGGCCATCGATCCTTCGCCCACTGCGGCGGCGCAGCGCTTGGTCGAGCCGGAACGTACGTCGCCAGCCGCGAAGACGCCTGGCACGCTGGTCTCGAGCGGGTAGTCCGCGCCTGCAGCGGCGCCTGTGAGGACGAAGCCGTGTTCGTCCCGTGCAACCGCGTCGTCGAGCCATTCGGTGCAAGGCAAGGCCCCGAGAAAGAAGAAAAGGAACGAGAGGGCCAGGCGCTCGCCGGTCTTGAGCGTGACCGCCTCGAGGGCCCCGTTGTCACCGTGCAAAGTGGCGATCTCGCTCGAGTCGCGAACCGCGACGCCGTAGCGCTCGAGCTCTCGCACGAGGTAGTCGGACATGGTCTCGCGCACGTCCGCTCGTCGATGAAGCAAGGTGACCAGCGCACCGGCTCGCGAGAGCCACACGGCCGCCTGACCCGCCGAGTTGCCTCCGCCCACCACTCCGACGCGCGAGGCGCCGCAGAGTTGGGCCTCGGGGGGGCCGGCCGCGTAGAAAACGCTGAGCCCCTCGTAGTCGGCGAGTCCCTCGAGCGGCAGCCGGCGGTACTGCGCGCCGGTGGCGAGGATGACCGAGCGCGCGGCGATCTCGTGACCTTCTTCCAGCCGCACGAGGTGGCGTCCGTTTCCGGTTTCGAGCGAGACCGCCCGATACGGCGTCGCCGGCCGGGCGTTGAACTTCCGCGCCTGAGTCACCGCACGGCTCGTGAGCTCGGCTCCGCTGATACCCGCGGGAAACCCGAGGTAGTTCTCGATTCTCCGCGACGAGCCGGCCTGACCGCCCAAAGCGGTGCTCTCGACGATCAATGTGTCGAGGCCCTCTGACGCTCCATAGACCGCGGCCCCGAGGCCCGCCGGTCCTCCGCCCACGACGAGCAGGTCGACCTCCTCCCGCGGCGCAAGCTCGCGGCCGATGCCGAGCGCCCGCATGACCTCACCCGTGGAAGGAGCGTGCATCTCCGTACCGCCGGGCAGTCGCACGAGCGGGAGCTCCGTCTCGCCGGGCGGCGCGGATTGGTTCCAGGTGAAGGGAAGGCGATTTGCCCGTGCGAATTCGACCAGGCGCATGGTCGCCGCCGACGACTGCGGACCGACGATCTCCAGGCCGATGCCCTCCACCCGCTGCAGCGCCTCACGCCGAGCCATGAACGTCGAGAGAAGGAGATCGCTGAGCGGACCGTCGTCGAAGAGCAGGGGTCGCAGCGCGTCGCGCTCAACGGCGATGTAGCGCAGGGGTTCCGTGACGATCGCGGTCAGGAAGACCGTCTGCCCGGTCAGGAGGTTCATCTCGCCCAGGAACTTGGACTCGCCGTGACGGACGATCTCATTGTCTGCGGCGTCGAGAATCGCAACCTCGCCCTCGAGAATCGCGATCAAGGGATAGGTGCGATCTCCGACGCGATAGAGCACGTCGCCGACGCTCGCGGTCCGCTCCTCGCCATGCTCGGCGAGCGTCGCCAACTGCGGCGCGGACAGGAGCGGGCTGGCAGGAGCTTCCATAGCGTCGAGCTTAGTCAGCTCTGGCTAACCGGCGACCGCGCGGCCGAATTGTCCGGCGGCCGTCGCCTGGAGTTCCCGCAGCTCATCAGGCGAGGGGCACGCGCTCGAGGTGAAGGCGGTCGTGTCCCACCCGGCGAGGCGAGCTCCGGCTTCGTAGGCGCTCTCACAGAAGGCAAGCAGCACTCGGCGGGGATCGTCGGAGGTCCGCACCTCCTCGTAGGGGAGGATGGCGAGTGACGACGCAGCGCCGGTAGGCATCCACGCGCCAACGGCAAGCGGTTGCTCGCGGAGACCGTCGGGCTCCGGCGCGGTGTAGGAGTAGTAGGCGGCGTCGGGGACGTTGTCGTCGCCGGGCCAGAAGCCGAACGAGATGACCTCGTGCGAGTAGGCCTCCCGCGTCACGGGGTCTGCACTCGCGTTTCCGCTCGGCCGTCCTGAAAAGCGCGTGAGGGCGAGGTCGAAGCCGTGCCAGAAGAAGTGCACCGGGCTTGTCTTGCCGTTGAACCAGCCGCTGAACTCCTCGAGGACGGTGTCCGACCAATCGAGGATGTGGCCGAATCGCTGGACGGCGTCGTGGTCCCAGGAGGCATGCTCGGTGTCGTCCCGGAACGGGGTCTCCACGGGGACCCCGAACGGTTTCTCCTGGATGGCGACGTCGACGCCGAGGTTGCGGAGCGCCTCATGGAGGCAGGCGTCGAAGCCGGCGACCGGCAAGCCGCCCGTGAGCGAGAACGATTCCGCGCGGCCGTCGCCCGTCTGCACGACGAGGGCGTCGTCTACGAAGTCGACGACGATCTCGAATTCGGTGTCTCCCTGGTGCAGGCGACGTGTAGTGAGGCCGCGGACGTCGACGTAGAGAGGGACGTTCCACCAGTGGTTGCGCGGTGTGGTCGTCGCGAGCCGAACCTTGCCGAGGATCTGGCAGTAGAGGTGGAGGGTGTCCTTCGTCGGCCGCCAGTCTGCGAGGTGGAGCTCCGGGAGCGTCATGACCGCTCCAGGACGAAGGCGACTTCGTCGACGTAGCACCAGCTCCAGTCCTCGCCCGGCTCGGCGGAGCGGATGATCGGATGACCCGACTCACCGGCATGGCGCGTGGCATGGCGATTCGGCGAGGAGTCGCAGCAGCCGATCTTCCCGCAAGCCATGCACATGCGCAGGTGAACCCAGCTATCGCCGATCGCCAGGCAGTCCTCGCAGCCCGCGATCTCGTCGGGGAGCGAAGTCACCTCGATGCTGTCGAGATGGGTGCAAACGGCGCTCATAGCGAAAGGACCTCGACGAGAGTGGCCGCGTCGTATGGACCTCGATAGACCGACCCGTTTACGAAGAGCGTCGGCGTCCCCTGCACCTCACCCGAATCGACGCCGCTCTCGATGTCTCGGCGGATGCGGGCGAGCGCCGCCTCACTCGTTCGGTCCCTGTCGAAGCGTTCCGCGTCCAGGCCGAGATCCCCTGCGAAACGTCGGAGGTATTCATCTTCGAGCGTTCTCTGGCCGTGGAAGAGGGCCTCGTGCATCTTCCAGAACCGATCCTGGCTCGCCGCAGCCTCTGAGGCCGCTGCAGCGGCCAATGCGTGCGGGTGGATCTCGGTCAGGGGGAAGTGCCGGAAGACAAAGCGAACGCCCGTTTCGACCCGCC
Source organism: Actinomycetota bacterium (assembly GCA_046728735.1). Taxonomy (GTDB): domain Bacteria; phylum Actinomycetota; class Thermoleophilia; order Gaiellales; family Gaiellaceae; genus JAIBJP01. The sequence continues at coordinate 5,046 of JBKPFG010000160.1, forward strand.
GCTCGACGCGCTCGATCTCCCGGAAAGCCCGCCGCGAGTACGGGCACTCGTAGTCGCCGTATTCAACGAGGAGCGGAGCAGCCTCCGGTCCGCGGACGTGGTCGACCAAAGGGTCGATCGCCTGATGGGCTGAAATCGTCTCGATCATTCGAAAGGCGCTGGCGCCACGGCGAGGCTTGCACCGGAGGGGAATCCGGCCAATGGCGATGGGTGAATCACTGATGACATTAACGGGCGCGTCAAGTCCTCAGAGTCGGATGAGGTTGACGCCGGCGAGCGTGTGGTGGATCTGCTGCATCGCGCCGCGTGGCCAGGTCGCCGAGGTCGATCGCGGCGAAGCCCGCGTCCTCAGCGGCGTGACCTGCTTAGTTTGTGTGGCCGGTCACGATGATGGGCGAGGAAATGCCTGATTTGCAGGCACTTTAGCCTGTGAACCTTGGGCCACGAACGGGCCACGAAGGAAGCGGAGTCGCATCTGAATAGACAACACAACCCGCGTGTTTGCAGGCACTTCGAAAGACGGGAGCGACGGGACTCGAACCCGCGACCTCCGGCGTGACAGGCCGAGTCGGGCATCGCGACGCCCGACGACGACCGTCTCCGGACTTGCTCATTTGCAGGGCCTTTCGTTCGGCGGTTGGCTCCGCTCCGCATGGTTGAGCCAATCGTCTGACTGACGTTTGGGCCACGAGTGGGCCACGGAATCTTGTCTTCACGGACAACGGCGCCCCAAATGCGAGCGTCGCGGGAAGCCCTCGCATCGGATAAGACGTAACGACGCCTCCTTGCCATCGGGGAGGAGCTTGAGCGTCTGCTCCGTTGCCAGTGATGGTCGCGCGCCTTGATGAGATCTGGCGGCCTTTGCGCTCCAGCTTCAGCGGCCCTTTCGCGCGCACACGCGTCGCCTTTGCGACGACATGTCATCCCGTAGGCGGGCGGCTACTTCGGGACCGTCTGGCTCCCCGCAGGGCACGCTTCCCTTAGGGCACGGTCGCTTGTCGCGTTCGCCTTCCATGACGGAGACTGCGTAAGTGCAGGCGACCGATGACGGAAAGGAGATCCGATGGAAGAGCGTGAGCGGATGGCCGCCGAGGCCGTTGCTATTTATGAGGAGCTCTTCGAGACGTTCAAGGGACGCCTCGCAAGCGATCCAAAGTGGACGGAGAGTCGGATGCACGAGCTGATGGACGCTACTTTCGAAGAAGTCAGGGGTTTGGATCTCCCCGGAGTGAGCACCTCGGACGAAGTCATCGTGCGCGCATCAACCGCGCTCGCTCAACTGATGGCCGATGCGGTCTTGCAGACCATCGCCGTCTACCTGGCTCGTCAGGGTTCCCGCTAGGAGGGCATCTAGAGCCATCCGGATCCGCAGCGCCGGGCGTCTAGGGGAAGGGAACCCTTCTCGCGGGCGGCGCCATCGAGGACGCGGATTGCCGGAGTTATGCTCGCTTCGGAATGCGAAGCTCGCTTCGGGAGGTTCGGGAGGTAATGTCGCGCGATCTCCTCACAGTCGTCCCCGAGGACACGCTTGGCGAAGCAGCAGAGAAGATGGCCGGCAGAAACGTCGGCGCCGCTCTCGTAATGGACGCCGGCCGACTAGTGGGGATCCTGACCGAGCGCGATCTCCTGGCGGCGGTCGCGGCCAGGGCACAAACGAGCGAGGCTCCAGTCAGGGAGTGGATGACGGAAAAGCCCGTCACCGTTCCGGAGGCGACGCCGATCGGAAGAGCCGCAAGCATCATGGTGACGCACAACTTTCGCCACCTGCCGATCGTCGACGGCGAGCGGACCATCGGGATCGTCAGCCTCCGCGACTTCGTCCGCTCAGTTGTCCGCGCATACCCGGAGTACGAGGACGACTGGGAGTAGGCGGGCTGAGTCAACGCGGTCTCGTGGATCTCCGCCGCGCCCAATTTGACGCAACCCCGACAAGCCTGAAATTATGGATCCGAGCTTGTGACCCTCAGCACAAAACTTCAGATACAATTAGGGAGCGCGTAGACCCAGCGCGAAAGCCGCTGAGGCTCGTAAGCCCTCTCCGACTTACACAAAAGGCCTAAGTGCATCGGGCGGACCCGTCTCGGAGTTCGCCGCCGGCAAGTCGAGAGAGATGGGAGCAATTACATGCATGCGACCGTGCGCCGCTACGAGGGGATCGGCAAGGTGCGCTCCGAGGAGTGACGAGAAAGGTCGGCGCCAACTCGCGACCGAGCCGGGTTGCGGGATGTGGAACTGGAGGAGGCCAGAAGAGCCTCCTCCAGCCGCCCGGAGACCGAACTCCACTCAGAGACCAAAGAGGATTTTCAGGGAGGTTTTTTCATGAATCTGCAGCCGCTTGGTGACCGCCTGATCGTCGAGGCCCTCGAGGAGGAGGAGTCGACGGTGAGCGGGATCGTCCTGCCTGATACCGCCAAGGAGAAGCCGCAGCGCGGTCGCGTGTTGGCCGTCGGCCCGGGTGCGCGGGACGAGGACGGGAAGTACA
>JBKPFG010000009.1:0-4128 GCA_046728735.1 Actinomycetota bacterium
TCGACCTCGGTGGGACGAAGCTCCTCGCGGGCGTCCTCGACGAGGAGGGCGTCGTCGTGCAGCGCACCGTGCGTCCGACTCGGGTCCGGAGTCAGCAGGAGCTGCTCGACGAGCTCGAGGGCGCCATCGCCGAGCTGCTCGAGGACGGCATTCGCGCGATCGGCGTCGGCCTGCCCTCGACGATCGACCAGCGTGAGGGGCGGGCGGTCTCGTCCGTCAACATCCCGCTCGCGGGAATCGATTTTCGCGACCACCTGACGACTCGCTTCGGGCTTCCCGCAGCGATCGAGAACGACGCCAATGCGGCAGCCCTGGCCGAACATCGTCTGGGCGCGGGCCGAGGAACCCAGCACATGATCATGCTCACCCTGGGCACAGGCATCGGGGGCGGGCTCATCCTCGACGGGAAGCTCTACCGTGGCGCTGTCGGAGCCGCCGGAGAGCTCGGCCATATGACCCTCGAGCTCGACGGGCCGCCGTGTCAGGGCACGTGCCCCGGCCGAGGTCATCTCGAGGCCCTCGCCTCCGGCACGGCCACGGACCGGCTCGCCGCCGAGCGCGCTCGTGAGCATCCCGAGGGAGACCTCGGCCGAGCGGCTGCGGAGGGCCGAAGCGTCGACGCGCGACTGGCCGTCGATCTCGCAGCCCAGGGCCCCGGGGACGCCCGCGATCTCCTTGCGCGAGTGGGTTTCGTGCTCGGAACGGCCATCGCTTCGTACGTCAACATCTTCAATCCGGAGGTCGTCGTCCTCGGAGGCGGGTTCTCCCGCGCGGGCGACCTCCTCTTCGAGCCGGCCCGCAAGGTGGTCGCCGAGCGAGCCCTTCCTCCGGGCCGGGATCTCGTCCGCATCGTCCCTGCGCTGCTCGGCCCCGAGGCCGGCCTCATCGGCGCCGGCCTGGTCGGGTTCGAGGCGCTCTCGGCAGCGTCCTAGATGGCCCTCGTCGTCTGCCCGACCCCGATCGGCAATCTCGAAGACGTCACGCTCCGTGCTCTCGAAGAGCTCCGCGAGGCGGATCTCGTCCTCTGCGAGGACACGCGCAGGACGAGGACCCTGCTCGAGCGCCACGGCATCCGGGCGAAGCTCCAGAGCTACCACGCGCACAACGAGGCGCAACGCGTGGCGGAGGTCGTGCCGCGCCTCGTGGAAGGGGAACGAGTCGCACTCGCGAGCGACGCGGGCCTTCCCGCTCTCAACGATCCCGGCGCAAGGCTGATCACGGCCGCGATCGAGCACGGCGTCGAGGTCGTCGTCCTCCCGGGGGCCTCGGCGATCGAGACCGCTCTGGTGGCAAGCGGCCTCCTGGGAGAGCGCTACACGTTTCTCGGCTACGTGCCCCGGCGGGAGAAGGAGCGAGCGCGTCTCTGGGAGGAGATCTCGGGCTGGACGTGGCCGGCGGTCGCATTCGAGTCGCCGCGGCGGCTGCCGGCGACTCTCGCATCCCTGGCCGACGCGCATCCCGATCGGCGTGTGGCCGTCTGCCGCGAGCTGACCAAGATGCACGAGGAAGTCGTGCGCGGCAGCGCGCAGGAGCTCTCGGCACGCTTTGCCGAAGCGCCCAAGGGCGAGGTGACGCTTGTGATCGGCGCGGCTGCGGCGCCGGGGCCCGGAGACGAGCGTCAGGCGACCGAGGCCGTGGCCGAGTTGGTGGCGGCTGGCCTGCCGAGGCGCCGGGCCGTCGAGGTGGTGGCGCGCATGACGGGCGTCCCGCGGAACCGTCTCTACCGCGCCTCTCTGTAGCCTGAATTGACAACAGCCGGGTCGGCTGCTAGGCTCGAGCAGTTTCCAAAACTGACAACGAGGAGGAAGCAGACGATGAAACGCCTCGTCATGCTGCTTCCGGTCCTCTTCGCGCTCCAGGTCGGCGTGCAGCCCGCGCTCGCCTGGACCTGGCCCGTGGACGGGCCGGTGCTACGACCATTCGACTTCGGGGAAGACCCCTACGCCGCAGGCAGACATCGCGGCATCGACATCGGCGCGCCGCTCGGCGCTGCGGTCGTCGCGCCGGCGGGTGGAAGAGTGACCTTTGCGGGGACCGTGCCGACGGGCGGCCGCACGATCGCCATCCGGACCCCCGACGGCTACTCGGTCACGCTCCTGCATCTCGGGGCCCTGGGTGTCGTTCGGGGCCAGGAGATTGCAGAGGGAGAAGTGGCCGGTGCTGTCGGGCCGAGCGACGAGGCCGGGGTTCCGAAGCCGCATGTGCATCTCGGAATCCGTCTGGCCGCAGACCCGAACGGGTACCTCGATCCGCTGGGATTCCTCCCAGCGCGGGCGCCGCGCTCGGATGCGCCTGTCGATCCCACTCCTGGCCCGGTGCCGGCCCAGTCGGCTGACCGGGCGGCGCAGAAGACCGTGCCCGCGCAGCCTGGGACTGCGCAGGTCGTCTCGCTCGTCGGTGTCGAGGGTGTCGTAACCGCGCCGCGGCGCAGGCTCGGCCGGACGATCCGACTCCCGGCGCCTGTCCGGGTGTGGGGCAGGCATCCGCTCCCAAGCTCGCTCGAGCCACGGGTTCGTGCGACGCCGGTCGATTCCGCCTCGCGCCCTGCCGAGCACCGAGGCCCCGCGCTCTGGCCGTATCTGTGTTTCGCTGCCGCGCTGGTTCCGGCTCTAGCCGTCCTGCGCGGAAAGCTCCGCGATGCACGTGCGACAGACCGAGCGCCCGCGATACTCCTCGAGCGGCTCGTCGCGCCCGCAGAACACGCAGACCGACTGCGGTTTCGAGAGGAGGATCGTCTCGTCCTTGACCGAGATCTCGAGGGGATCCTTCTCGCCGAGGCCGAAGCTCTTTCGGATCTCGATCGGAATCACGATCCGGCCGAGCTCGTCGATGTGGCGGATGATCCCCGTCCTGGTCACTCCTCGGGCCGAGCGTGTCGCCGTGCTGATCGCCTGCCTCGCGCCGCCCAACGTCTTCTACCTTCCCGTCCTTCCGTGAGCCTTTCCCTCTGAGCGTCCCCCGGCCATGTCGTTTCTAACCCTGAACTCGCAACCGGCCTTGCGCCGGGCTCTCCCTATGATTGGCCGCAGTGCGCTTCTACGTCACGACCCCCATCTACTACGTCAACGCGACGCCTCACATCGGGCACGCGTACACGACCATCGCGGCGGACGTCCTCGCCCGCCACCATCGCCAGCGAGGCGACGAAACCTTCTTCCTCACGGGGACGGATGAGCACGGGACGAACATCCCGCGGGTCGCCGCAGAGGCCGACCTCGCGGTCGAGGAGTTCGTCGACCGCAACGCCGCCGCGTTCGAGGAGATGACGCAGCGGATCAACACGTCAAACGATTTCTTCATCCGCACGACCGACCCGCGCCACGAGGCCGCGGTGCAGGAGTTCGTGCAGCGGATCTATGACGCGGGTGAGATCTACGAGGGCGTCTACGCGGGCCTCTACTGTCCCCGTTGCGAAGCGTTCTACACGCAGGCAGAGCTCGTGGACGGCAAGTGTCCCGTGCACGGGATCGAGCCCGAGTACGTCGAGGAAAGGAACTGGTTCTTTCGGCTCTCCGCCTTCCAGGATCGCCTGCTCGCCCTCTACGACGGCAACCCGGACTTCGTCCTCCCGCGCTTTCGCTACAACGAGGCGCGGAGCTTCATCGAGCAGGGCCTCGACGACATCAGCATCAGCCGGGCGTCGGAGAAGTGGGGCGTGCCGGTCCCTTGGGACCCGGAGCAGACCGTGTACGTCTGGGTGGACGCGCTCATCAACTACTGGAGCGCGCTCGCCTTTGCGCGCGAGGGCGAGGACCTTCGTCCCACGTTGTGGCCGGAGGTGCGCCACGTGCTCGGCAAGGACATCCTCAAGTTCCACTGCGTCATCTGGCCGGCTCTCCTCCTCGCCGCGCAGCTCGACGTGCCGAGGCAGCTCTTCGTCCACGGCTACCTCCTCTTCGCGGAGCAGAAGATGTCGAAGTCGCTCGGGAACGTCATCGATCCCCTCGACCTCATCGACCTCTACGGCGCCGACCCCGTCCGCTTCTACATGGTTCGAGAGGTCCAGTTCGGCCAGGACGGAAACGTCTCGGTGGACGGAGTTCACGAGCGCTACGAGCGCGAGCTCGCCAACGATCTCGGGAACCTCGTCTCGCGGACGACGGCGATGATCGCCCGCTACAGGGACGG
>JBKPFG010000171.1:0-9419 GCA_046728735.1 Actinomycetota bacterium
CCCGCCGGACTCCGACGGCCAGCACGGCGTCGGGCTGGTAGACGTCGAGCGCATCGGCTGCCTCGAAGGCTTCGAGCTCGGTGGTCGTGCGCGCCATCTCGCCGCCCGCGATGCGGATGCCGCCGTTCGCTCGAAGCCGCACGTGGCCCTCCAAGTCCTCTCGCGGCAGCGGCTCTTCGAGCCAGAGGACCCGCAGCTCGCTGAGGCCGTCCGCGAGGCGCCGGACCTCCTCGGCGGGGAGTGGGGCGGAGACATCCCCGGCCATGCGCCAGCCCTGGTTGAGGTCGACCAGGATCTCCATCGAGTCGCCGACTGCCTCGCGGACGGCGCTCACCGCCGCGACTCCCTCATCCACGCGCGTCCGGTCGATGCGGATCTTGAGCGCCTGGAACCCCTCCTCTCGGAGAGCGAGCGCGGACTCGGCCCGCTCGGGCGCGCTCCGCCGGTCGGCCGTCGAGGCGTAGGCGGGCACGCGCGCCACCTCCCCGCCCAGAAGCTCGGCCACGGACTTGCCTTCGACCTTCCCGCGGAGATCCCAGAGCGCGGCCTCGAGCGGCCAGTAGCGGCCGGCGTGGAAGGTGATCGTCTCCAGCACCTCGACGTGGCGCTCGATCGCGAGCGGGTCCTCGCCGACGAAGAGATGCTCGTAGCGCTCGAAGCCGTCCATGGTGTCGCCGGAGCCGAGGCCGGTCAGGCCCTCGTCCGTCTCCACGAAGACCAGCGTCGCCTCGAACGAGCGACGCGGATCCGGGTCCCACGCGGGCCGAAAGGGCGGATCGAGGTCGAGCGCGCGGCACTCGAGCCGGATGCGCTCGATCTTCACTGCCCAGCGCCCCCCGCCGCGACTCCGGCACCAACCGGCCGGCTGGAAATCCGCACATTCCTTCGTCCTCGGTCGGCCACATACCGAAATCCGGTATGCGGCCTCCCTGCGTCCTTGGCCTGCTTGATTTTCGCTCGGCCGTCCGGCACCTGACCCGCGACTGGGAGCACTAGCGGTGGAAGAAGGGGTTTGCCGGCTCGCTCGCGATCGCGAGCAGGTCTTCCAGGCGCGGGCGTCCTTCTGCCGCGGAGGCGAGGGCGGCGCGGGTGGCCTCGAGGTTGTTCGCGAAAACCTCTTCTTCGTCGGAGGCGGCCCAGTCGACCCAGACTGCGACGATCAGGGCCAGCTCCTCCACCTGGCCCGGCGGGATCGTCCCCTCGGCGACCGACTCGAGGACCCCACGCGCGACCGCCGCCTGCGCCGCGCCCCAGTGGAGCAGTCCGTGCTCGTCGCCCCGGATCTCCGCCTTGTTCACGAAGAGCGTCGGCGGCTTCACGGGCATGTTCGGGCGCGCGACGACGACGAAGGAGGCGTGGCCGGCCCTCGGGGTCGCGAGCGCGGTCGCCCAGGCGGTTCCCACCGGCCCGTCGCGGAGCCCGAGCACCGTGTTGACGTGGGCGGCGTTTGGGCCCTCGCCGGCAAACCCCTCGCCGATCAGGACTGCGCTCACGGCGTGATCACGGCGCGCGCGACCTCGCCAGAGTTCATCGCCGCGAAGGCCTCGTTGATCTCCTCGAGCGGATAGGTGCGCGTGACGAGCTTGTCGAGCGGCAGCTGCCCATCCATGTAGAGGTCGACCACCTCGGGCATGTCCACCTGCGGGTCGCAGGAGCCGTAGAAGCTGCCCGTGACGACCTTCTCCTCCCGCGGGAGGTCGGACGCCGGCAGGTCGGCGGTCAGGCCTTCGGCGGGGAGCCCGACCGCGACGACGGTTCCGCCGCGGCGGACGGAGGCGTACGCCTGTGCGACGATTCCCGGCACGCCGGCGGTATCCAGCGCCGCATCGGCGCCGCGCCCTTCGGTGAGATCCCGCAGGGCGGCGACGACGTCCTCAGACGTGGGATCCAGGGCATGCGTGGCGCCCAGGTCGAGGGCGGTCTTGCGCTTGAACTCGACCGGGTCGATGGCGACGACTGCGCCGGCTCCGGCGAGCTTCGCTCCCATGACAGCCGAGAGGCCGACGCCACCTGCTCCGAAGACGGCGACCACGTCTCCTTCCTGGACGCCCGCGCGTTTGACCGCCGCGCCGTAGCCCGTTATCACCGCGCAGCCGACGAGCGCCGCAACCTCGAAGGGAGCGTCGTTGCGAACCCGGACGCAGCAGCCCTCCGGGACCACGCAGCTCTCGGCGAAGGCCGAGAGGTAGGAGTAGTGGTAGAGCGAGTCGCCGTTCTGAGAGAGGCGCAAGGCGCCGCCGGGCAGCGTGCCGCGGAACATGTCCTCCATGGCCACGTCGCAGAGGACGTGCCGCCCCTGGGCGCAGTAGAAGCAGCGGCCGCACGCCGGGAGCCAGGAGAGGACGACGTGGTCGCCCTCCGCCACGCTCTCGACGCCTTCGCCCACGGAGACGACCACACCGGCGCCTTCGTGGCCGAGGACGGCCGGCAGAGGGTTCGACGTCGCGCCGGTGACGACGTTCCAGTCGCTGTGGCAGACGCCGGCGGCCGCGAGCCTCACCTCCACCTCTCCCGGGCCCGGAGCGGCCAGCTCCACCTCTTCGACGGAGAAGGGCGCGTCGAGCTCTCTGAGGACGGCTGCGCGCATGGGGCGATTGTAAGCCGCGCCGACAGCTACGCTCGCTTCATGAAGTCGGAGGCCGCGGTCCTGTGGCAGCCGGGCGAGCCAGTCGAGATCGTCGAGGTCGACCTGGCGGCTCCGCGCGAGGGCGAGGTGCTCATCGAGATGGCGGCCTGCGGCGTCTGTGCGAGCGATCTGCACGTCGTGGACGGCGACATGCCGGAGCCCCTGCCGCTCGTCCTCGGTCACGAGGCGTCAGGCGTCGTCGCCGACGTCGGGCCGGGCGTGGATTCGCTCGCCCCGGGGGACCACGTCGTGCTCGCCCTCGTCCCTGCGTGCGGTCGCTGCGCGGAGTGCCTCCGGGGGAGGCCGAACTTCTGCGAGGTGGGCGCTCGAATGGCCGCCACGGGCACCCTGGCGGACGGAACCTCCCGGCTCAGCCTCAACGGGACGACGCTGCACCATTTCAACTCTGTGTCCTCGTTCGCCCGCCACGCCGTCGTGCCCGAGTCGGTTGCCGTGAAGATCCGGGACGACGTTCCCCTGGACACGGTCGCGCTCGTGGGCTGCGCCGTGCTGACGGGCTGCGGGGCCGTCCTGAACACGGCGGGCGTCCGCGAGGGGGCAAGCGTTGCTGTCTGGGGATGCGGCGGCGTGGGCCTCAACATCGTCCAGGGGGCGCGGCTCGCCGGCGCGGCGCAGATCGTCGCGGTGGACGTCAGGCCCGAGAAGCTCGAGCTGGCGCGGGAGCTGGGGGCGACCGCCCTCGTCCACGCTGATGAGGGGGTGGACGTCGTCGCGGCGGTACGTGAGCTGACCGATGGCGGGCCGGACTACGCCTTCGAGGCCATCGGCACCGAACCGACCGTCCAGCAGGCCTGGGAGGCCGCCGGCCCGCGCGGCACGGTCGTCGTCGTCGGAATCCTCCCCAAGGGGAAGACGCTCACGATCGACCCCTGGCAGTTCTTCGCCGAGAAGACGCTGAAAGGCTCTTTCCTCGGCTCGGCGCGCGTGCGCGAGGAGATCCCGCGTCTCGTTGACCTCTACGCCGATGGAGAGCTGCGCCTGGACGAGCTCGTCGACCGCCGTATCCCACTCGACGGGCTACCCGCCGCCCTCGATCGCCTCCGGGCCGGCGACGGGCTGCGTCAGCTCGTCGTCTTCGACTGATACCGGGCCGGCGGGGGCGCGGCCTGAAGCACGCGGAGCTCCTCGACGGGGATGTGGCAGCGCATGAAGTGGCCGGGCTCGACTTCCTCGAGCGGCGGCTCCTCCTGCTCGCAGATCGCGCCGAGGAAGCGTGGGCAACGCGTATGGAACACGCATCCGGATGGAGGGTCGGCGGCGCTCGGGATCTCCCCTTCGAGGCGGATGCGCCCGCCCTCTTCGCCCTCGATGTTCGGGACCGCGGAGACCAGCGCTTCGGTGTACGGGTGGTGCGGAGCGCCGAAGACCGTCTCCGCGTCGCCCAGCTCCATCAGCCGACCGAGATAGAGCACGGCGATCCGGTCCGAGATGTAGCGCACGACGCCGAGGTCGTGGGAGATGAAGAGATAGGTCACGCCCTCTCGTGACTGGAGCTCGGCGAGCAGGTTGAGGATTGCCGCCTGGACGGAGACGTCGAGGGCCGAGGTCGGCTCGTCGCAGAGCACGATGCGCGGGTCGCCGGCGAAGGCGCGGGCGATGGCGACACGCTGCTTGAGCCCGCCGGAGAGCTGGGTCGGGCGGACGGCAAGGAGCGACTCGTCGAAGCGCACGGAGGCGGCCAACTCGAGCGTCCGCCGGGAGCGTTCGTCTCCGGTCAGCCCGCGCAGCTTGTAGAGCGCCCGCTCGATGATTCGGCGGACGGAGAAGCGGCGGTTGAGCGCCGAATCGGGATTCTGGAAGACAACCTGGAGCGCCCGTACCTGCTCTCGGCTCCGGTCCTGCACCTTGGACGCGAGGGGCGTGCCTGCAAGCTCGATCTGCGAGCCGGGGTCCGGCGCGGTGAGCCCGAGCAGGACGCGTGCGAGCGTGGTCTTCCCGCTTCCCGACTCGCCGACGAGGCCGAGCACCTCGCCGGACCTGATCTCGAGCGAGACGTCCGCGAGCGCGTGCACGTCCTGCCCCTCCTGCCGGTAGGTCTTCGACGCGCTCTCGAGTTCCAGCACGGGCGCGCCGTTGCCCTGCCGGCCCGAGACGAGCTGGGCCGGCGCGTTGCGAGGGAGGAGATGCGCCTCCTGGTGGAAGTGGCACCGGCTCGTGTGGCCGTCGCCGAGCGGGTAGAGGGACGGCTCTTCCTCGCGGCAGATGTCGCGCACGAGCCCGCAGCGCGGGGCGAAGACGCAGCCCTGAATCTCTGCGCCGATGGGCGGGAGGAAGCCGGGAATGGTGTCGAGCGGCGTCTCGTCCTTGCGCACGCCGCCGCGCGGGATGCAGCGGAGCAGGCCGACGGTGTACGGGTGCCGTGGGTCGCGAAACACGTCGGCCGCGATGCCTTCCTCGACGAGGCGCCCTGCGTAGAGGACTCCGACCCGCTCACACATCTTCGCGATCACCGCGAGGTTGTGGCTGATGAAGAGAACGGTCGTGCCGAATTCCTTCTTCAGGGCGGCGATGAGGTCGAGCACCTCGGCCTCGACCGTGGCGTCGAGGCCGGTCGTCGGCTCGTCGAGTATCAGGAGGGTCGGGTCCTTCGCGAGCGCCATCGCGATCACGACGCGCTGCTGCATGCCGCCGGATAGCTGGTGCGCATAGCGGCGCATGACCTGCGTGGGGTCGGAGATCTGCACCTTCTCGAGCATTTCGTGGGCGCGGCGGGCGGCCGCCTCCTTGGCGACCCCCATCAGCTGGAAGACCTCGCGCAGCTGGTCCCCGACCCGGATCGACGGGTTCAGCGCGGCCCCGGGATTCTGGTAGACCATCGAGAGGGTCGTCGCGCGCAGCTTCCGCACATCGCTCTGGCCCATTGCGAGCAGGTCCTCGTCGTTGGCGCGGATCGACCCGCCGGTGACGCGGCCGTTGCGAGGCAGCGAGCGCATGATCGCGAAGGCGGCCGTCGTCTTTCCGCAACCCGACTCGCCGACGAGCCCATACGACTCGCCGCGCTCGATCGCGAGCGAGACGCCGCGGAGCACCTGCCGGTCCTTGCCGCGCACGCGGTAGACGACCTGCAGATCCTGGAGCTCGATCGCGAGGTCGCTCATCGCTCGAAGCTCTGCGCGATGGCGTCCGCGATCAGGTTGATACCGACGATGAGAGTCCCGATCGCCAGGGCCGGGAACAGGACCGGCCACCAGGCGCCGCCGTTGATGAAGATGTACTGGTCCTTGATGTCATGGCCCCAGTCGGGGATGGAGGGGTCGGCGCCGAAGCCGAGGAACGAAAGGGTCGCAACGGTGAAGATCGCGTACCCAAGGCGCACGGTGAACTCGACGACGACCGGGCCCATGACGTTCGGGAGGATCTCGGCGAACATCACGTAGCTGGGGCCTTCGTTGCGCAGGCGCGCCGCTTGCACGTACTCGAGCTGGGCCTCGCCAAGGACAGCTGCCCGTACCGTTCGCGCGATGATCGGCGAGAAGACGAAGCCGATCACGAGGATCAGGGTTTTCTGGGACGGCCCGACGGCGACGACGGCGAGCCCGGCGGTGATGATCACGGGGATCGCGAGGATTGCGTCGACGATTCGCATGATGATCTCGTCGACGACGCCACGGAAAAAGCCGCAGAGGAGGCCGACCGTTGTGCCGACCACGGTCCCGAGGGTTGTGGCGAGGAACGCAATCACGAGGACGGAGCGGGCGCCCACGATGACGCGCGAGAGGACGTCGCGGCCGAGTCGATCGGTTCCGAAGAGGTGCTCCGCGGAGGGCGGGGAGAGCTTGTTCAGCACGTCCGTCGCCTCGGGATCATGCGGGGCGATCAGATTGCCGAAGAGCGCGCAGAGAACCCAGATGCCGAAGAGCACGACTCCAATCGCGAAGGTCGGAGAGCCCAGCAACAGCCTGACCCGCTCGCGACGGGCGATCGTGGCCTCGTCGGGGCTGGTCCTGATGCCGATCGGGGCGGCTGGGTCTTCGGCGACGCTCATTCGGCAGCGGCGTAGCGGATCCGTGGGTTGAGAAGCGAGTAGGCGAGGTCGGCGAGGAGGTTCGCGGCGAGGAAGATGATCCCGACGACGAGGACGGCGCTCTCGAGGAGGGGGAAATCTTTTTGTTGGAGCGCCGTGAAGATCAGCCGGCCCATTCCGTGATAGTTGAAGAGCGTCTCGATGACGACGAGACCGCCGATCAGGTAGCCCGTCTGCGTCGCAATCACGGCGATCGTGGGCAGGAGGGAGTTGCGCAGGACGTGCCGCCGGACGACGGTGCGTCGCGGTAGGCCCTTCAGCACTGCGGTGCGCGTGTAGTCCGCCTCGAGTGACTCGATCGTCCCGGCCCGCGTGATGCGCGCGATGTACCCGAAGAGGACGATCACGAGCGTGAGCGCGGGGAGGATGAGGTACTCGAGCTGCGTCAGCGGATCGGCGCCGGTCGGGGCATCCGCACTCACGGGCAGCACGTCGAGCCAGAGCCCGAAGATGAGGATGAGCATGATCCCCGTGACGAACTCGGGCACAACCGCGAGCGAGAGGCCGCCGATGGTGATCACCCGGTCGAGCGGGCGGTCGCGCTTCAAGGCAGCGATGACGCCCCCGACAATCGAAAGCGGCACGACCAGGACGAAGGCGAGAGCCGCCAGCTTGAACGAGTTGGCGAGCGCGTCGCCGAGCAGCGAGCTGACGGGGACGTGATACGAGTAAGAGTCGCCCATGTCGCCACGGAGGAAGCCGGTGATCCAGTTCCAGTACTGCGTCAGGAGAGGCTTGTCCGTGCCGAGGGCGTGATTGAGCTGGTCGACGGCGGCCTGGTCGGCGAACGGGCCGAGGATGTTCCGTGCGACGTTCCCTGGCAGGACGCTCGCCCCCACGAAGACGAACACGCTCAAGAGCCACAACGTGATGAGGGCGAGACCCAGCCGCTTGAGAAGAAATCGCCCCATCGTTGCTCCTACAGCCTAAGCCGCCGGGACGAGAGCCCCGGCGGCTTAGATAGCGTGCTCAGGCCGTGAAGCCGGCCTTGGACAGGTCGAACTGACCCGTTGCCGCCGACACGGCGTTCTTCAGGTTCGGCTTGGCGGCCGAGAGGAAGTTGTAGAAGTAGGGGAAGATGATCGGCGTCTCGTCGAGCAGCAGCTCTTGGATCTGCTTGGCGAGGCCCTTCTGTGTATCCAGGTCGAGAGCGGCCACGTACTGCTTGACGAGCGAGTCGTACTGGTCGTTCTTGAAATGGGCCGAGTTCCAGACGCCGATCTTCGGGTCGCCCGAGAGAGCGGCCGTGAGGTAGACGTTCGGGACCGGCCGGTGACCGTAGTCCGTGATGCCCATCGTGGAGTCGAGCCACCGCGACTTGCCGAACACCCCGTCGCCGTAGTAGGTCGCGGCGTCCGTGATCTTGAGGTTCAACGTGACGCCGATCTCCGCCGCGTTCTGCTTGATGAGCTGGGCCAGGTCCGGGATCTCGAAGCCGTTCCACGTCTCGAGGTCGACGCTGATGTTGCTCGCGCCTGCGTCCGCCAAGAGCTGCTTCGCCTGGTCGAGATCCTGCTCGCGCTGAGCCACGCTCGTGTCCGTGGACGGGTAGACCGGGGCGAACGGGCTGTCGTTTCCGATGTCCGCCTTCCCCTCCCAGAGGCCGTCCACGAGGGCGTTCCGGTCGATCGAGAGGGCGATCGCCTGGCGGACGCGGTTGTCGGTAAAGGGATCCTTGTCCGTCCGCATGTGGATCTGGCGGTGGGTCGCCGTGCGGATGGCGATCACCGTCACGTTCGGGTCGCTGAGAAGAGCCTTTCCTCCCGAGACCGAGAAGTGCTCGACGAAGTCGACCTCGCCGCCCTGGATGCCGAGCACCATGGGGGCTTCCTCGTCGTAGAACTTCAGTTCCATCGAGTCCGGGTTGGCCTTGTCGCCCCAGTAGGCGTCGTTGCGGACGAAGGTCGCGCCCTGCTTGGGCGTGAACTTCTGGAGCTTGAACGGACCGGTTCCCTCGAACGTCTTGCCCCAGTCAGCGGGGTCGAGGTCGGCCGGGATGATGATCGCGTTGTAGTTCGCCGAGCTGACGAGCGTCGGGAAGTTCCCGTTCGGGGCGTCGAGGTGGAAGACGACGGTTGCGTCGTCGGGAGCCTCGGTCTTCCCCGGGGAGAGGACCCCGCCGAGTGCGGACTGCGCGTTCGCGGAGCCACCCTTCGGGTTGATCAGCTTCTCGAACGTCTGGACGACGTCGTCGGCGACGAGCGTGGCGCCGCTGTGGAACTTGACTCCCTGGCGGATCTTGAACGTCCACTCGGAGCCGTCGTCGTTCGGCTCCCAGCTCTCGGCGATCCTCGGCTCGAGCTCGAGTTTCGAGTTGGAGAAGGAGAGGAACTCGCCCGTCGACCCGAGCAACCCGGCGCCGCCCTCGTCCTGGACGAGGAGCGGGTTCGGGGCGGTTGTCGGCTGGATGATTGCGACCCGAACGTTTCCGCCCGGCTTCACTGCCCCCGTTGCAGTGCCACCCGCGGTGGTCCCGGCGGTCTCATTGGCCCCGCCGCAAGCAGCGGCGATGAACGAGAGAAGCGGAATCGACATGCCGACGACGGTGCCGCGACGCACGAAATCCCGCCGAGTGATCTTCCCCTCGATGAACTGGTCGATGATGTGGTTCTCGAGCTCGCTGCTCTCGTTGCGAATCTCGTCGACGCGACGTTGCGTCTCGTCCATGCCCTCTCCTTCCGTTCGACCGCGGCCCGTCAAGGTTCTCCCGGAACGCTCGCTTATAGCTCATCCCCGAACCAGGGTCAA
>JBKPFG010000005.1:0-3359 GCA_046728735.1 Actinomycetota bacterium
CGGCGCTAAATTCCGGCGCATCCATGTTCCGCACACCCCAAGTCGTCCTCTTTAGCGAGGATCTTGAACGCGCCGTCACCTTCTACACGAGCCTCGGTTTCCGGGAGACATTCCGCGTCCCGCCCGAAGGAGATCCGATTCACGTCGATCTCGCGCTCGACGACTACAAGATCGGCATCGCGTCTGTCGCCTCTACACGTGATGACCACGGCCTCGATCCGGTTCCTCGGGGACAACGCGTAGCGGTGATCCTCTGGACAGATGACGTTCCGGCGGCCTTCGCAGAACTCACCGCGAAGGGAGCACCGGCCCTGGTTCCACCGCACGAGTGGCTCGGGCGCCTGTTGATCGCGTGGAGCGCCGACCCTGACGGCAACCCGATCCAGATCGTCCAACCTCTGTGACAGTGTGATCGGTCGCGCGGGGTGCCTTCCCCCAGAAGGCCGATCCCATGACCTACCGCCAACGCTCGCTCGTTACCAGGGCAACGTCCAACTCAAACATCTCCGTGCCGGATCTGTCTGCGCTTCTCACATCGACCGAAGCGAGCGGTGCACGATCGCCGTGCACTCGTCCTCGACATAGTCGAGGCCGCCAGCCTCGGCGATCCCGCGGGCCTCCGGCGAGACGATCCCGAGCTGGAGCCAGAGCGCTCCCGCGCCCGCTGCGACGGCGTCCTCCGCGACCTGCGGGCAGAACTCCGCCCGGCGGAAGACGTCTACCAGATCGATCGGCTCGTCGATCTCGGCCAGCGAAGGCGCACACGGCACGCCGAGGACCTCGGGAACGAGCGGCCGAACCGGGATCACACGGTAGCCCGCTCCCAGGAGGTAGCGCATGACCTGATGACTCGGCCTGTTCGGGTTGGGGGAGGCCCCGACGAGGGCAATCGTGTGCGCCGCGGACAGAATCTCTGCGGGCGTGCTCACGCCCCCAGGCTATCCTTCGGCCATGGCGGATCGACTCCGCGTCGCCTGCGTCCAGCTCAACTCGGTGCCCCAGAAGGAGGACAACATCGAGCGCGCGGAGCGCCTCGTCGCCAAGGCCGCCGCGACCGGGGCGGACCTCGTCGTCCTGCCGGAGAAGTGGACCGGGATCGGGCCTCCGGACGTCATCCGCTCGGTTGCCGAGAGCATCGACGACGGCGAAGCGACCCTCGCCATGAGGGCATGGGCCAAGACGCACGGCATCACGCTCCACGGCGGGTCGATCGTCGAGCGCCGCGAAGGCCGCGACAAGCTCTCGAACACCACGGTGGTCGTCGATCCGGAGGGAGAGGTCGCCGCCACCTACCGCAAGATCCACCTCTTCGACGTCCAGGTCGGCGGCCACGTCTACCGGGAGTCCGAGACCGAGGAGCCCGGAGACCGGCTCGTGCTGACCGAGGTGGAGGGCTGGAAGCTCGGGCTGACGATCTGCTACGACCTCCGCTTCCCCGAGCTCTACCGGCTGCTCGCGCTCGAGGGGTGCGAGGCGCTGGCCGTCCCTGCCGCCTTCACGCTCTACACGGGCAAGGACCACTGGGAGCCTCTGCTCCGCGCTCGGGCGATCGAGAACCAGTGCTTCGTCGTCGCGGCGAACCAGTGGGGCTCGTACGCCGACGGAAAGGCCGCCTACGGGCGCTCGATGATCATCGATCCGTGGGGGATCGTTATCGCCCAGGCTCCGGACGAGGACGGGGTCATCACCGCGGAGCTCGACCGCTCCCGGCTCGAGGACGTGCGCCGCCGCGTTCCGTCGCTCGCCAACCGCCAGCCTGCCGCGTACCAATGGCCGGCTGGCGTGTGAAGCCCCGGGCAGTTCTCTTCGACGTCGACTTCACGCTCGCGAAGCCCGGGCCGCTGCTCGGCCCCGAGGGGTATCGCGACGCGGGGCGGCGCTTCGGCCTGGAGCTCGACCCCGACCGCTACGCGGAGGCACGAGCCGCGGCCCTGCTCGACCTCCAACACCATCCCGAGCTCGACCATGACGAGGAGGTCTGGATCCGCTTCACCGAGGACATCGTCCGGGGCATGGGCGGCGAGGGAGAGGACTGCAGGCGCGTGGCGGTCGCGATCACGGACGGTTGGCTCGAGTCGGAGAACTTCGAGCTCTACGAAGACGTCCTCCCTGTCCTCGGCGCTCTGCGCGAGGCGGGGCTGAAGATCGGGCTCGTCTCGAACACGAGCCGCGACCTCGACGCCTTCGTCCGCCACCACGCGCTCGATGTCGACGCCTGGGTCTCCTCGGGAGTCCACGGCAAGGTCAAGCCGAGCCCCAGCATCTTCGAAGCCGTGCTCGAGCTGCTCGGAGTGGATGCGGGGGCGGCCGTGATGGTGGGTGACTCGCCCGAGGACGACATCGCGGGCGCCGAAGCGATGGGCATCCGCGGCCTGCTCCTTGACCGGGAAGGGAAGCACGGGCGCGACGATTCCTTGCCCACGCTCTTGGCCTTGCCCGCGCTGCTCGGAATCGAGAGCCGTGCCTCGTAGGCGCGCCGCACTCCAGCTCGTCGAGCCCGAGGTCGATTTTTCCCTCGAGAGCCCGGTCAACAAGCTCGCCTGGTCGCTCGGCCTGGGCGCCTTCGGGCTCGCCTGGTCGATCACGACGGTCGCCGCTTACCTGCCGCCCATGCTCGGCAGCTTCACGGACTCAAGCACCCTCGTCGGTCTCGTCCTCGCGGCCGAAGGGGTCTTCGCCTTCTTCGTCCCCCTCCTCGTGGGACCCATGAGCGATGCGACGGTGCTGCCCCTCGGGCGCCGCCGCCCCTACATGCTCCTCGCGCTCGGCCCGATGGCGGTTTCCCTCTCCCTGGTCGCTTTCGTGCACAGCTTCATCGGAATCGCCCTGGCGCTCTTTGCCTTCTTCTTCGCCTACTACATCTACGAGCCCCCGTATCGCGGCCTCTATCCGGACCTCCTGCCCGACACGTATTTCGGTCGCGCCCAGGGCGTCCAGCACCTCTTCCGCGGCGCCGCGCTCGGGGGCGCGCTCGTGGGCGGCGGCTTTCTCCTGGACGTCTGGGAGCCGTTCCCGTTCGTCCTCGCCGCAGGGATCACGCTCCTCTTCTGCGGCGCTGTCGTCCTCCTCGTGCGCGAGTCTCCGGGCCCTCCCCAGTACGAGCGCCTACGGACGTTTCTGGCCGCGCCGATACGCGTCGTCACCCGCGAGCGCAACGTCCGCCACTTCCTTGTGGCGAACACGGCCTGGGAGGCCACCTTCGCCGGGATGCGGACCTTCGTGGTCCTCTACATCATCAGGGGCCTCGACCAGCCGCTCTACGTCTCCTCGACGGTGCTGGCGGTCGTCGCGGCGGGCTACGTCTTCGCGGCGGCGCTCGCGACGCGCTTCGGAGACCACTGGGGGCTCGGCAACGTCAT
>JBKPFG010000038.1:0-2831 GCA_046728735.1 Actinomycetota bacterium
GCGGGAGGCGACGGCCACGAGTAACTCGTCGCCCGCGGGATGGCCGTACGCGTCATTGACTTCCTTGAAGTCGTCGATGTCGAAGAGGCAGAGAGCCACGTGGGCCCCCGAGGTCTCAGCCTTGGTCAGCGCGTGCTCGAGTTGCTCGTAGAAGTAGCGATGGTTTCCGAGCCCCGTGAGCGGATCGGTGAGGGCCAGGCGCATCGCTTTCAGCTCGCGGTGGACGGAGCGTTGGTAGAGGGCGATGGCTACCACCGGCCCCACGAGCGCCGCGGAAAGGAAGGGCTCGCGATCCCAGAGGACGGCGAGGAGGAGTGAGAGCGACGCCATGATCGAGAAGGCGATGAACGTCGACGAGACCGCGCCGCGTAGCACGGCCGTGAACGACTCTCGCGCCGAGCGTGAGACTGCGAGCGCGACGAGGACCAGGTCGACCACGTAGAAAGCCACCGCGGCGAGCACCACCTGCGGGATGAGGAGCGCGAAAGAGTCGCTTCTCTCGACGATCGAGCCGAGGGCCGTTGCGGCCCCGGCCAGGGCGTAGACGCCGCTGTTGTAGGCGATCTTCGTCAGCGGCCTGCGCCTGATCGTCTCGACCAGGATCATTGCGAGGAACGCCGTCAACGTGGCCGCTT
The DNA here is from genome assembly GCA_046728735.1 of Actinomycetota bacterium. Lineage (GTDB taxonomy): Bacteria > Actinomycetota > Thermoleophilia > Gaiellales > Gaiellaceae > JAIBJP01. The sequence goes on from JBKPFG010000038.1 coordinate 636, forward strand.
CCCAGCCGTAGATGACAGACGTCCCGACGATGAAGATCGTCGCGAGCGAGGTCCCGCCGACGGGAACCCTTTCCAACGGGACCGGGAAGGCTTCCGCGACGGCCGTGACCGCGAGCAGCGCCCACGTGCCCGCAACGGTCCCGCCGCTCGGCGTGGATGCGAGGAAATGCGCCCCTGCCATCACGACGACGACGGCGCCGCCCAACGTGACCGGCAGGACGAGGGGGAGGAGGCGCAGGGTCTCCCGGCTCAGCCTCCCTTCCGGCTGACCCCCCGACTCCCTCTGGCTCGGGCCGACGAGCTGAGCTCGTCGCCGGCGCATTGGCGGCCCCCTTCCTCGACTCCGGGGCCGCAAGCCCGGAAAGTCCCGTTTGCAGGCGTTCTTAGTGTTGCACACGCCCACTAGGACCTGGCATCCCTCGAACGAGGTACCCCGCGGGCTACCTAGCAGCTAGGTAAATGCGTAGAGCTCGGCCTCGGAATCGCAGGGATTCCCGCGGCCGTACATCACCGTTCGCGCATTCACGTCCGCGATGCACCAGAAAACGGTCTGCGACTCGCCCGGCGCGTGGCCGTGCCGGCAGAGCGAGTCAGGCGCGTTCTCATGGTCGGAGAGGATCTCGCGGAGGCGAGTGCGGGTTATGGCCTCGCCGTCCGCATCCGAGAGGAGGTCGCGGGCCCGCTGGAGACGAACTGCCGATCCGTCGACCCGGTCGCTCGCCTCGTAGTCGAGCATGTCCGGATGCACGTAGTGGTTCGTGTGGACGAGCGTGCCGTCCTCCATCGGTGCCAGGGCTTCCGCCGTCGTCGCCGAGCCCTCCACCGAGACGACGTAGTCCCCATGCGCGACCACCCAGTTGTAGGAGGAGGCGCGCGCGGGGTGGAGGATCGACTTCACGGCTTCGGGCAGCGTCCGATTGGTGAGGACGTCGCGGACCTGGAGGAGACGTGGAATGCCGATGCCCTCGTCCTTCGGCGATACCTCGTTCCCTGTGATCGAGAGCCCGGCGTCGTTCCAGCCCACGCTGATCCAGGGCCCGATGCCGAGCGTGAAGATCGTTGGCTCGTCCTCCACCTGCCACTCGATCGCGACGACGTCCTCCTCCTCTCCCGCCGTGAGGTCGTTGTTGTGCCCGACGATCAGATGCCCGTCGGCCGTCACCGTGCTCGTCGCCGCGATGTCGGTGCAGCCGGTCGCGGCGGCTTCGCGGATCGGAGAGGGATGCAGCTCCTCCACGGAAGCTGCGAACAGCCTGAGCGGATCGACCTCGGAGGCAGCCGCGGCCGCGTCGAGCTCTTCGACGACCCAGGGCAGGTACTTGACCGCCGGCGCGCGAAAGCGAAGCACCAGATCGGGGTCGTACTCGAGACCCTCGGTGTGCCGCTGGATCGCATCGCGGGTGGCGGCGCCGATGGTCGTTCCCGCCTGGGCGTGTGTTCCGACTGCGCGAACGTGCGGGATCAGGGCAGCGTCTCCTGCGGCTCGCGCCGCCCCGGGATCGGCTTCTCGAGCAATTCGCGCACGTACGAGACGCACTCTTGCACAGCCGCCTCGAGAAGGACATGCCCCTTCTCCGCGGTCGCCTTGGTCGCGTCGCCCTGGACGCCGGTGCGCGAGAACGACGACCACCAGGGCATGACCTTCAGCGGGCCGTCGGCCCAGTCCATCCAGGCGTGCTCTCCCGCCGGGTAGCCGCGCTCGTCGACCGCCTTGTCCATGTCGACGGCGTCCGGGTCGATGGCGAGGTACATGCTCGTCTCGAGCTCGCAGGCGTGAGCCATGCCGCCGCGCTCGGACTCACGGATCTCGGCGATCAGCTTCATCGACTCCGGCCCGGAGGTGTGGAAGGCAGCGGCGGCCAGCACGTTCGGATGCTCGACGGCGACGAGTCGAGCCGCCGACTCGACGAAGTTCTGGTTCGAGCCGTGGCCGTTGAGGAAGAGCATCCGCTTGAAGCCGTGGCGAGCGAGAGACGAGCCGACGTCCGTGAGGTAGCGGGTGAACGTGTCCCAGGCGATCGTGATCGGCCCGGGGAAGTCCATGTGATGCGGTGAATAGCCGTGCGGAATCGGGGGCAGCAGGAGGATCTCGTCAGGAGCGGCGTCAGCCGCCCGTCGACAGATTTCGGCGGTCAGGCGCAGATCGGTGTCGATCGGGAGGTGAGGCCCGTGATCCTCGAGCGTGGCGACCGGGAT
>JBKPFG010000039.1:0-5909 GCA_046728735.1 Actinomycetota bacterium
CGTCGTACTTCGTGCAGATCGCATTCGCCTGCTGGCGGAATTCCTCCTGCGAGAGCCGGTCGTCATCCCCACCGCACGCCGAAGCGGTCGCCCCGGCGGCCAAAAGCAGCACGATGAAGATCAGGCGTGCCCGCACGCTCCGCAATGTAGCGTTCCCACCCGTCGTGGCTGTGCGCATGTCGCGCATTCCGCGACCACCTGGCGCCCGCAGCCCTCGCAGTGCTCGGTCGTCCCGCCCGGAAACCCGCAGAACGGGCACTCGTGCTTACGCACGCGCCGGAGCGGGACGCGTCTGGCGAGGTAGCGCTGCAGCGCCGCGAACGCGACCAGCGTCAGGGTCACTCCGGCGAGCGCGAGCACGAGGGGCCCGAGCGCGACGGGGTCGACGTAGTCGGTGATGTAGTCGGCGGCCAGCACGAGGGCGAGGAGCGCGGCCGAGCCCACGACGGCGAGCGCGACCGGGAAGTAGCGCGACCGGCTTCGACGCAGCCGACCGATGAGCCAGTAGCCGAACCCGAGCAACGCGAGAGCGAGGCCGAGTCGCAGTGCGAACGCGACGAGCTCGTGGTGGTCGACGCGGTCGGAATAGAGCTGCTGTTGTCGCTGGTAGGCGGCCTCGGCGGCCGGCCGCGTCGTGGCGACCTCGGCCTGCGCGGTATTCACCTCGTCCTGGGCGGCGGCGAGTGCATCCTGCGCCGCTTGATACTGGCGCTCGAGGTCCTGCGCCGGCTGGCCGGCGTCGAGGGCGGTCCGGTAGGCCTCGCGCCGAAACTCGAGCTCCGACTGGGCCTGCGTGAGGCTGGTCATGGCCACGCTCAGCCTTTCGTTTGCGGCCGAGTTCCGGTCGATTGCGGCCTGATCCGCGGGGCTCAGCTGCACTTGCACGGGCGCGACCCGCTCCGCGACCCAGTCGTCGAGCTTCTGGTACGTCCAGATCGCTCCGATCAGGAGGAAGACCGCGAGGATGACGGCGAGGAGCTTCTCGCTCTTCGTGGTCTCGATTTCCTCGACGTCGAGCCCTGCTCTTGCGCTGCGCGTGACCGTGCTCATCGTCCACCTCGATTCGGCTTCGTTCGCGGCTTCAACTCGACCAGAAGCTCGCAGTCCAGTGCATCGGCAATTCGGAGGAGAGTGTCGATGCGCGGGGGCCGCCCTCCGCTCTCCAGCCGGGCGATCGCGGACTGAGTCGTGGCGACGAGCTCCGCGAGCTCGGCCTGCGAGAGCCCGAGCTCCTTGCGCCGGTCGGCGACCTTTTCCGCGATCTGGCTGAAGAACCAGCCGTCGTCGGCGTGCGAAAGCCGCTCGCGGATCCTCTCGATCGCTTCGGTCGAGAGTCGGCGCCTGGATTTGGGCTCTTGACGCATATCTCAATTCAGCTATATAGCAGTTATGAGATACAAGTCAAGGCGTCATGTCACACTTGCCGGCCTAGCTCTCTCTTTCGGCGCTGTGGCGGTCGCGATGCTGCTGTCGCTCGTCACGCGTGATCTGTACCTGCCCGTCCTGCCGTACACCGGCTCGGGGATCGGCTGGGTCCTTTTCTTCGCCGGCCCCGTCGCGGCGAGCGCCATGCTCAGCAAGAGGGCCGCGTGCTCAGGACGGTTCACGTTGGGCGTTACCGCGTTGACGGGCGCCGTGATCGTGATTCTGAGCTATGCGGTCTGGATCGGGTGGATCGTCGTCGAGTGTGGGCTCATGGACAACCGCTGCTTCGACTAGCCCTAGAGCGTCTTGAACTGCTCGAAGGGCTGGCGGCAGGCGTTGCAGTAGCGGATCGAGCGGCAGGGTGTCGGCCCGAAGAGGTTCTCGAGCCGTGTGTCCTCGGAGCCGCAGTACGGGCAGCGGTGGACCGCTGATTGGATCTGGACGAGAGTGGCCGGCGCCGTGCCCGTCGGCGGCGCGAAGCCCGACTCCTCGAGCTTGCGGCGGCCCTCCTCCGTGATCCGTTCACTCGACCAGCCCTCCGGCGAGATCTCGACCTCGGGCTCGGCGCCCAGCTCGCGAATTCGATCGGCCATGAGGGTGCGCATGACCTCGACCGCCGGGCAACCGAGGAAGGTGGGGGTGAAGCTCACGCGGACCCGATCCCGCTCGACCTCGACCTCGCGCACGACGCCCAGGTCGACGAGGGAGACCGCCGGAAGCTCGGGGTCGGGGATCTCGGCGAGCGCTGCCCAGACGCGCTCGGCGGTCACCATGTCGCCCCCGGGACCGAGCGGCGAACCATCGTCATCTCTTCCCAGAGCGGCGCGAGCTCTTCTGTGTGCTTGCCGCGCTCGATCGGGTCGACGGGCTCTCTACCGACCCGCTCGCAGAGCACTTCTCGCTGGGAATCCGCCAGGATTCCCAGCGAATAAGGCCAGAGATCCTCCACGGCAGCGAGGAATCTTGGCTCCTCGCGCAGGCGCTCCGCCCACATGTCCGCGTGCATGCGGTGGTACGTCTCCTCGCGGTCGATCTTCTCTGCGAGCCCCGCGACGCTGGCGTCGCCGGAGGTCTTGAGGTCGGCGATGCGAATGGCGTCCGCGGTCTCGTAGAGCCAGTGTCGCGCGATCGTCCGGGCCCAGTCGGGCACGAGCCGGAGCTCGACGAACGGCGCCGAGCGGTACTCGCCCGGCTCGCGATCGAAGGCCAGGGCGTCGGCATCCGTTCCGAGGTCGTCTGCGGCGAGCTCGTACCACGCGCGCGCATGGCCGATCTCGGTCTGGGCGATGGACGAGAAGGCGACGTCCTCCTCGAGGAAGGGCGCAATGCCGGTCCACTCCGAGTTGCGCCAGCCGAGGATCAGCTCGTCGTCAGCAAGCTGCAGAAGTGAGTCGACGCTGGGATTCATATGCAACCTCTCCGCGAAAAATGCGGCGCGTCAGCGACTTGCATTTTTCGCGGCTAGTTCACGGGCCTCCTTGAGCCTGACCTTGAGCGAATAGCCGTCGACGCGGCGGTAGTCGCGATCGAAGACGTCGGCGACGTAGGGCTCGCGAACCTCGTCGACGGCCTCCCGAGGGACGATCCAGAGGGCGAACGACTCGTCGCGGCGGCCGTAGAACTCGCGGGCATACGCCTCTGCAAACGCGAGGTTCGGCGCTTCCAGCGAGCCGCCGTGCTGGAAGGGCTGGCCTTCGCGCTCCTGACGGAAAACTTCGTAGATCACGCTGCGTCGGCGAGCACCGCGCTCCGCACCCAGGCGGTCTCCTCGCGAGTCCAGCGCCGGAAGCCGAGCCGCTCCTCGGTCTTCGGCCCGTGACCGGTGACGACGTGCTTGAGCTCGTCCCAGTCGGGCTCCGAGTACTCCCAGACTCCGTCGTCGCGCTTGCGCAGCTTCGGGTCGGGCACGGTGAGGCCGAGCTCCCAGATCTGTGGCACGTAGCCGTCCAGGAACTGCTGGCGGGCATCTTCGTTCGCCTGGCTCTTGATCCTCCAGCGGTACATCGGGTCCTGATCCGCAGGGATCGGGTTCCCGTGGAACTGCATCAGCGGCCCCCACCAGCGATCGACCGCCTCCTGCACGAGCTCGCGCTGCTCGTCCGTGCCGGTCATGAGCGCGAGGATGCAGTCGCGGCCGTGGAGAATGTGAAAGGACTCCTCCCAGCAGATCTTCTTCATGATCCGCGCGTAGGGCGCATAGGAGCACTTCAGGAGCGCCTTCTGGGAGATGATCGCCGCCGCGTCCACCAGCCAGGCGATGACCGCGACGTCTCCCCAGGTCTTGGTCGGGTAGTGAAAGACGTTGTGGAACTTCGTCTTCCCTGCGATGAGATCGTCGAGGCAGGCCTCTCGCGGCTTGCCGAGATCCTCGACCACGCGGTAGATCAGCTGCGAATGGCCGACCTCGTCCTGCACCTTCGCCGTCAGCGCGAGCTTGCGCTGGAGCGTCGGCGCGCGGAGGATCCACTCCCGCTCGGGCAGGACGCCCATGAGCTCGGAGTTCCCGTGCATCTCGATGAACTTGATCAGCGCGGCGCGGTATTCGTCCGGCATCGCATCGCCGGTCTCGACCGCCCCGCCCTCCTGCACGTACGCTTCGAATTCGCTCTCGGTCATGGCAACCAAACGATCGTTAGGTAGGAATCTACCATGAGCAGACGCGAAGAGCTTTCCCGCGAAGCGGCACGCCTATTCGCGGAGAAGGGCTACCACGGCACCTCCATTGGCGATCTCGCGGAGGCGCTCGGGGTGCGGAAAGGGTCTCTCTACGCGCATATCCAGGGGAAGGAAGACCTCCTCTACGAGACCATGCGCACCGGAGCCGCAGCCTTCCACGCGGCGCTCGACGATATTCCCGAGCAGCTTCGCGCGACCGAGAAGATCCGAATGGCCCTGCGCGCCCACCTGCGTGTGGTCGCCGACCAGCTCGAGGTGGCGACCGTCTTCGTGCAGGAGTGGAAGTACCTCGACGGATCCCGGCTCGAGGAGATCGTGGCGGAGCGTCGCCGCTACGAGGAGCGCATCCGCGAGCTCTTCCGCGAGGGTCGCGAGCAGAGCGAGCTCCGCACCGATCTCGACGAGGTCGCTGCTGCGCTCCTCTTCCTCTCGGCTGCCAACTGGGCGTACACCTGGCTCAAGCCCGGGGCGGACACCGATGCGCTCGCCGACCGCTTCTACGTCCTCCTCATGGACGGGATGCGCGGCTATTCGACGCCGGCGTGAGCACTGCGTTGATCGTCAATCCGCAGGCGACCCGGGTCACGCCCGAGCTGACCGTGGCCGTCGAGCGCGAGCTCAGCGCCTCGGGCCCCGTGGAGACGTTTGTCACGGAGCGGCCCCTGCACGCGGGCGACCTCGCCGAGGGCCTCGACCCGGGAATCGAGCGCATCTTCGTCTTCGCCGGCGACGGCGGGTTCAACGAGGTGGTCAACGGGCTCACGCGAGACGTTCCGGTCGGCTTTCTTCCCGGCGGATCCACGAGCGTGCTCCCCCGTGCCCTGGGCCTTCCCCGCGATCCGATCGAGGCGGCCCGCGCATTGGTCCGGTCGAGCTCGGAGCGTTCGATCTCCCTGGGGCGTGTCAACGGCAGGCGCTTCACGTTCAGCGCCGGGCTCGGTCTCGACGCCGAGCTCGTCCGTCGGGTCGATGGACTCGGACGAGAGAGTGGGAGTCGCGCCAGCGACGTCGCCTTCGCACGGGAGCTGCTCGGGCTCTTCGCCGAGCGGCGCGGCCGCTTCGATCCTGCGATGGAGGTCGTCGGCGTCGGGCCCGTCGCGTTCGCCCTCGTCGCCAACGGAAATCCCTACAGCTACGTGGGGAGGATCCCACTGCGCATCGCTCCGAAGGCCCGGTTCGAGAAGGGGCTCGACCTTGTCGCGCCTCGCAGGCTTCGCGCTCGCGCCCTCCCCGAAGTTGCCTGGTGGGCGCTCGCAGGCCGGGGACAGGATCGCTCTTCGAAGGTGCTCTACGTCCACGATGCGGACGAGCTTCGAATCGTTTCCGAACGTCCCGTCCCGCTCCAGGTGGACGGGGAGGACCTGGGCGATGTGACCGAGGCGCACTTCGAGGCGGAGCGGGCGGCGCTTCGAGTACTGGTGCCCGGTTAGATTTCCGCCATGGCCCAGGTAGCGCCCGCCGAGCGGGACCTGCGCAGGGTGATCGGAGACGGGGACGAGTTGCCCGACGGGGAGGTCGAGGGTCTCGCCGGCGAGGACCTGCTCGCCCTCTATCGCGACCTGGTCCTCCTCCGCACCTACGACGAGCGGTCTCTCGTCTACCACCGGCAAGGACGCATCGGGACGTACGCCATCTTTTGGGGGCACGAGGCGATGCAGGTCGGAGCGATCCGCGCGCTCGGCGAGGACGACTGGATCTTTCCCTCCTATCGCGAATCTGCCGTGGGCCTCCTCCGGGGGATGCCCGTCGAGACCGTGCTCAGCTGGTGGCGTGGCCACCCGGCCGGCTGGTGGGATCCGCGTCAGTAC
>JBKPFG010000079.1:0-1449 GCA_046728735.1 Actinomycetota bacterium
GCCAACCGACGCGTTTGTCTCACCCGTGAGGATGTCGACAGGGATCTCGACGAAGACAGGTCCCGAAGGCGGCGCGAGCGCCTGGCGCCATGCCTCAGCGAGGAGCGCCGGCACGGTCACGTCCGAGTCAGCCCGCGCCGCCCATTTGACGATCGGGGCAAAGGACGCGAGCTGGTCGGAGAGCTCGTGGAGGTATCCGCGCCCGCGCCCGATCAGGTCGCTGGGGATCTGGCTCGAGACGGCCACGACGGGGACGTGCGCGCTCGCCGCCTCCATCAGCGAGGCAAGCGAGACGAGCGCGCCCGGCCCGGTGGAGAGAAGGAGCGCGGCAGGCTTGCCCGTGGAGCGGGCGTAGCCGTCCGCGGCGAAGCCCGCATTCAGCTCGGTCCGGAAGCCGATCGTCTTGATCGAGCTGTCGCGCAAGCCGTCCCAGATCGCCAACGCATGGATGCCCGGAACGCCGAAAGCGACCTCGATCCCGAGGGCCTCGAGGGTCTCGGCGACGAGCCGGCCGCCGGTTCGCGCTTTGACCGCGTGCGCCACAGGCGCGATCCTATCCCGGCCGATGCCGCGCGATCCCCGCCACGACATCCTCTTCGAACCGGTCCAGATCGGCCCGAAGACGCTTCGGAACCGCTTCTATGCGGTGCCGCACTGCACGGGCTTCGGCAGCGAGAAGCCTGCCTCACAGGCCCGCTTCAGGGCCACGAAGGCCGAAGGAGGCTGGGCCGCGGTCTGCACGGAGGAGGCGCTCGTGAGCGTCAACTCCGATTTCTGGCCGATCTTCTCCACGCGCATCTGGGACGACGGCGACCTGCAGAACCTCGCCGTCATGTGCGAGGAGGCCCACGCGCACGACTCCCTCGCGGGCATCGAGCTCGCGCACGGCGGCGCTCACGCCCGCGCTCGCGATGCCCGTGTCGCCGCGGTTGCGCCCTCGCAGCTGGCGAGCGACTACGACCCCTTCGTGACTCCCAAGGCGATGGAGAGGATCGACATCGAGCGCGTGCGCGAGGATTGGGTGGCCGCCGCCCGCCGCTCGCGCGACGCTGGGTTCGACATCGTCTACGTCTACGGCGGGCACAGCTACCTGCCGCTCCAGTTCCTCTCGCCCTTCTACAACCGCCGCACGGACGAATACGGCGGCTCGCTCGAGAACCGCGCGCGCTTCTGGCTGGAGACGCTGGAGGTCGTGCGGGAGGCGATCGGCGACGACTGCGCGATCGCCGTCCGCTTCTGCATCGAGGCCCTCGGGCCCGCCGGAGTCGAGCTCGAGGAGGGGCTCGCGTTCGTCGCTATCGCCGACCACCTCGTCGACCTCTGGGACGTCAACGTCGGCTCGATCACGGATTGGTCGAAGGACTCCGGCACCTCACGCTTCTTCCGCGAGGGCTACCAGCTGGAGTGGACCGGCCGTGTTCGCGAGGTGACGGCCAAGCCGATCGTGGG
>JBKPFG010000058.1:0-4058 GCA_046728735.1 Actinomycetota bacterium
CACCGAGCTTGCGGACTACCTCTCCGAGCACGCGCGGCGCGAGGGCTACTCCCTCCTCTCGACGCCGAAAGTGCTGCTCGAGGAGGACGACGACCTCGAGATGGGAGAGTTCGGGATCGCGACCAGGATGGTGCAGACACGACAGGCCGCGGCCCACGAGGAGTCCGAGGTGGAGGAGGCGGAGGCACCCAGCCCGACGCGCGTCTTCAAGCCGCCCGTGGCCGCGACGGCGGCCGTCTCCGCGCAAGAGGCGGAGGAGCTCGGGCTCGCGCACGAGCCACGCGCCTTTCTCAACGTGGGCGGCAAGCGCCAGGAGCTCCCCAAGGACGGGGTCGTGCTCGGACGCTCGCGCGAGGCCGACGTCACGCTCGAGGATCCGAACGTCTCGCGCCGCCACGCGGAGATCCGCCGAGAGGACGGAGCGTGGTGGATCGTCGACCTGGGCTCCACGAACGGAGTCGAGCTGAACGGCAAGCGGGTCGAGCGTGCCAAGCTGACGCACGAGGACCACCTCGTCCTGGGTCGCAGCGAGGTCGTCTTCGAGCAGCCCGAGTAGGCATGAACGTCGAGCCGGTCCTCCTCGCTCTCAAGGCAGCCTTCCTCGTCCTCCTCTACGTCTTCATCTGGAGGGTCATCCGCTCGGCTTCGAGGGACATGAGGGTCGCGCCGCAGGAAAGCTTCATCCTCGCCCCCTCCCAGCTGGCCGCCGAGCATCCCTCGGACTCGGGAGGCCGTCTCGTGGTCGAGAAGAGCAAGGCGCTCGAGAACGGCAGCTCCTACGAGGCGGGCCCGGTACCGCTCACGATCGGGCGTGCCGAGGACAACACGCTCGCCCTTCCCGGCGACGAGTTCGCCTCGGGGCACCACGCCCGGATCGAATCTCAGCGCGACGGGGTATGGATCCTCGATCTGGGCTCGACGAACGGGACCTTCGTCAACGGCGCGCGCCTGGACGGCCGGCGCAAGCTTCGGGAAGGCGACGTCGTGCAGATCGGCGATACGGAGCTTCGGTTCGAGCGATGAGAGTCGCTGACAGCGCAGGCAGCACCGACGCAGGCCGCAAGCGGCGCCGAAACGAGGATGCGTTCGTCCACGATCCGCCCCTCTTCGCCGTCGCCGACGGCATGGGCGGCGCGCAGGCCGGTGAGGTCGCCTCGCGGCTCGCCGCGGCCGCCTTCCGCGAGTTCCACGAAGCAGACGGCCTCGATCCCGAGGAGCGGGTGGCGACGATCATCCAGGAGGCCAACCGCCGCATCTACGAGCGGGCCAAGAGCGACGCCCAGGCCTCCGGAATGGGGACCACGATCACGGCGGCCCTCGTGGCGGAAGAGGGCGTGGCGGTCGGCCACGTGGGCGATTCCCGCGCCTACCGCCTTCGCGACGGGCAGCTCGAGCAGCTGACCGAAGATCACTCACTCGTCGCCGATCTGGTCCGCAGCGGCCGCCTCACCCCGGACGAGGCGGATACCCATCCTCAGCGCTCGGTGATCACACGCGCTCTCGGCACCGACGCCCACGTCGACGTGGACACCTTCACGGCCGACGCGCAGGCGGGCGACGTCTTCCTCCTCTGCTCGGACGGCTTGACGACGATGGTCGGCGACGAGGAGATCACCGAGACCGTGGCTCGGTCGAGCTCGCTCGAACAGGCGACCAAGGCGCTCGTGAGGGCGGCCAACAAAGCGGGGGGAGAAGACAACGTCACGGTCGTCCTCTTCCGTCTCCAGGGGGAGCCCGCCCAGCTCGAGGACACCATGGTCGCGGGATCGAACGGGAAAGGCGAGGCCGATCTCGAGGACACCCTCACGGGGCTCGAGGCGGCCTCCGTCCAGACCGCTGCCGCCGCGAGTGCCGTCGAGCGCGAGGAGACGCTCGACGCAGGCGAGTGGGGCGCCTCGCTCGACGACGAGAAGGCGAAGCCCAAGCGCCGCCGGGAGCGCCACTGGGGGCGGCGTATCCTGTGGTCGGTCCTCGCCCTGGCTTTCGTGCTCGCCCTCGTCGCGGCCGCCTTCTGGGCGCTCTCGCGGGCGAACTTCCTCGGCGCGGACGAGGACGGCAACGTCGTCGTCTACCAGGGTGTCCCTTACGGGCTGGGTGGGGGCATCGACCTCTTCCGCCCGCGCTACGTGAGCCGCCTCCAGGCCGTGCAGCTGACCCCTGACGAGCGAGCCGGCCTCTTCGACCACGCTCTCATGTCGTACGACGAGGCGCGTGACCGCATCGCACCGTACGAAGCCGAGGGCGTGCCCTAGTCGATGACGCTTCGCAACCGGGAGCTCGCCAACCTCCTCCTGGTCGGGCTGCTCACCGCAACCGGCTTCGCCGCCGTCTACATCGCTCGCCAGGACGTCGTCTCGACCGCCTCCCTCTCCTACGCGGCGTTCTTCATCGCCCTCTTCGTCGCCGCGCACCTGGTCGTCAGGGTCGCGCTGCCGCACGCGGATCCCTATCTCCTGCCCATCTCCGGGGCGCTGACGGCGGTCGGCCTGACGATGATCTATCGGATCGACCCCGACCTCGCGCTCCGCCAGGGACTCTGGGTCGTGATCGGCGTCGCCGCCTTCGCGGCTCTGCTGCTCTTCCTCAGGGACTACCGGAGCCTCGACAACGCCAAGTACATCCTCGGGCTCGTGGCCATCGGGCTGCTCGCCCTGCCGGCCGTCCCGGGCCTCGGGCGCACGATCAACGGCGCCTCCCTCTGGGTGGGCATCGGGCCCGTCGTCTTCCAGCCCGGGGAGTTTGCCAAGGTCCTGCTCGTCATCTTCCTCGCGGGCTATCTGCGCGACAACCGCGAGGTGCTCTCCATGGGCTCGGGCCGCTACGGGCTGCCCTCGCCGAAGCACTTCGGGCCCCTGCTCGTGATCTGGGGAGGCGCCATGCTCGTCCTCTTCCAGACGAACGACTTGGGTGGAGGCCTCCTCTACTTTTCGGTCTTCCTCGCCATGCTCTGGGTGGCCACGGCGCGCTGGGCGTACGTGGCGCTGGGAAGCGGGCTCTTCGCGCTCGGGGCCTACGCGCTCTACCACGTCACCCCCCACGTGCAGGACCGCGTCTCGATCTGGCTCGACTGCAGCTGGACGGTCTCCAGCGCCTGCCCCGTCTACGACGAGGGCTACCAGCTGGCGCAGTCCATCTACGCCATCTCCGGCGGCGGCCTGTTCGGGCAAGGCCTGGGCGAGGGCGTGCTGATCTCCCCCGAGGGCCACACCTACATCCCCTTCCTCTCGACCGACTTCATCTTCGCGGCCGTGGCCCAGGAGGTCGGGCTGGCCGGCGCCGCCGCGCTCGTGCTCGTCTACGTCGTCGTCCTCTTTCGCGGCTTCCGGATCGCGCTCATGGCAGACGATGGATTTTCGAAGCTCCTCGCGGTCGGGCTCACCTCGACCCTGGCGATCCAGGCATTCATCATCACGGCGGGAGTCACCGGCCTGATCCCGTTGACGGGGATCACGCTGCCCTTCGTCTCCTACGGCGGCTCGAGCATCGTCGCCAACTTCCTCGTCATCGGACTGCTGCTCATGGTCTCCAACCGCGTCAACCGAGAGGCCGCCTCGTGAACGCCCAGATCAGGCGTCTCTTCTTCGTCCTCGTCGTCCTCTTCGTCTCGGTGATCGGGATGACGACCTGGTGGCTCTGGAAGGCGCCCGATCTGGAAGCGCGCCGTGGGAACCCGAGTCTCCTCGTCAAGCAGCTGACCATCGAGCGCGGGAAGATCTTCGCGGCCGATGGGCGGACAGTCCTCGCGCGGAACCGCGTGGTGAAGAAGAAGAACCTCGGCCGCACCTGGTATCTGCGCTTCTACCCCCACCACCAGCTCGCGGCCCACCCCGTCGGCTACTCGACGATCGAGCGCTCCCGTACCGGTCTCGAGAAGTCCCTCAACGACTACCTGACGGGGTCGAACGCCAACCTCGACACGGTCTTCCGGAAGACGGTCGACAAGCTGAAGGGGTCGACGATCCGCGGCAACGACCTGATCCTCACGATCAGGCCCGGCGCCCAGGCGCTCGCGCTGCGCGCGCTGCGCGGGAAGTGTGGCGCCGTGGTTGCCCTGAACC
>JBKPFG010000238.1:0-10381 GCA_046728735.1 Actinomycetota bacterium
AAGAGCGCGCACCTAGCAGCGGTTTTTCGACGCTACGCTAGTCTCGGAGCGGCACGGGCCCGGTGGCCCAGCCGGTCTTCAAAACCGGTGAGGCGGCGTAACCCGTCGCTGGGTAGGTTCGACTCCTGCGCCGCTCCGCTCTCTGAATCGCTTGAGCCGCCGGAAGCCCGGCCTGGCCCGGCCTGCTCCCGTGTTTGCTGACGGCGGAGGCGGGTGGCGATTTAAGCGCAAATGCCACGTTTTGCTTCTCCTGCCGCGATAGCGCTCGCTGAGCGTTGAGCACTCGGGTTCCTGCAACCACGCGCTGACCGCGCGTCACGACGAGCGATGTCGCGCCGACCGGGTAGCGCGCGCTCCAGCCCGTCTGGGGGCGTCTCCCGCCTGCTCGTCCATTAAAACCTGTGCGCGAGGGCCCTAGCCTCCAGTGCCCATGCGGCAGGCACTCGCACTCGGAGCGGCTCCCTTCGCGCTGTCCGCCGGGCCGGCGTTCGGCGGGACCGTGGCCGCCGACTTCAACGGGGACGGGTGGAGCGACCTGGCCATCGGGGTCCCACACGAAGACATCGGGACAACATGGAGTGACGCGGGCGTCGTGCAGCTGATCTACGGCGGGCCTCAGGGCCTCGACCCCAGCGACATCGTCACGCAGGGCAGCGATGAGGAGACCGGCGACCAGTTCGGCTATTCGCTGGCCGCGGGCGACTTCAACGGAGACGGGTACGCGGATCTCGCCGTCGGCGTCCCGTACGAGGACGTCACGATCAACAGCATTCCCTCGCCGATCACGTACACGGATATGAGCGAGGTGGACGTCTTCTGGGGATCCGCCGCCGGCCTCGACCGCGGCGCGAAGCCGGTCACCGAGCTCTTTCAGGATTCCTTCACGTACGACACCGCGGACCACTTCGGCTGGTCACTGGCGGGGGCCAACTTTGGGAAGGAGGGCGCCGCAGACCTCGCGGTCGGCGCGCCTGACGACAACACCGTCGGCGTCAACAACGGCTCCGTCTCGATCTTCTACGGTCACACGACGGGGATCGACCTGGCACCCGCCTCGATCTTCGCCCAGTCGGATTCCGATGTGCGCGGGGACCGAACGACGGCGAGCGATTCGGTTCCGCCCTGGCTGCGGCCAACTTCGGCAAGTCATCCCAAGCCGATCTCGCCGTCGGCGTTTCGAGCGACTGGGTCGAGACGACCGAACAGGCAGGCTCCGTCAACGTCCTGTACGGAAGCGCCGACGGCATCGTCACGACGGGGAACCAGCGATGGACCCAGAACAGCCCGGGGATCGCAGGGACCGCAGAGCGCCCGGATGGCTTCGGGGCAGCGCTCGCGGCGGCGGACCTCGGAAAGAGCAGCTACGCGGATCTCGCGGTCGCCTCCCCGTGCGAGAACGTGGGCGGCGTTGACTGCGCCGGCGGGGTCAACGTCATCTACGGCCGCGCGAACGGGCTTTCAGCGAGGGGCGACCAGTTTTGGTCTCAGAGCTCGAGCGGCGTCGCCGACAAGCCCGAGCAGGGAGACGGCTTCGGCCTCTCTCTGACGGCCGCGAACCTGGGCAAGTCCAAACAAGCCGATCTTGCGATTGCCTCGGACGAGACGATCAGAGGGCATTCCGGCGCGGTGGAGGTCCTCTACGGCGCATCCAACGGACTCAGGGCGACGGGCAGCCAGTTTTGGTCCCAGGCGAGCACGGACATCAGCGGTAGCCCGGGCACGCTCGACGGTTTCGGGCGAGCGCTCGGAGCCGGGAACTTCGGCTATGAGGGCCACGCCGACCTCGCGATCGGAATCCCCGGGGAGCACTACGGAAGCGTGAATGGCGCCGGGGCGGTAGAGGTCATCTACAGCCGTTCGAAAGGCCTCGTGACGACCTTCGACGACCTCCTGAACCAATTCCGGGTCGATTCGGGGGACGACCCGGAGCAGCAGGACAACTTCGGCTGGTCGCTCTCCCCGCGGCCGAGCAACCTCGGCATTTTCGCGCTTCCGTAGATCATCCACCTCGAGGTGCTCTGTTTCGGCGCCGTGGGTAAGTTGGATCCGTGAGATTGCGCGCCGGGACGCTCGCGGCCCTCAGCCTGGCCATCGCGCTTGCGGGCTGTGGATCGAGCTCGGAGACCTCTGACAACGAGCAGCCGGCCCTCCCGCACGCCCTCGCAAGCGCGCTCGCGGACAAGAGCGATGAAATCGCCTCAGCCCTCGAGGGCGGCGACGCGTGCGGGGCCGCGCATCAGGCCGACGAGCTGAAGGCTGCGGTCGACGAGGCGATCTCGCGCGGCCAGGTCCCCGCAGCGTTCCGAGAAGAGCTCGAGCGCACCGCGACCGACCTCCAGAACGAGGTCAACTGCCCGGAGGAGCACGAGGACAAGGGCAAGAAGGAAGGTCACGAGGACGAGGGCGGCGAGACCACGACGCTCGGGACGACGACGCTCGGGACGACGACCGTCGCCACCACGACTACCGAGGGAAGCGGATGAGCGTCGAAACCCTCGCCGAAGGCCGCTACCGCGTGGAAGACGTCCTCGGACGCGGCGGCATGGCGTCCGTCTACCTCGCCCGCGACGGCGAGCTCGAGCGCCCCGTGGCTGTCAAGGTGCTCGCCGAGCACCTCGCCGACCAGCCCGGGTTCCGCGACCGTTTCCTCCGCGAGGCCCGGCTCGCGGCTCAGCTCTCGCACCCCAACATCGTCCAGGTCTTCGACGTGGGCGAGGAGGACGGAACGCCCTTCATCGTCATGGAGTGCGTCGAAGGCTCGACGCTCGCGGACGAGCTGCGAGCGCGGGGGCCCCTCGAGCCCGAGGAGGTCGTCGACCTCGCTCTGCAGATCTGCGGCGGCCTCGAGCAGGCCCACGCCGCAGGGCTCGTCCACCGGGACATCAAGCCTCAGAACCTGCTCCTACGCCCGGACGGGACCGTGAAGATCGCCGACTTCGGGATCGCGCGAGCCGCGGAGACCACCCGGCTGACGCAGATGGGCAGCGTCTTGGGAACGGCCGCCTACCTCTCGCCGGAGCAGGCGCTCGGCGAGGAGGTCACGGCCTCGGCGGACATCTACTCGCTCGGATGCGTCCTCTACGAGCTCCTGACGGGCCGCACTCCCCATGTGTTCAAGACGTTGCCGGAGCTGGTCGTCAAGCACCGCGAGGAGGCGATCCAGCCGCTGCGTGAGCTACGCCCGGAGGTGCCCGAGCGGCTCGAGGCCGCCGTCATGCACGCGCTGGCGCGCAACCCTCAGTACCGGCCGGAATCGACCGCGCTCCTCGCCGAGGAGCTCGCCGCAGCCTCTCCCGAGCCGCCGACGAAGCCTCTGCCGCAGGCAACCGGGACGGATGCCACGGAGGTCATGGGGTCGCCCACCCAGGTGCGGACGGAACCGCTTGCACCCGCGGCACCACCGGCGGGACGGGCGCGCGGCTCGCGCTGGGACCGCCGCCTCCTCCTGGCGCTGGCCGCGGTCGTCGCGGCGGTCGCGATCATCCTCGGAATCGCTCTCGGGACGAACGGCGGGGGGAGCGACGGCGCGAACCCGCCCTCCGGCTCACCGGCGGTCGAGCCGGTCCCGCCCGCGTCCGATCCCGCGACGCAGGCGAGGAACCTGGCCGACTGGCTGCGCAGCAACTCCCGCTAATGGATCGGCCTGAGCAGAGCTCCGATCCGCGAATGAAGCGGCCGCAGCTCCTTGAGCTGCGCGTCTGCAAGCTCGAGCTCCTTCGCGAGCGCTGCCACCCAGCGCTCGGCGATGACCAGGTCGGTCTCGAGCTGTTCGCGCTCCTTCCGCAACGTCTCGAACTGCTCTTGCAGCAGCGTCAGCTGCTCCTCCCGGTTCTCGAGCCGGTCCACGAGCTCGGGGACAACGGCGTCTTCCTCCCATAGGGCCTTGCGTCTTTGCGGCTGCATCAGCTCCCCCTTCGGTTAACCCGCACTCCCGCGCGTCTCAGTTTCGTGAAGAACGTCGACTTGTAAAGGGGCCGGGGTCAGCTGCGGACGATCTCGACGCCTTCCACCCGCTCGAGGAAATCGAGCGCGAGCCGCTCGTTCTCGGGCTCCACGGTCGCGCAAGCTCCAGCCAGCACCGTGACCTCGAAGCCGGCACGGATGGCATCTTCGACGGTCTGGAAGACACACATCTCCGTGGCTGTGCCGGCCACGGCGAGCCGGTCCACCTGGAGCCGCTCGCGCAGGATCCTCGCGAGCGGAGTGCCGTCGAACGCCGAATAACCCGGCTTGAGGACGAAAACGTCGCGCTCGCTCGGAGCGATCTCGGCGACAAGCTGCCCCGCCCGGCCTTCCTCGACTGCCTGCCGGACGAGAGCGGGGGCATTCGAATCCCAGTTGCCGGCGACGTCGTTCGCATAGACCACGGGCTCACGCGAGGCGCGCGCGTCCCGAACCGCCGCGAGCAGGGCCGCGTGGCGCTCTCGATAGGACTCGAGCAAGCGGTCGCCGTCCTCGTGGAGGAAGTCCTTGATCACGTCCACGAGGAGAAGCGCGCGGGCCATGGCTCCCACGTACCCCGAGGACGATGTCGGCAGACGGCCGGAATCCAGTTCGTAACCAGGGGCGCAATCCGGGGACGTCCTCTCATTCGCGGACGACGACTTCGCATGGGTGGAGCCTGCACTCGAGACGGCGCCCACCATGCCTGTCACGGTGCCGGTCCGGGCGCGTCCCGGGCGACCGACCCGCACGCTCAAAGGCGACCTCGAGCGGCTGGCAGCACGACTGCCTCTCGACACCCGCGCGCTGGTGGCGATCGCGTTCCTCCTCGCCGCCCTGGTGCTCGCCTTCCTCCTCGTTCTGCCGCTCATTGGCGGCGATGGGTCGACTTCTACTCCTCGGCGGCCTGCGGCAAAGGCGAATCTCGTCGAGGTCCCGTCCATCGAGACGCCGGCCAAGCTGCCCACACTCGAGCCGGGCGACCGCTCACCCGCCGTCGCGGATCTCCAGACCGCGCTGGGAGCGCTCGGGTTCTATTCCGCGGCGATCGACGCCGACTACGGCGACAGTACCAGCGCGGCAGTCCTCGCCTTCCAGGCCGCCCACAGTCTCGCAGCCGATGGAGTGGCCGGCCCGTCCACGATGGAGGCGCTCCGCGAGGCCATAGCCGCGGGCGCACGGACCGACGCGACGACCGCGCAGCAGGGCCTGGAGACCGCAGCGGGAGCGGAACGAATTTCCGAAGCCGCCCTCACGCGCGTGAAGAAGCTCCTCGACGACGCGGTCGCTCGCCTGGGGACGATGCCGCCCGGCCGCATTGGTGCGGTCACTCCGGTCTTCCACGACGTCGCCGCGCAAGCCGCGGACTACAACGAGCCGCGCGCGCTGGCCCTCTTCTCGATGCTGAAGACGAACCTGGACTTCCGAGCCAAGAACGGCGCGTCGTCCCGGAAGGACATCGAGGACGCCGACGGGGTCGTCTACCGCTCGTTCGAGAACCACGGCTACCAGTTCCATCCGATCGCGGCCTTCGCCCACCTGAACACGCTCGCCCGCCGCGGCAAGCGGGAGGCAGTGGCGCGCCTCGCGCCGGCGCTCGCGGAACGCGGCGTTCGCTCCGGAAGCGCGCTCGTGTGGGAGTACTACTTTCCCTTCGGCGGGCCGTCGCGCTGGTCATCGTGATTCGCGCAGGCCATCGCGGCGCAGGCGCTCGCCCGCAGCGGGAAGCTCCTCGGAGACGAGCGCCTCCTCGCACAGGCGCGCGCCGCCTACCGGGGAATCGGGCATGGCCTGTTCCTGGAGCTCGGCGGCGGGGTCTGGATCCGCGAGTACGGCTTCAGCGACATGGCGATCCTGAACGCTCACCTCCAGTCCCTCATCTCGCTCTACGAGTACGAGCGCATCAGCAAGGACCCGCAGGCAGGCGCGACCGTGGCCCGAATGGACACTGCCGCGCGCACGCTGCTGCCGCAGTTCGACACGGGCTGCTGGTCGCTCTACTCGCTCGGGGGCTCGCCCGCGTCGCTCCACTACCACACCTACCACGTCGACCTCCTGCATCAGCTCGCCGCCGAGACCGGCGATCCGTTCTGGAAGCAGACCGAGGACCGTTGGCGAGGGTATCTCTCCTCCGGCGGCCCTACCGCCTGCTAGGAGGGCTTGACCCCGAGCAGCTCCCGCAGGCGCAGCCCGTTCTTGACGGCGTAGCCCATCCAGTCGTTGTTGAAGTAGGCGTAGACGTCGGCGCGCTCACGCCAGCTCTCGATCCGATCGGCCCAGGCTCGGAGCTCGCGCTCGGAGTAGTTGCCGCCGCGTCCCCTTCGCCCGTAGTGGAAGCGGACGAAGGTCCAGTCGGATGTCAGCTCGTGGGTCTGAAACGGCCGCTCGGGATGGTCACCGATCACCAGCGCCACGCGATGCTCCCGGAGCAGGGCGTAGACCTCCTCACAGAACCAGCTCGCGTGCCGGAACTCGAAGGCGTGGCGGCCAGACGGGAGCTGGGCCAGAGCGGAGGCGAGCCGCTCGGCGTCAAGGTGAAAGTTCTCGGGAAGCTGCCAGAGGACAGGCCCGAGCTTGGACGAGTCGACGAGGGGCTCGATGCGCTCGTAGAAGCGGGCCACGCCTCGGTCCATGTCGAGCAGTCGCTTCATGTGCGTCAGGTACCGGCTCGCCTTGACCGCGAAGAGGAAGCCCGGCGGGCTCTCGCGCACCCACGTGGCGACGGATTCCCGCCTCGGCAGGCGGTAGAAGGTCGTGTTCACCTCGACGGTGTCGAAGAGCTCCGCGTAGTGCGCGAGCCAGGCGCGCGCGGGCAGGCCCTTGGGATAAACCCGTTCGCGCCAGTGCGAGTAGTTCCAGCCGGAGCAGCCGATGCGGACCGGTCTCACCGATCCCTTATCCCGCGGGCCGCGAGATCTACGCTTGGGCGGGCGCGGTCTCCTGCCGCCAGCCGATCAGCGGGCGGAGGAAGAACGTGAGCGTGACGCCGAGATAGGCGAACCAGACGCCGACCTCGAGCGCGGAGGGGTCGCCGTTGTAGCCGAAGAGCGCAGTCAGGAACTTCCCGAAGTACGAGTCCTCGCTCACGATCGTGTTCGTGTTCCAGAGATGCTCGACCGTCTGGGGTAGAAGGCCCGCCTCCTGGAACTCGTGCACCGCGTGCGCGAGCAGGCCCGCCGCGAAGATGATCAGCAGAAGCCCCGTCGCGGTGAAGAACTGGCGCAGGTTCAGCCGGCGCGAGCCCATGTAGATGGCGACGCCCAGCGAGATCGAGACGGCGAGCCCGACCACGGCGCCGATGCCCGTCGCCAGGGGCGTCGAGCTCTCGCTGATCGCGAAGAGAAAGAGCGCGGTCTCCCAGCCCTCGCGCAGAACCGCGAAGAAGACGACCGACGCGAGCCCCACGGCGGATCCGGCCGCGATTGCGGTGGCGAGCTGGGCCTCGAGCTGGCGCTTGATGTTCGCGGCCTGATTCCGCATCCAGAAGATCATCCACGTGAGCACGGCGACGGCGGACAGCAGCGCGACTCCCTCGAAGATCTGCTCCGACCGTCCTTCGAGCTCCCCGATGGTGAAGAACAGCGCAGCGCCCGTGGCCACCGACAACGCGAGCGCCGCGGCCGTGCCGAGCCAGATGTAGCGGAAGTAGCGCCTGTTCTCCGTCTTGGCCAGGTACCCGAGGACGATGCCGACGATCAGCGAGGCCTCGAGGCCTTCCCTGGTCATCAGGAACGCTGCTCCCACACCTCTCCTTGGTCGAAGACTGTCCAACGCCGATTGTAAGGTGAACCTGACAACCGGCCGGGCCAGCATAGGTGTGCTCTCACCGGGCTGTCAAACTTCGACCAGATGCGATTCGCGCTCGCCCTCTTCGTCGCCGCCGGCTCACTCGGCTCCCCCAGCCAGGTTCCGGTCGCTCCGCTGATCTGCATCGACCCCGGGCACGAAGCCACGCCCGACCTCTCGCTCGAGCGGATCGGCCCCGGCTCCTCCACGTACAAGATCAAGGACGGCGGCGGCGCACCGGGCGAGGCGGTCGTGGCCCTCCAGATCGGGTTCAAGCTCCGCCACCTCCTCCGTGAGCGCGGCTACCGCGTGGCCATGACCCGGACGACCGACGAGTTCTCGTACGGCAACGGCGGCAACATCGCCCGCGCGAAGTTCTGCAACGAACGCCACGCGGCTCTCATGGTCCGGATCCACGCCGACGGGTCGACCGACCCGAGCCGGCACGGGGCGTCCACGCTCTACCCCGCCTGGCACGCCGGCTGGACCGCGGACATCCTCCCCGAGAGCCGCCGTGCGGCCGCGATCGTCCAGCGCAAGGTGGTCGCCGCGACCGGCGCGCTCGACCTCGGCCTCGTGAAGCGCGCGGACCTCACGGGGTTCAACTGGGCGAACGTCCCGGCGATCCTGATCGAGTCCGGGTTCATGTCCAACCCCACCGAGGGGAGTCGCCTCAAGCAGGACTGGTACCAGTGGAAGGTGGCGCGCGGCCTCGCACGAGCCTCGGCCGCCTTCGCGCCGTTCTAGCGGCCTTCGACGAGCTCTTTCAGGGCCTGCAGGTCTTGCTCCAGCTGGCGCTGCGCGCGCCGTGCGACCAGCGGGCCGGCCAGGCGGGCCAGGCGCTTCGTGTATGTCGTCTCGACCTGGGTCGTGAGACGGCTTCCGCCCCCGACCGACTCCAGCCGCTGGGTGCTCGTCGCCTCGAACGTACGGGCCCGGAGACGGACGACGAGTTGGCGCGGCGGGTCACGCTCCACCACCGCGGCGTCGATCTCGATGCGATGCCCATGATCCTCGAAGACGTCGCGGAAGCGGCCCTCACCCAGTCGCTCGGACTCGACGAGAACGCCCATCCAGCGGAGACGCTGCTCGCTCGCCTCGAGCAACGGAAAGACGTCCGCGGGCGGCGCCGCGATCTCGACCGTGTGCTCGATCCGCTCCAGGGGTCAGGCGTCGGTCTCGGCCCGCCGGCGCATCTCCTCGGCGGCCGCCCGGGCCTCCTCGTGCACGCGCCGACGCATGGCCTCGAACTCGTTCGCCGGCACAGGCTCGTCGGCCGACGGCTGCTCCTCCACGATCGTCTCGGCGCCCATTCCGGCCGCGTGGAAGTCCGCTTCGTCGACCTCGGCCTGGCGCGCCTCGTCGAGGTTGCGTCGCCGCTCGTCCGCGCGCGGGTCGGGCGCCGGCGCGGGGCTCGGAGCCATCGCGCGCCGCTTGCGGCCGAGGAGGAGCGCGGCCGCGGCGCCCGCGAGAGCTCCGACCGCCAGTGCACCTTTTTGATCCACGATCGTCACTCTCCCATGTCGAAGAGGGAAAGGGCAACCCTCTTCCTCTCGCTATACTCGACCGACTTCCTGTCTCGCCCCGGCGCCGTCGGTTCCCGAGCGGCGCGAGCAGGCGAGGCCGCTAGACCGAGGGAAGGAGGATTCGGGAACCGTGAACGCATACGAGATCATGCTCATGCTCGATCCCGAGCTCCCCGAGGAGCGCCAGAACGAGATCCTCGCGCGCGCGCGCGAGCTCGTGGAGAAGCGCGGCGGGAGCTGGGTCGGGCACGAGCCCTGGGGCAGGCGCAAGCTGGCCTACGAGATCCAGCACAAGGGAGAAGCGACGTACCACGTCGTCCACTTCGATGCGGACGCCGAGACGCTCGCCGAGCTGACTCGCGTGCTCAAGATCACGGACGGCGCCCTGCGGCACATGGCCGTCCGTCGTCCTGCTGCGAAGCCGAAGAGAGAGGCTGTCACCCCGACCGGGTAGTATCGGAACAAGTGTTCGATTGAGGAAGGAGAACGATCATGGCCAACATCAACCGAGTCGTACTGGTCGGGAACCTCACCAAGGATCCTGAGCTCCGTCACACGCCGAGCGGCACCGCCGTCTGCAAGCTGCGGCTGGCCGTCAACACGCGCCAGAAGGACCAGGCCACAGGCGAGTGGGGCGACAAGCCGAACTACTTCGATGTCACGGTCTGGGGGAACCAGGGCGAAAGCTGCGCGCAGTATCTCTCCAAGGGCCGGCCCGTGGGGGTCGACGGGCGACTGGACTGGCGGGAGTGGGAGGCGCAGGACGGCACCAAGCGCCAGGCCGTCGAGATCATCGCCGAGTCCGTGCAGTTCCTCGGCAGCCGTGGCGACGGCGAGGGCCAGTCCCAGTACATTCCGCCCTCGGACGTCTCCGCCGACCAATCCGATTTCGTCAAGGCCGGCGCGAGCGCCGCGGCCGACGACGACATTCCGTTCTAGCAGGAGAAGCCCCAGGGCATGCCACCACAGTCCAAGCAGCAGTCAGGCCGTAGACGGCCTTCGGCCAGCGCAGGTCCGATCCGGCGGAAGAGCTGTTACTTCTGCAAGGAGAAGATCGAAGAGGTCGACTACAAGAACTACAACCAGCTGCGCCGCTACGTCTCCGAGAAGGGCAAGATCCGCTCCCG
>JBKPFG010000112.1:0-8793 GCA_046728735.1 Actinomycetota bacterium
GTCCTGCCGGTTACACGGATCCGCCGATCGCAGACGCTCGAGGGAAGGACTGCAACGAGTTCCACGGCGACTACACGGGCCTGGCCGTTGGCCCTGATGACTCCATCAACGTCACGTGGACGGGGCTCAACCGGTTCGACGTTTCGCCGCAGATCGACTTCTACACCGGCGCTCCGCACGACGGCTACGCGCAGGACGCCATGTTCGCAAGGCGCTAGCCAACCTCGACACGTCGGATCAGAGAGGGCGCCGCGAGGCGCCCTCTCTACACTTGAGGCCATGGAACCGAGCGTCGGAATGCGGCCCCGAGCCTTCGTCTCCGTCCGTGGTCCTGACGCTGAGGACTATCTCCAACGCATGGTCTCGAACGACGTCGGAGGGCTGGCAGCCGGCGAGGCCTGCGAGGCGCTGCTGCTCACTCCCAAGGCGCGTGTGATCGCGCCCATGCTCGTGCTCCGGCGCGGGCCGGACGACTTTCTGCTGCTCACCGAGCCCGAGCTCGGGGAGACCCTCCGCGACGAGCTCCTGCGCATGCGCTTCGCGGCCAAGGCCGAGATCGCTCCAGAGGAGCATCGCTCCTACCTCATTCTCGGTTCGGAGGACGGAGGGATCCCGAACCGCGACTACGGCGTGCCGGCGGCCGAGATCCTCGATCAGGAGCCGCCCTCCGATCTTCCCCGGCTGACGGAGGCCGAGCTCGAGGCCCTGCGGATCGCAGCCGGCACCCCCCGTTTCGGGCGGGAGATCGACGATCGCGTCCTGCCTGCCGAGGCAGGGCTCGTCGAGCGGGCCGTGTCGCTCGCCAAGGGATGCTTCCCTGGGCAGGAGCCGGTGGCGCGCCTCCACTACCGCGGGCATGCCAACCGACAGCTGCAGGTGCTGGAGGTGGAAGGCGCCGAGCCCGGGGCCGAGCTGCTCTGGGAGGGCAAGGTTGTCGGGCGGGTGACGAGCGCCGTCTCCGACCTCGCGTTGGGGTACGTCCGCACGGAAGTGCCCGCCGGCGCGGTGCTCGAAGTCTCGGGCCCGGCTGCGAGGCAGGCCACCATCCGCGGCTGAAGGAGCGTCGTTTCCGACTCGTTACGGAGGCGGCGCGCCCGGGTTACGGCGACGCGTGAAGATCGAACCATGACCAGGGCCTTCGTCGCAGTTGCCGTGGTGGCGGCCTTCGGTGTTTCGGCCGTGCCTGCGGGCGCGCCTCTCCTCGAGCTCCAGTCGGGTGGGCCGACGGTGCGGCAGCTCGTCGGCCAGAAGCTCGTCGTCAGCATGAGCGGGACGACGCCGTCCGCCTCGCTGATCTCTCGCGCCCACGACGGGAACATCGGTGGGGTGATCATCCACTCCACGAACTTCACCTCCGCGGCGAACCTGAGTGCGATCACGACCCGGCTGCAGCGGGCGGCCGCGAACGGCGGGCAGCCCCCGCTCCTGATAGCCGTCGACCAGGAAGGTGGGCCCGTCAAGACGATCTCATGGATTCCGCCGACCATCTCTCCGCGGCGCATGGGCGAGCTCGGGTCGAGCGACGTCGCACATCGGCAGGGGAGGCGGACGGGCGTGGCGCTCCTCGATCTCGGTGTCAACTTCGACCTCGCTCCCGTCGCCGACGTCCCAGCGTCCACGTCCTCGTTCATGTACCTGCAGGGGCGCACCTGGTCCCTCAGGGCTGCGAGGACCGCTCGGCTCGCGAACGCATTCGCCATCGGTCTCGCGGACGGGGGAGCGCTCGCGTCCATGAAGCACTTCCCGGGCCTTGGCTTCGCGCGGCTCAACACGGACACGAACGTCGTTCACATCCATGCAACGAAGAGCCAGCTGCGGCCCGGGTTGACGCCGTATCAAACCGCTGTCACCAAGGGAGTCCCGCTGGTCATGCTCTCGAACGCCGTCTACGAGGCATACGACCGCGGGCATGCTGCAGGCTGGTCTCGAGTGATCGGCTTCAAGCTGCTGCGGGGCCAGCTCGGCTTCCGCGGCGTCACGATCACCGACTCTCTCGACGGCGCGGCGCACACACGTGGTATCGCTGTCGACCCGCTGGCGATCCGCGCGGCGAAGGCCGGAACGGACATGCTCCTCTTGACGGGCTCGGAGGCGGCGTCGCGGAGCGCGTACAGGTCGCTGGTCGAGGCAGTCTCGGCCGGACGCATCAGCGTTGCGCGGCTCCAGGCCTCCTACCAGCGCATCCTGGCCCTGAAAACAGGGCTTTGAGCACGACGGAGCGGAAGGTGCGCCCGGCATGATTCGAACATGCGACCTCTGCCTCCGCAGGGCAGCGCTCTATCCCCTGAGCTACGGGCGCGGGGAAAGGCAAGTGTAGCGAGCGCGGAACCGGCTGAGGCCCGCAGCTAGCGTGCGTCGGATGAGGATCTGCTCCCTCGTGCCGGCCGCCACGGAAGTCCTCTTCGCGCTTGGCCTTGGAGATCAGGTCGTGGGCGTGACCCATGAGTGCGACTGGCCTCCGGAAGCCCGAGACCGACCCCGGGTCACAGCCTCCCTGGTCGAGACCGGCGAGCTGACGAGCGCGGAAGTCGATCGTGCGGTCGCCGGGGCGGCCGCCGAGGGGAAACCCCTCTACGCCGTCGATGCGGAGGTCTGGTCCGAGGTCGAAGCGGACGTAGTCGTAGCCCAGGACCTCTGTGAGGTGTGTGCCGTCTCGACTGACCAGCTGGACGAGATCACGAGCGCCCGGTCACTCGAGGTCGAGGTCGTCGACTTCTCTCCCTCGACGCTCGATCACGTCCTCGCGTGCATCGTGGGCCTGGGGATGCGGCTCGGCGCGGAGGCGGCCGCCGACGATGTCACAGGAGGCATGCGCAGCAGGTTCGACCGGGTCAGGGCGGCGCTGGCCGAGACCGAGTCCTCCCCGCGTGTCTTCGTCTCCGAGTGGCTGGATCCGCCGTTCGCGGCCGGGCATTGGGTTCCGGACATGGTCTCCCTGGCCGGCGGGACCGAGGTGGCCGGCATCGCCGGCGAGCCGTCTCATCGGATGCGTTGGAACGACGTCGCCTTGCTCGAGCCCGACGTCGTCGTCCTCGCGCCGTGCGGCTTCGATCTGGACCGCACGCTCTCGGAGCTCGTGACGCTCGATCTCTCGGCGGGGCTCCTGGGGACGCCGGCGCGGCAGGAGAGCCGGGTGTTCGTGGTGGACGCGAACGCTCACTTCTCCCGGCCCGGGCCGCGGCTCGCGGACGGCGTCGAGCTCCTGGCCTACCTGCTTCATCCGGACGCCTACTCGGATCCCGGGATGCCCTGGAGCCGGGTCCGTCTCTAGCTCTCTACTCGAGACGAATTCGGATCGCGTCCCCGGCGAGCTCGGCCGGATAGACCCGCGCGGCCTCCTCGCCGAAGAGGCAGGCGCCGGTTTCGAGGTCGAACTTCCAGCTGTGGTACGCACAGGTCAGCGTCGAGCCGAGGAGCTCGCCTTCCACGAGCGGATTGCCCTCGTGTGGGCAGGTGTTCGCGACGGCGTGGGGCTTGCCATCGACGAGAAAGACCGCGATCTCGTGTCCGTCCGGCTCGACCACTGCGCGGCCGTCTTCGTCCAGATCGGCAAGTGGAACGTGGACCCATTCCACCCGCTTAGGAGGGTTGGCCGACATATCACCTGTGCCATCGGAGGCGCGCTGACTCGCCCCGAGGCAGTAGCCGCCGGTCGCCCCCGTATTTAGGACCAATACGAGGGCGCCCTGCGTCCGCAGCCTCGGAACGACCAGCGCGTCCCGATGACGAGTGACAGACCGCCAACCCTCCTAGAGTACCCCGCCATGCCGCTCTACCTGCGGGAATCCGATGTGGAGGAACTGCTCCCGCCGGAGGATGCGGTCGAGGCCGTCGAGGGGTGCTTTCTCCGGTTGGGCGAGGGGAAGGCGGAAAACCGTCCGCGCTTCAGGATCGGTCTCACCGGCGGGCTCCTCAACGTCATGGCTGCGTCCGACCTCGAGACCGGGGTCACGGGCCTCAAGTCCTACGTGGGCTTTCCCGAGGGTGCGCGCTTCGTCGTCGTGCTGTTCTCCGCGGATCAGCCGGAGGTGCTGGCGCTGATCGAGGCCGACCGGCTCGGGCAGCTGCGGACGGGCGCCGCCAGTGCCGTCGCGGCTCGCCATCTCGCCAAGCCCGGCGCGGCGACGCTCGGCCTGATCGGGACCGGTTGGCAGGCGGAGTCACAGCTCGCCTGCATCCGCGCGGCGCTTCCCGGGATCGAGCGGGTGGTGGCGTACTCGCGGAACGAAGAGCGCCTGGCGGCGTTCTGCGAGCGGTTCGGGGCCGAGGGGGGCGAGTACAACCGTGACGCGGCCGAGCAGGACATCGTCGTCACCGCGACGAGCTCGAAGGATCCGGTGCTCCGGGGCGAGTGGCTCGAGCCCGGTGCCCTCGTCTGCGCGATGGGGGCAAATCGCCTGCAGTCGCGTGAGCTCGACAACGCGGTGCTCGAGCGGGCGGCCTTCGTCTGCTGCGACTCCAAGGAGCAGGCAGAGATCGAGGCGGGCGACCTCGTCGAGCCGGTGGAGCGAGGGGTGCTCGACTGGCTGGAGGTGCACGAGCTCTCCGAGGTCGTCATCGGGGAGACGACGGGTCGCGCGCAGGACGACGACATCGTCCTCTTCAAGAGCCTCGGGATCGCCGCCGAGGACCTCGCGGTGGGAAAGCTCGTCTACGACCGCGCCCGGGAGCGGGGCGTGGGCGTCGAGCTCTAGCCCTCCTAAGCCTCTCGGACGCGCTCTGCGGCCATCGCGGCGGTGTCCTCGCCTACTGCGCGGATGACCTCAGGACGCTCGAGCAGGCGCAGGCGCTGCTCGTCCGTCGCCCTGTTCTTCAGATACGGATCGTCGAGGATCTCGTCCAGGGAGCGCCCCTGGCGATGCTCGCGGACGATGTAGGCCGCGAGCGACTCCTCCTTGGACATCGATGTATGCGAGGTCTCGCGCCGCTCGCCTCTGCCGAACAGTCGCGAGAAGAAGCCGGCCACGCGGCCGATTGTATCCTTGGCCCGTGGGCTCGGACTCAGCGCGCTTCGCCGAACGGGTCGTCCATGCAGTCGGAGAGGACGGGACGCGTGACGAGATCGTGATCTGGATCGAGCGACGGGCCGGAGCCATCTGGGCCGTGGGCCGGGCGATCAACCCACGCAATCGATCCGTTCCCGGGCCGAAGGCCGACGATTTCGTCTTCGAGGGCTACGAGATGGGCGACGCCCTCGAAGCTGCGAACAACGCGCTCTCCGACGACCTCGAGGTCTCCGCCGGCGAGGGGATCAACGAGAACGTCGACCTCTTCGCGGACGAGGAGCTGCTGAAACCCCTGGAGCGCTGGTTCTTCGGGCATTCCGACGCCCCTCGCCGGCGAGAGCTCTAACCCGAGACGCCGATGCGCTCCGCGAGCTCGCGCGAGATCGCGTGCTCGCTCCCGTCCACGTCCACCGTGAGAGGGCCGCCGAAGGGCTCGGACCGCCGCATGGTCACCTGCCTTCCGGGTACGAGCGTCAGCTCGGCCAGGTAGCGGAGCAACGCCGCGTCCCCGTCGGGGATCCGCCTCACGGTTGCCTCTTCGCCGGGAGCGAGCGTCTCGAGAGAGCGCAGCGCGGTCCTGTCGACGTTGAGGCCCGCATCAGGGATGGGGTCGCCGTGCGGATCGTGGGTCGGATAGCCGAGCTGCTCGTCGATGCGCGCCTCGAGCTCCTCGGAGATGACGTGCTCGAGGCGGTCGGCCTCGTCGTGGACGGCGTCGATCGGGAGCCCCAGTGTCTCGGCGAGGTACTGCTCCAGGAGCCGATGGTGCCGGATGACCTCGAGCGCGATCTTCGTTCCCGCCTCGGAGAGCTCCACTCCCCGGTAGGGAGCGTGCTCGGCGAGGCCGAGAACCGCTAGCTTCTTCAGCATCGAGGTCGCCGACGACGGAGCAACGCGCATCGCCTTGGCGATGGCAGTCGTCGTCGCTCGCTTGCCGCTCGACTGCAGCGTGTAGATCTCCTTCACGTAGTCCTGGATGGAGACCGAGAGGTCAGGTTTAGACACATCTCAAATTCTAGTCTTCGCGGTTCCCGGAACAGGTCGTCCCGCGGGTTGCTAGCGTCTCGGCCTGCTGATCCGACTGGGACATAGCCCCGATCCGGACGACGCGTTCATGTTCTGGGGCCTGGCGGTGGGTGTCGTCGATCCGCGCGGCTTCGAGTTCGAGCACGTCCTCGAGGACATCCAGACCCTCAACGAGTGGGCCCTCGAAGGCCGCCTCGAGGTGAGCGCGATCTCCCTGCACGCCTACCCGTTCGTGCAGGGCGACTACGCCATCCTTCCCCACGGCGCGAGCATGGGATCCGGGTACGGGCCGGTGGTGGTCTCCGACCGACCGATGACGAGGAGCGAGCTGCGGGAGATCGAGATCGCCGTCCCGGGGCGCATGACCACGGCGTTCCTCGTCTTGCGCATGTACCTCGGGAGCGAGTACCGCTTTCGCGAGGTGCCGTTCGACGAGATCATGGACGAGGTCAAAGCGGGCCGCGCCGATGCGGGGCTGCTGATCCACGAAGGCCAACTGACGTACGAGCAGCACGGCCTGCACGCGGTCGTCGACCTGGGCGAGTGGTGGCTGCTCGAGACTGGGCTGCCGCTTCCACTGGGGATCAACGTCGCCCGCCGGGACCTGGGTGACGAGACCCTGCACGAGGTCTCCGAGGTGCTGCGGGAATCGATCGGCGCCGGTCTCGAGTCGAGAGAGGAAGCCCTCTCCTACGCGCTGCAGTTCGGCCGCGGGCTCGATCCGCGCCTCGCGGACCGCTTCGTCGGCATGTGCGTCAACCGGCTGACCGAGGACTACGGGGACGAGGGGCGCGAAGCGGTTTGCGAGCTCCTGCGGCGCGGCGAGGAGATCGGCGCTTTCGACCGCTCTGTGCGCGTCGACTTCGTCGCCTAGCTGTTCGTCAGCTGGAAGGACTCGGCCGAGAGCTTGAACCAGTCGGCGTACTCGTCCCGCGCCGCGGGCAGCGTCGTGTACGTGAGCACGTAGCTCGTGTCCTCGAGCAGCAGTCCGTACTGGGTCGTCGACACGGTTCGCTTGCGCCCCTCGAGGACGAAGCGGATGTGGTACTCGACCCGCAGCGCCTTCCCGGCCGGGAGATCGACGTCCGTGGCCGATACTCGCCCGGCCGCGAGCGACTTCGCCTCACCCAAAGCGCCGCGGCGATACGCCTCCCACGTCGTGCCCTTGGGCACCGGCTTGACGAGGACATTCAGGTTCGTCGCGAACTTCTGGCGAATGACCGGGTCGTAGGCGAAGAACTTGAAGGGGGAGTTCTTCCTGCCGACGGCGTCGGCGTACGCCGCAAAGGACGGGTTCTGGCTGGCGAACCTCTTGAAGCTCGCCTTCCTCATCTGAGCGGAGGAAGTCGCGTGCCAGGTCTGCGGCACCCCGATCGCAAACCGGCCCGCCGAGATCTCGTAGCGCGTGAGCCCGTTGTCTCCCGTGGACTCGGGCGCGCTCTCGCCGCCGAAGGCACAGCCGGCGAGGAGAAAGGCGAGGAGGACGAAGGGAAGGGCCCTCACGGGGAAAGGGATCGTCAAGCCCGAGGCTAGACTTGAATCGTGGCCCAGGCGGTCATTCTCTCTGCGGTCCGGACCCCGGTCGGACGCTTTGCAGGCGCCCTGTCGGGCGTGCGCCCGGACGATCTCGCGGCCCAGGCAATCGCCGCAGCGGTCGCGCGCGCCGGAGTCCCGGCTGAGCAGATCGAGGACGTCTATTTCGGTGCCGCCAATCAGGCCGGCGAGGACAACCGCAACGTCGCCCGCATGGCCGCGCTCCTGGCCGGTCTGCCGCAGGAGGTCGCAGGCGTGACGGTCAACCGCCTCTGCGCCTCGGGGCTCACAGCGGTGGTCGGGGCCTGCCACGCGATTCGCGCCGGGGACGGCGAGCTCTTCGTCGCAGGCGGGGTCGAGTCGATGAGCCGAGCGCCTCTCGTCGTGGCCAAGCCCGAGTACGGCGACGAGACGGTCTGGGACACGACGCTCGGCTGGCGCTTCCCGAACCCGCGCATGGAGGAGATGTTCCCGCTCGAGTCGATGGGCGAGACGGGGGAGAACGTGGCCGAGCGCTGGTCGATCTCGCGCGAGGAGCAGGACGCCTTCGCGCTCGAGAGCCAACGGCGCTGGGCGGCCGCCGAGGAGAACGGTCGCTTCGCCGACGAGCTCGTGCCGGTCGTCGGAGTCGAGCGCGACGAGCATCCGCGCCCGGACACTTCGGCGGAGAAGCTCGCAGCGCTGAAGCCCGCCTTCCGCGAGGGCGGAACTCTGACGGCCGGGAACTCGAGCGGGATCAACGACGGCGCAGGGGCGCTCGTCGTCGCCAGCGAGGAGAAGGCTCGCGAGCTCGGCGTCGAGCCGCTGGGTCGCTTCGTCTCGAGCGCGGTCGCGGGCGTCGACCCCCGGATCATGGGCATCGGGCCCGTCCCTGCGGTACGCAAGGTGCTCTCGCGTGCGGGGATCGAAGTCGCCGAGCTCGACCTCGTCGAGCTGAACGAGGCGTTCGCCTCGCAGAGCCTCTATGTCATCCGGGAGTTGGGCCTCGACCCGGAGCGCGTCAACGTCAACGGCGGCGCGATCGCGATCGGCCACCCGCTGGGAATGAGCGGCGCGCGCCTCGTGGTCACGCTGCTCCACGAGCTCAAGCGGCGCGGCGGCCGCTACGGACTGGCAACACTATGCGTCGGGGTAGGACAGGGACAGGCAGCGATCTTCGAGAGGACGTAGCGATGGCGATTGCGACGGAACGGGAGTACGGACTGTTCATCAACGGCGAGAGCGTGGA
>JBKPFG010000166.1:0-2593 GCA_046728735.1 Actinomycetota bacterium
TGGTCCTGCTTCCAGGCCGCGAGTGCGAGCTCGCCGGCCGCCACGAGGCTCTCCTTGTTCGCGAGCGCCAGGTCGATTCCGCGCTCGAGCGTCCACATCGTCGCCGGGAGTCCCGCGAACCCGACGACCGCGTTCAGCACGAGGTCGGGCTCGGCGCGCTCGAGGAGCTCGGTCAGATCGCCGCCCACCTGGGTCAGCGGCGCGAGGCCGTCGATCGCCTGCGAGCCGGAGGCCGCAGCGGCGAGCTCGAGCTCCGGGTGCGCCTCGATGACCTCGATCGCCTGCGTGCCGATCGATCCCGTCGCGCCCAGGAGGGCAACGCGTTTCATGCGATTCAGTGTAGAGAGAGCCTGCTCACACCTGGCCGAGGGCGAGGAGCGTGAAGTAGGCGGCCGGGGCGGCGAACAGGAGGGAGTCGACGCGGTCGAGGACGCCTCCGTGGCCGAGCAGGATCCGGCCGGTGTCCTTGGTGCCTAGGTCGCGCTTGACCAGGGATTCGAAGAGGTCCCCGAGCGTCCCGGCGGCGACGATGACCGCCCCCAGCACGAGCGCGCGCCAGGTGCCGTCGAAGAGATCCTCCTTGTAGAGCGAGAGGAAGGTCGTGAAGACGCCGGCAAGCGCCCCCACGATGAATCCCTCCCACGTCTTCCCGGGGGAGACCACCGGCGTCATCTTGTGGCGACCCGCGAGCCGGCCGGCCGCATAGGCGAACGTGTCCGAGACGAAGATCGTGAGGAGAACGGTGATGGCGGCGAGGCGCCCGTTGGCCTCGAAGCCTCGGATGAGGATGAGATGGCCGAGGCCGAGGCCGATCCACGCCGCGCCGAGCACGGTGCTCGCGATCGCCACTGTCGTGGATTGCCGGGTCTCGGAGACCGCCGCGAAGACGAAGGCGAGCACGAAGGTAAGGAGAAAGCCGCCGAGCATCCAGGCGACGCCGTCCACCTGGGCGCCGAGGAGCGCCGCGAGCGCTCCCCCGTAGCCGGCCAAGACGAGCGGCCGGAGCGGCCTCGCGAGCCGGTAGAACTCGTGGAGGGCGACGAGCGCGGCGACCGCGATCAGCGCCATCAGGAACCACCCTCCCAGGTACGCGCTTCCGAGCACGATCGGAAGCCCGGCCGCCACGACGGCGATGCGCGAGAACAGCGGGCTCATCTGCCGCCGAAGCGGCGGCGGCGGCCCGCGTACTCCACGAGCGCCTGCCGGAGGTGGCGCTCGCCGAAGTCAGGCCAGAGCGTGTCCACGAAGACGAGCTCCGTGTAGGCGAGCTGCCAGAGGAGGAAGTTGGAGACGCGCAGCTCCCCCGAGGTGCGAATCAGGAGGTCGGGCTCGGGCATCTCGGGCGCGTAGAGCCTCGTCCCGATCGCGTTCTCGTCGATGTCGCGAGGGTCGAGGCCCTCCTCGACGATCCTGCGGGTCGCTTCGACGAGCTCGGCCCGTCCGCCGTAGTCGAAGGCGATCCAGAGCTGGAGCCGGCCCGGGATGTCCGTGTCCTCCTCGAGCGCAGCCATCTTCACCTGGAGCTCCGGCGTCGCGCGGTCACGGCGGCCGATGAAGCGGGTGCGCACGCCCTGCCGCTGCAGGTCGGGAAGCTCGCGCTCGATCGTCTCGACGAAGATCTCCATCAGCGCGTCGATCTCGTCGGGCGGACGCGACCAGTTCTCGGTCGAGAACGCGTAGACGCAGAGGGATTCGACGCCGAGGTCGATGGCAGCCTCCACCGTGCGCCGCAGAGCGCGGGTGCCGGCTCGGTGTCCGGCGGCCACCGGAAGCTTGCGTCGGCGGGCCCAGCGGCCGTTCCCGTCCATGATGATCGCGATCGAGCGCGCGACATCCGGGAGCCCCTCCTCCTGGAGTGGCTTCAGCGCTCCGAGCGTCCGCAGTTTGGTCAGGAGGTTCACGCCCTCCTATACCTCCATGATCTCGGCTTCCTTGCGCTTGAGCAGCTCGTCGATCTTCGCGACGTGCTCGTCGGTCAGCTTCTGGACCTTTTCCTCCGCGCGACGCTCGTCGTCGTCGCCCACGTCGCCGTTCTTCACCAGCTCCTTGAGGTGATGCATGGCGTCCCGCCTCACGTTGCGGACGGCAACGCGGCCGTCCTCGGCGAGGCCGCGGACGACCTTGACCAGCTCCTTCCGCCGCTCCTCCGTCAGCTGCGGGATCGGCAGGCGAATGATCTTGCCGTCGTTCGAGGGCGTCAGTCCGAGGTCGGACTCCTGGATCGCCCGCTCGATGCCCTTGATCGAGCCGGGGTCGTAGGGCTGGATGGTGATCAGCCGCGGCTCGGGGACGTTGATCGACGCCAGCTGCTGGAGGGGCGTGGGCGTCCCGTAGTAGTCGATCTGGATCCGGTCGAGGAGCGCTGCGGAAGCGCGGCCCGTGCGCACGGTGTTGAACTCGTGCGCGGCCGACTCGAGCGACTTGTCCATCTTCCGGCTTGCTTCGCTGACGAAGTCGTCCATCGCGGTCATTCCGTCCTCCGTGGAGTCGAGATGATCGTGCCGACACGCTCGCCCGAGACGACGCGCTCGATGTTGCGCTCGTCGTCGAGCCCGAAGACGTAGATCGGCAGGCCGTTGTCCATGCAGAGGGA
>JBKPFG010000190.1:0-5386 GCA_046728735.1 Actinomycetota bacterium
GTCGTGGCCTGAAGGACGCATGCTGTGTTTTTGTTTGACGAGCCGGTCGCCCGCTGCGTGACCGAAGCCGAAGACGAGGCCGTCTGCGTCAGGCCGGAGAGTTTGCCCGCGTTCTGGTAGACGACCGCGGTGTTGTCTGCTGTCGCGCTGCTTTGGCTGATCGAGCACGATTGCGTCAGCCCCATCGTCTTGATGCAAACAGCCTTGTTCGGCTTCGCGGCCAAGGGAGCCGACGAAAGACGGGTCGTCGCGGCTCGTCGTGTCAACTGCACGACGGCACAACGCGCCGTTCTACAGAGGAACCTGTTCGTGCCTCCGGCGGCGGCGATCTGCACGACAGGATGGGTCGCCTCGGTGCACGTCCAGCGGCGGCCGGGGCACCTCGGCCCGGCGTAGTTGCGCGCGCCGCGCTGGACGACGACGCCCCTCGGGTTGACACCGATCGAGCTGAAGTACGCCTTCGCGCCCGCGATCGTCGAGAAGTCGGCGTGGCGGAGAAGAGCCGCGCGCGTCGCGGCCGCGGTGCTCGCTGCGCTCCGAGTCGTGCTCGCCGAAGGTGCGTTCGAACCCGCCGCCCCGGCGCCGCCGGCCGTTACGGCGCATATCGCCGCCACGGCAGTGAAAACAGCCGCAGATTTGATCCATGGGATCATTGACCTCACCCTCTCTCGCAGCTCGCCGCAACGAGGACCCCGCTGCCCGGTTGTGTGCCCCGAGTCTCTCGCTAAGAGCTGCAGATTGCAAGAGAAGGGCGTCGGACCATGTCGCTGGCGCCGGGAGGCTCACCTCGCTAGCGGTCGTGGCAGACGAGCTCGACGGAGTTGCCGTCCGGAGCCACTCGACGCTGCGACGTGGGACTATCCGATGTCGATCTCGTTCACACCTGCGAACGCCTCGGCTCTCGGCTCGTCGCGCCAGCGTTCGTAGACGGCGATCGCGACGGCGAGATCCTGCACGGCGAGGCCCGTTGAGTCGAAAACGGTCATCTCGTCGTCGCTGCGGCGGCCCTTTTCCTCGCCGAGGAGGACACGACCGAGCTCGGCGACGTCCTCGCGGCGCAGGCTCCCCGCGTCGACCGCACGGCCGACGTCGCCGTTGTGGCTCGCCTGCTCCCATTCGTCGCAGACGACCCGCCCCCGCAGGAGCTCCTCGACGGCGATCTCCGCTTTCCCCGGGCCGTCCGCGCCCATGAGGCTGACGTGCTGGCCGGCGCTCAGCGAGCCGGCAGGGAAGAGGATCTCCGCGCCGGGCGTCACGGTCGCGACCACGTCCGCGGCCAGCGCTTGTTCGCGGCTGCCCGCCGCGGAAGCTCGCTCTCCGAGCTCCCCGGCGAGGGTCTCGGCCTGCCCGGGGCGCGCGTCCCAGAGCAGGACCGGACGATCCCTCGCCACGAACGTCCGCGCTACGGCGCGGCCGTTGACCCCCGCTCCGATAACCGCTGCAGCGCCAGAGCCGGCACGCGCCAGCGTCTCCGCTGCGAGCACAGCGGCAGCGCCGGTGCGCAGGGCGGTCACGGCCCCCGCATCGAGAAAGGCGCGCAGCTCCCCGGTGGTCGCGTCCGAGAGGAGGACGACACCGGCAACCGTCGGCAAGCCCCGCGCCGGGTTGCCCGGGAAGGACGTCACCCACTTCAGGACCGCGTAGCCGCCGCCCCGTGCCGGCATCGCCCGGAAGTCGCCGTCGGGCGGCGCCGGAACGTAGACCTTCGAGGGCATGAACCACTCGCCGCGCGCGTGGTTGACGAACGCCCCGCGCACGGCCTCGAGCGCCGACGCGGGGTCGAGGGCGGCGTAGACGTTGCCCCGGCCGAGGAACGGTACGCTCACGGCCGAGGATCATGGCAGCGGCCGTCACCATCTGCGACGTCGGGCCGCGCGACGGCCTCCAGAACGAAGCGACGGTGCTGGAGCCGCCGGTGCGGGCCGAGCTGGTCAACCGGCTGTCCGCCACGGGGCTCCCGAAGATCGAAGCCGTGAGCTTCGTGAGCGCCGAACGCGTGCCCCAGATGGCAAGCGCCGAGGAGGTCGTCGCCGGGATCGAGCGCGCGGACGGGGTCGCCTATTCGGGCCTCGTCCTCAACGAGAAGGGCTACGAGCGCCTGGCGGCGACCGACCTGGACGAGGTGCATTTCACGCTTGCGGCCACGGAGACGTTCAACGAGCGCAACGCCAACCGCTCCGTCGACGCGTCGGTGCAGGAGCTCGCCGTGATTCCGAAGGAGCGACCCATCAGCGTCTCCATCTCGGTCTCCTTCGGCTGCCCGTTCGAGGGCGCGGTGGAGCCGAGCACGGTGCTGCGCCTCGCCGAGCGCCTGGTCGCGGCCGGCGCCGAGGAAATCGTCTTCGCCGACACCATCGGCGTGGGCGTGCCGAGGCAGGTACGACAGCTCCTCCAGGGCACGAAGAGCCTCGGCGTGCCCGTCGGAGTCCACCTCCACGACACCCGCAACACCGCGGTCGCAAACGCCTTCGCGGCCCTCGAGGCCGGGGCGACTGTCTTCGAGTCCTCCGTCGGCGGACTCGGCGGGTGCCCCTTCGCACCGCGCGCCACGGGGAACGTCGCCACCGAGGATCTTGTCTACTTGTTCCGTGGCGAAGGGATCGACACCGGGGTCGACCTCGACGGCCTCATCGGCGTCGCCGAGTGGCTCGCGGGCGTCCTCGGGCGCGACCTCCCGGGCCGCGTCTATCGCGCGGGCGCTTCGGTCGGGCACTAGTCCCCGCTGGGCGCTCCTCGGCGCCGTCGGGGCGGGCGCCTTCCTCCTCGCGCGGCTCGCGCCGGACATCCACGGCAAGCCACTCTTCGAAGACGAGGCCGTCGCCGGCCTGATCGGCGCCCGGCCGCCCTGGGAGATCGTCCTCACGACGCTTTGGGACCGGGGCGGGGCGCCGCTCCACTTCCTGCTCGTCCACGTCGCGTTCGCGTTCGACTCCTCCCCAGAGGCGCTGCGCTGGCTCTCCGTCGTCTTCGCGCTCGCGACGGTGGCAGTCTGCTACGACCTCGGCCGGCGGGTGGACGGCCACGTCGCGGGCGTGACCGCTTCGATCGTGGCCGCCTGCTCGGGGATGCTCGCCGTCTACGGGAGCTTCGGCCGCATGTATGCGCTCTTCGCCTTCGCCGCTGCGCTTGCCGCCGACCTCTTCGTTCGGGCGGTCGACCTGCGCACGCAGGAGGCAGCCCTCTGGGCGGCCGGCGCGGCCTGGCTCCTCCCGGCGGTGCATCCCTACGGCGGGATCGTGGTCGCCGTCGAGGCCGTCGTCGCGCTCGTCCTCTGGCGCGGCCGGCCGTTGCGCCCGGCCGTTCCCGTGCTCCTCGTGGGGCTGGCTTTCGTGCCCTTCCTCGTCGCCGACCTGCGCCTGGCGAACCGCTTCGAGGTCAGCTCGGGCTCCACGCACCGGCTGGCGACCCGCCAGGAGGGGTGGAACCAGTTCACGGACGCCCTGCGCGGCTTCGCCGGAGGATCGGGGTGGACGTTCGTCCTCTTCCTCGTCCTGGGAACCGTGGGCGCGGCCTTGCTGGCCCGGCGCCATGCGTCGTTCGTGGCCTGGGGGCTCGTGGCGCTCGTCTTGCCACCGCTCCTCTCGACCCTCGTTCATACCGGGCGCGCACCCGACCTCTCGCCGCGCCATCTCATCTTCGCTCTCCCGTTCTGGGCCGTCTTCATCGGCGTCGCGATCGCGCGCATCCCAGTCAGCGGGCTGGCCGTCATGGCCGTCGCGACCCTGGCGGCCCTCTCCCCCCAGGGCATCCACGACCCCCGTTCCATCACCTACACGGCCAATCTGGGCACGGAGGAGGCGCTCGCCGCGCCGTCCAAGTGGTTGCGCGCGCGGATCACGAGCGTCGATCTCCTCTATCCCTACTCGTCCGTCTTCCTCGCGTCCCTGCCGGAGGCCGGGAAGGCCACGTCGCTCCCACGGGCGCAGACCAGCACGCTGCTCGACTCCCTCGAGCGCATCGACTATCCGGTGGCGCGCGTCTTCGTCGCCGTGCCGGTCGGGACGACGGGCGTGAGCCCGGTCCCGCTTCGCAGCTACACCGTCGGCCGTTTCCCACGCTGGCTGCTCGTCGAGGTGCGAGGCGAGTTCGACGACAGCGCCGCTGTCCTGCGCTCGACGGACGAAGCGCTCGCAGCAGCGAGGGACTCCCTCCGCCCGCCGGTTCCGCCGGCCCTCGCCGGCTGGTTCGACCTCAATCTCGACGTCCTGTGCAAATCGCTGCGCGAGCTCGGCTCGGAATGTGCTAGATAGGCCGCACATGTCCGTTCTGATCAAGGGTGGACGCGTCGTCACCGCCGAGGAGGACCGCGTCGCGGCCGTCTACGTCGAGGACGAGACGGTCTCCGAGATCGGAGAGTCGCTCGACGTCCAGGCCGATCGCGTCATCGACGCGGCCGGGAAGTACGTCCTCCCGGGCGGCGTCGACCCTCACACCCATCTGGACATGCCCTTCGGGGGCACGATCACGATCGACGACGTGGAGTCCGGCCAGACCGCGGCCGCATTCGGCGGGACGACGTGCCACGTCGACTTCATCATCCAGCCTAAGGGCTCGACCTTCGCCGAGGCCTTCGAGGAATGGCGCTCGAAGGCGAACGGCAAGCAGGTCATCGACATGGGCTACCACATGGCCGTCACCGACCTGCAGGGAGGTGGCACCCTCGAGGAGCTCGCCACGCTGCCCGATCAGGGCCTCACGAGCTACAAGCTCTTCATGGCCTACAAGGGCGCGATCATGGTGGACGACGAGACGCTCTTCCGCGTCATGCAGGTGGCCGCGGACACCGGCGCGCTAGTGATGGTGCACGCCGAGCATGGGGACTCGATCGACGTCCTCGTGAAACAGGCGCTCGCCGAGGGGAAGACCGAGCCCAAGTACCACGCGCTCACGCGCCCGCCGGAGACCGAGGGCGAGGCGACGAACCGCGCCATCCAGCTTTCGCGCGTGGCCGGCTGCAAGCTCTACGTCGTCCACGTCTCCTGCCAGGAGGCGATCGAGCCCATCGCCATTGCGCGCGAGAAGGGCTGGGACGTCTGGGGCGAGACCTGCACCCAGTACTTCTTCGTCGACTACTCGTTCCTCGAGAAGCCCGACTTCGAGGGCGCGAAGTACGTGTACACGCCGCCCCCGCGCGCGAAGGAGAACCAGGACCGGCTCTGGGGCGCGGTCGCGAACGACGTCCTCTCGGTCGTCTCCACCGACCACTGCGCCTTCCTCTGGGACGGCCAGAAGTCGCTCGGCAAGAACGACTTCTCGAAGATCCCGAACGGCGGCCCGGGCCTCGAGAATCGCCTGCAGATGATCCACGAGTTCGGCGTGCGCCAAGGGCGGATCTCGCTCAGCCGGATGGTGCAGCTCCTCTCGACGAGCCCGGCCAAGTACTTCG
>JBKPFG010000206.1:0-1482 GCA_046728735.1 Actinomycetota bacterium
GCCCGCGTAGTAGTCGCCCATGGCGATCACCATCGCGCCCGTCAGCGTGGCGAGGTCGATCATGTGAGTGGCGCCCGACTCGCGCGCGTGCCAGAGGGCGTCCGCGAGGATCAACCGCCCCTCGGCGTCCGTGTTCGTGATCTCGATCGTCTTCCCGTTCAGCGCGGTGATGATGTCGCCGGGGCGGTAGGAATGGCCGCCGGGCATGTTCTCGCAGGATGGGACGACCGTCAGGACGCGCAGCGGGAGCTCGAGCTCCGCGATGGCGCCGGCCGCGGCCAGCACGGCCGCGCCGCCGCCCATGTCCGACTTCATGTCCTCCATCCGGTCGGCAGGCTTGAGGGAGAGCCCGCCGGAGTCGAAGGTGATCGCCTTCCCGATCAAGCCGAGGACGACGTCGCCCTTGGCCTCCGGGGGCTCGTACGAGAGCTTGATCAGGCGCGGCGGGTTGTCGCTCCCCTGGCTGACGGCCGCCAGCGCGCCCATCCCCGCGGAGCGAATTTCGTCGACGCCGAGTGCCTCGAAGGTCATCGTGCCGAAGCGCCCCGCCGTCTCCTCGGCCCATTCGGCCAGGCGGGCGGGAGTGCACTCGTTCGGCGGCGCGTTGACGAAGTCGCGGCAGCGGTTCGTCCAGGAGGCGACGACGTTGGCCCGCCTCGCCTCGTCGGCGACTGCCGCCGCGCCGGGGCCGCAGAGCACGAGCCGATCGACGGGCTGCCGGCGCTCACCCTCGTCCCGGGTCTTCCAGCGGCCGGCCTCGTAAGGGCCGAGGGCGGTGCCGTCGACGATCGCCCGTGCCTGTTCGAGGGCATCGAGAGAGAGGTCGTCCCCGACGATCCAGGCCACCGAGCGGCCGCCCGAATCGCTCGTGCGGAGGGCGACTGCGGCAGCCGCGGTGCGGAGCGCATCGGCGTCGAAGCCGTCAGCGGAGCCGATCCCGGCAGCCGCGATCCGATGCGCCGCCAGCCGCCCTGAACCGTGGAGGAACGCCGTCCGTCCAAGCTGGCCCTTGAGCTCGCCGTCCTCGACCAGGTGACCGAGCTCGCCCGAGACGAGCTCGTCGAGCTCGCGTCCGACCGCTCCCAGGTCTACGGGGTCGGGTACCGCGAAGGCGAGCACATCCGCATCGACCTTCGCGGGCGGTGTATCGACGGCGTCGATCTCCATCTGGGCGGGGGCGGATGCTATCCGAAGCCCGTTCTACGGTGATCCTCGAATGAGGGATACGAACGTAGCCCTCAAGGCCGATGAGAGGGATGCGCAATGAGCGCAGCTCTACCCTCTCGGCCCGCACCCTCCCCTCGCGGGCCAAACCCTCTCCCAGTGGAAGCCCTCCAGAAAACTCTCGGGGGGCTTCTGCATGAGAGGGAGCTGTTGCGCTCCTCGGGCGCGAAACGGGCGCTGGAGCGCAACCGCCTCGAGATCGTGCGGGTGCAGTGGGAGCTGATCCGCGCGCTCGTCGAGCGGCACGCGTAGGCTCGG
>JBKPFG010000296.1:0-1314 GCA_046728735.1 Actinomycetota bacterium
GGGCACCGGCCAGCCGGTCGGCCCCGACGACCTCGCGCCGCTCTTCCCGATGGAGCTGATCCTGCAGGAGGTCTCCCAAGACGCAGAGATCCCCATTCCCGAGCCAATCCGCGACGTCTACCGGCTCTGGCGGCCGACGCCCCTCTACCGCGCGCATCGGCTCGAGGCCGAGCTCGGGACGGGTTCCCACATCTACTACAAGTACGAGGGGGTCAGCCCGGCCGGGAGCCACAAGCCGAACACGGCCGTGGCGCAGGCCTACTACGTGAAAGAGGAAGGGCGCACCCGCGTCTCGACCGAGACGGGCGCCGGCCAGTGGGGCAGCGCGCTCGCACTCGCTTCGTGCCTCTTCGGGCTCGAGTGCAAGGTCTACATGGTCAAGATCTCGTACGAGCAAAAGCCGTACCGCCGCTCGATGATGGAGACCTGGGGCGCGGAAGTCGTTCCGAGCCCGTCCGAGGACACGCAGGCGGGCCGGTCGATCCGCGCCGAGCATCCGGACTCACCCGGCAGCCTGGGCATCGCCATTTCGGAGGCTGTCGAGGACGCCGCGGGGCGGGCGGACACCGCCTACTCGCTCGGCAGCGTGCTCAACCACGTTCTCACCCACCAGACGGTCATCGGTCAGGAGGCGCTCGCCCAGATGGAGCAGGCCGGAGAGTTCCCCGACCTCGTCGTCGGCTGCGTGGGAGGCGGCTCGAACTTCGCAGGCCTGAGCTTTCCGTTCCTGCGCGAGAAGATCGCCGGCAAGGAGATCGAGGTGCTCGCGTGCGAGCCCACCGCGTGCCCGACGCTTACACGCGGCCCGTTCGCGTACGACTTCGGAGACACCGGCCAACTGACTCCGCTCGTGCCGATGCACACACTTGGCCACGACTTCGTCCCGGCGCCGATCCACGCAGGCGGCCTGCGCTACCACGGCGTGGCTCCGCTCGTCTCGCAGCTCGTGCTCGACGGC
Organism: Actinomycetota bacterium; assembly: GCA_046728735.1. Lineage (GTDB taxonomy): Bacteria > Actinomycetota > Thermoleophilia > Gaiellales > Gaiellaceae > JAIBJP01. The sequence continues at coordinate 959 of JBKPFG010000296.1, forward strand.
CTCATCCGGGCGGAGGCGTATACGCAGAGCGACGTCTTCACGTCAGCGGTGCGCTTCGCTCGCAACGAGGGGATCATCCCCGCGCCCGAGGCGGCACACGCGATCCACGGGGTCGTCCAGGCGGCCGCGGCCGCGGACGAAGTGGGCGAGCAGCGGACGATCCTCTTCAACCTCTCTGGCCACGGCCACTTCGACCTCGGCGCCTACGACGCCTTCCTGGCCGGAAAGCTGGAGGACGTGGCCCTGGCCGACGAGGAGATCGAGCGGGCGCTCGAGGCGATCGAGGCGTTGCCGAAGCCCGCGGCCCGGGTTAGCTGAGCTAGTCGTCGCCGTAGCCGTGCCCGAGCACCGGGTGC
>JBKPFG010000257.1:0-7740 GCA_046728735.1 Actinomycetota bacterium
CTGGGGATCGGCGATCCCGACCTGCCGACGCCCGCCGCAGTCGTCGAGGAGATGCAGCGCCAGGTCGCGCGGGCCGAGACGCATCGGTATCCGTCGAATCACGGACTGGACGTGTTTCGGGAGGCCGTGGCGGACTTCTACAGCGATCGCTTCGGCGTCGAGATCGAGCCCGACGCAGAGGTGATCCCCGTGCTCGGCGGCAAGGAGGGGGTCGCGCACATCGCACTCGCCTGCCTCGAGCCCGGGGACGTCTGCCTCTCGCCGGAGCCCGGGTACCCGCCCTACACGTCCGGCCCGCTCTTCGCAGGCGCCGAGCTGCACTATCTCGGGCTGCGCGAGGAGCTCGGCTTCACGCCCGATCTCGACGGGATCCCCAACGACGTGCTCGACCGGGCGAACCTTCTCTTCCTCAACTACCCCAACAATCCGACCGGCGCCGTCGCACCTCCGTCCTTCTTCGCAGGCGTGGTCGACTTCGCCCGGCGCCACGGTCTCATCGTCGTTCACGACAACTCCTACTCCGAGATCGCGTTCGACGGGTACCGTCCGCCCAGCTTCCTCGAGGCGGAGGGCGCCAAGGACGTCGGCGTCGAGATCTTCTCGCTCTCCAAGGGCTGGAACATGACCGGTTGGAGGGTCGGCTGGGTCGCGGGGAACAGCGACGTGGTCGAGAGCTACCGGCGGCTGAAGACGAATCTGGACTCGGGGATGTTCGACGCGCTGCAGCTGGCGGCTGTGGCCGCACTCACGGCTGCGCGCGAGTTCCCCGCCGAGATGTCGGAGATCTACCGCCGCCGGCGCGATCTCATGATCGAGTCGCTCGGTGCTATCGGGCTTCCGGCCTCGCCGCCCAGGGCGACGCCCTACGTCTGGGTGCGTGTCCCCGACGGCTACACGTCGGCGAGCTTCACCGAGCTCGTGCTCGAGGAGGCTGCCGTCGTCGTCTCCCCGGGCCCGTCGTTCGGCCCCAGCGGCGAGGGCTATGTGCGGCTCTCCCTCACGGTCCCCGATGCGCGGCTCGAGGAGGCGGCGCGCCGAATCGCGTCTTCGCTCCGCGTCGAGGCGACGGCATAATCACCACGTGACCCAACACCAGCCGGACCCTGCGCCCGGCGCCGAGCCCGAGCGCGGCTTTCTCGTCGCCGTTCTGGCCCAGGGGGTCGATGAAGACGAGGAGCTGGGGGAGATGCGCGAGCTCATGCGCACGGCCGGTGTCGAGCCGGTGGGAGAGCTCGTGCAGCGTCGTCCCGCCCCCGATCCACGCACGTACGTGGGGAAGGGCAAGCTCGTGGAGCTGAAGGAGGCGGTTCCCGCGGCCGAGGCGGAATCCCTCATCGTGGACGACGACCTCGATCCCGGACAGCAGCGCCGCCTGGAGGACGAGCTCAAGCTCCGCGTCGTCGACCGCACTCAGCTCATCCTCGACATCTTCGCCCAGCATGCGGTGAGCGCCGAGGGGAAGCTGCAGGTCGAGCTCGCGCAGCTCGAGTACAACCTGCCCCGCATGCGAGGCCTCTGGCAACACCTCGAGCGTCTCGGCGGCGGCATCGGGACACGGGGGCCGGGGGAGACGCAGCTCGAGACGGACAGACGGATCGCCCGGAGGCGCATCGCCCACCTCAAGCGCCGACTTCGAGAGCTCGAGCGCCGACGAGAGACGCAGCGGAAGGCACGAAGACGCGCCGAGACCCCCGTCGTCGCGCTGGCTGGCTATACGAACGCGGGCAAGTCGACGCTCCTGAACGCACTCACCGATGCCCACGTAGCCGTCGACGACAGGCTCTTCGAGACGCTCGATCCGACCACGCGGGGCTTCGCGCAGGATGGCCGCCGCTATCTGGTCACGGACACGGTGGGCTTCATCCGGCGACTTCCGCACCAGCTCGTGGAAGGGTTCGCGGCGACCCTCGAGGAGACCGCGCGAGCCGATCTCGTCCTCCATGTCGCCGACGCTTCGGCGAGCGACGAGCGGCTCGACGAGATGATCACCGCGGTCGAAGCGGTGCTCTCCGAGATCGGCGCCGACGAGCTCCCGGTCGAGCTGGTCCTCAACAAGATCGATTGCGTCGACCCGTTGAGGCGGCGCAGGCTCGCGAACGGCTTTCCAGGCGCGGTGCAGATCTCGGCCCGGGACGGCGAAGGCCTAGGTCTCCTCAAGGCAAGGGTTGCGGAGCGATTCGGCGAGCGTCTCCGCACGGTACGGCTGCTCGTCCCGTACGAGCAGGGAAAGGTGCTGGCCGAGCTCTACGAGCTGGGAGCGCCGATCGAAGAGCGGCTCGACACACCCGAAGGAGTCATCCTCGTCGCCCAGCTGCCGCAGCGCGACGTCACGCGCTTCGCGCCTTACCTCGTGTCGGAGCCCCCGGCGCGGGCTCGCAGCCGGTGATCGAGCTCGAGATCACGCGCACGCGCGCCGACGCGCGCCTGCCCGAGCGCGCGTACGTTGGCGACGCCGGGCTCGATCTCGCCGCGTGCGAACGGGTTTCGCTACGTCCGGGCGAGCGTGCCGTCGTGCCGACGGGCCTCGCCGTGGCGATTCCGGAGGGCTATGCCGGTTTCGTCCAGCCGCGCTCGGGCCTGGCCGCTCGCCATGGCGTGACGATCGTGAACGCTCCCGGGCTGATCGACTCTGGGTACCGCGGCGAGATCCAGGTCGTGCTCCTGAACACGGATCGAGAGCAGACGTTCAGCGCAGAGCCCGGCGAGCGCATCGCGCAGCTCGTCGTGCTGCCCGTCCCGGAGATCTCCCTGCGCGAAGTCGAGGAGCTGCCGCCCAGCGAACGCGGCGTGCGCGGCTTCGGGTCTTCCCGAGCCGTGTGATGGAACCGCGCATTCGCGTCTCCGTCATCCTCCGCCGGGAGGGGCGCATCCTGCTCGTTCGCCAGGAGAAGCCGGGCCGCGAGTACTGGCTCTTGCCCGGCGGAGGGGTCAACGCCGGCGAGTCCCTCGTGGACGCCCTGCGCCGCGAGCTCGCAGAGGAGGTCGGGCTCTCGGAGGACTTCGCCTTCGAAGGCCCGGTCGCGATCGCCGACTCGATCGCACCCCCTGGCGCACCCGCGAAGCACGTCGTCCACATCATCTTTGCGGGGCATCTGGAGGGCCGCTCGCTCGAACGGGCGAGCTCGACGGACCAAGCGGTCCGAAACCACAGGCTCTTCGAGCTCGAGGAGCTCATGGGGATCAGCCTCCATCCGCCTATCCAGCGCTTCCTGGCCCGCTGGCAGCCAGGAGACCCGGTGGTCTACCTCGGCGCCATGTGGGCGCCCTGAACCCGGTCGGGTTCCGCTAGAAGCGGCCGCCCCGGGCGCGGGCCCGCTCGGCCGAGACCCGTTGCGCCGCGGACTCGAAGTCGTCGGGTAGCTCCGGGAGCTCCGGGGCCTCGCCGAGTCGCCGCGCGAGCGCCTGCGCGATCAGCCAGTCCGCGAGCCAGGGATTGCGCGGCAGGAGCGGTCCGTGCAGATAGGTGCCGACGGCGCTTCCGAGCCGGGAGCCCTCGAAACCGTCCTCGCCGTTGTTGCCGAAGCCCGCGACGACCCGCCCCAGCGGCTCCGACCCCGCGTCGAGATACGTGCGGCCGGCGTGGTTCTCGAAGCCCGCCAGGGGCCGGCGCTCGCCCGGCTCGAGCTCACACTCGAGGAGGACGTCTCCGATCATGCGCCGCTCACCCGCGACGGTGTAATGCGGGAGAAGCCCGATGCCGGGGAGCTCCGCGCCCGAACGGTCGCGGTAGAAGCGGCCGAGGAGCTGGTAGCCACCGCACACGCCCAGGAACGCAGCTCCTCGAGCCACAGCTTCGCGTAGCGGTTCCGCCTTGGCGGCCAGATCCGGTGCCACGAGCGCCTGCTCGCGATCCTGTCCACCGCCGACGTAGTAGAGGTCGTGGTCGCCAGGGACTGTCTCTCCGAGGCCGATCGTCCCGTACTCGAACCCGATCCCGCGCCAGGCGGCGCGGCGCTCGAGCACGGCCATGTTGCCGCGGTCGGCATAGATGTTCAGATAGTCGGGATAGAGGTGGCCGACCACGATCTTGTCCCTCACGCCGCCTCCTCCCAGTACGGCCGGACGAGGCCTCGCTCCGCCGCGATCCTTCGCAGCGCGAGCATCGCCGTGTAGGTGGGGAGGACCACGAGCTCGCCGCCCTCGGAGGTCGCCGCCAGACCGCGGTCGAGCGCGCGCTCGAGGTCGGGGACGACCTCGATCCGCTCCGGGTCGACTCCCCCGTACTTGAAGCGCAGCGCGAGCTCGGCGGCGCGTCCCCCCGAAACCACGAGCTGCTCGAGATCCGCGGCCAGCGGCTCGAAATCGACGTCCCAGATCCACGAGACGTCGCGCCCGTCCGCGATGTTGTCGTTGAGAGCGACGACGGCCAGGCGGGGCCCGCCAGCCGAGATCAGCGTCCGGACGACCTCGTTCGCGCCCGCGGGATTCTTGATCAGCAGCAAAAGGACGGTCTTGCCGCCGGCCGGAATGCGCTCGAAGCGGCCGAAGGCCGGTCGGAAGCGGGAGAGACCACGCTCGATCTCGTCGAGGGAAGCGCCCAGGGCGGAGGCCAGCGCGGCTCCCGCAACCGCGTTGTAGACGTTGTAGAGCCCCGGCAGGCCCAGAGAGATCCGCCGCGTCCCCTGGGGAGTCGAGAGCTCGAACGACGTGCTCTCGAGCCCGGAGAGCTCGATCGAGCGAGCGTAGATGTCGAGCGGAGGACGCTGTTCGTGGCCGTGGGGGCAGGCGTAGTCGCCCAGGTGCCCCACGTAGGCCGCGCGGTATGCGTACGGAGCGCCGCACGTCCGGCAGTACTTCGAGTCGGCGGCGTGGGGGAGGCGCTCGCGAGCGACGCTCGGATCGTCGAGCCCGAAGCGAGTGAGGTTCGCCCGCCCGCGCGCGATGTCGGCGAGCAGCGGGTCGTCGGCGTTGACGATGACCGACGCGGCCGGGTCGAGCTCCGCCAACGCCGTCCGCCAGCGTTCGGCGACGAGCTCGAGCTCGCCGTAACGGTCGAGCTGGTCGCGGAAGAGGTTGCCGAGACAGACGGCGTGCGGGTGGACGCGGCCCGCCACATCGGCGAAGGCGCCCTCGTCGACCTCGAAGAGACCGAGCTCGGCGCCGGGGGCGGCGAGGAGCGCGGAGGCGACGCCCGAGACGAGATTCGCGCCCGCGCGGTTGTGTGCGAGCCGAACTCGCCCCCCGAGGATCTCGGAGACGATAGCGGCCGTCGTCGTCTTGCCGTTCGTCGCGGAGACGAGCGCGGATCCCAGCGGGAGACGCCCCGCGAGCGTTCCGAGCGCAGCCGGGTCGAGAGTCGCCAGGATCTTGCCGGGGAGAGTCGTGCCGCCGCCCCGGCCCGCGAGCCGTGAAACGCGTCCTGCGGCCCGGGCGAGGGCGATTTCGAGCTGGAGCCGCACGGGATCCATCCTACGTTCACTCGAACGAGGGAATCTCCGGGTTTCCCCATTTCGGGGGAGGCCGCTCCGCTCTTCGGATCGATGATGCGCCCACGAACCGTGGGCAGCCGCCTCCTGGAAGAGCGCCTCCTGGGCTGCCGCGACCTGAGCCGCAGCCTCGTGGAACGCGGCCAGCTGGGCAGCCGCAGCCTGGGCTTCGTAGCGCCCCGGACCCCTGAGGGACTAATCCCTCGAAAGAGTGAATGTGCCGGTTCTCCCGCAAAAGGGGGAGGTCGCGGCAGTTCCTTCCCCGTAGCTTCCGACTTGCGGTAAGGGAAACCCAAGCGGCCGCGCGATCAGCGCGGGGGAGAGGAAGAGAGACACACCACATGCGGCAGGATCGTGGTTCGAACGCAAGCCTGCGATCGAGCGCCCTCTGGGGCAAGCCGTCGAAGGGTGAGACGCGCTCCAGCGCACTCTGGGGGAAGGGGGGACGTGGATTCCTCGCCACGCTCGTCCTCGTCCTGGGCCTCGCAGCGCCGGCCGCCTACGCAGATACGGACTCGAGCTTCAAGGCGTACACGACTCCTGGCCTGATCGCTCAGGCGCAGGAGAGCCCCAAGGCGACGTTCGACGTCATTCTCGTCGGTTCCGACCGGCCTTCGGGCTGGCTGGCCAAGCAGATCGCCTCCTTCGACGGGACGAAGGCCAAGGTGCGGCGGCAGTTCAGCTCGATCAACGGTGTCGCAGCGCGCCTGACGGGCAACCAGATCCTCACGCTGGCCCACAACGGCCACGTCGAGTCGATCACGTACGACGCGCCGATCACTCTCGCAGCCCTCTCGAACAAGCAACGCTGGCCGTACGTCTCGGGCGTCCAGAAGTTCTGGGCGGGCGGGACCTCGGCCGCGACGCCGACGATCGCCATCGTCGACTCCGGCATCGACGCGAACCGGGCCGACTTCGCGGGCCGCGTGGTCGCGCAGGTGAATCTCACCTCGCTCGCCAACAACTCGGCGGGAGACGGACGGGGGCACGGTACCTTCGTCGCGGGCATCGCCGCGGGCTCTGCGGACGGCTACGCCGGAGCAGCTCCGGCCTCGAAGCTCGTCTCGCTCGACGTCATGGACGACAACGGCATGGCGATGACGCGGGACGTGATTGGCGCTGCCGACTGGATCCTCGCCAACAAGGACAAGTACGGGATCAAGGTCGCGAACTTCTCGCTCCACTCCTCGCAGCCGAATAGCTTCATGTACGACCCGCTCGACAAGGCGGTCGAGAGGCTTTGGTTCTCGGGCGTCGTCGTGATCGCCGCGGCTGGGAACTACGGCGTTGCCGGCCAGCCGAGCGGTGTCCCGTTCGCACCGGGCAACGACCCCTTCGTCATCACGGTCGGTGCAGACGACGTCGACGGCTCCACCTCGACGATGGACGACACCGCCGCTCCGTGGTCTGCCTACGGGTACACGCTCGACGGCTTCGCCAAGCCGGATGTCGCCGCCCCCGGCCGCTACATCGTCGGGCCGGCACCGGCAGGCTCCACGCTCGCTCTCGAGCGCCCGGAGAGCGTCGTCGCACCCGGCTACATCCAGCTTTCCGGCACCTCGTTCGCGGCGCCGATCATCGCAGGCGGAGCCGCCCAGATCCTGGCCGCGCATCCCACGTGGAGCCCCGACCAGGTCAAGGGCGCCCTGATGGTGACTGCCAGCCGGACGCCGGCAGCGGCCCCGCTCTCGGAGGGCGTCGGCATCGTCGACATCTCCAAGGCGGTCGCGCTGACCGCGGCGCCCAACCCGAATCTCGCGTTGCGCGCCTTCGTCAAGACTGACCCGACCGGCAGCACCGCGCCCGCCTTCGACACGGCCAGCTGGGCCAACACGGCCAAGGCCAACGCGTCGTGGGCCTCCGCCTCCTGGTCTGACGCCTCGTGGGCTTCCGCCTCCTGGTCGAGCGCCTCGTGGGCGTCGGCCTCCTGGGCAAGCGCATCCTGGGCGAGCGCGAGCTGGTCCGACGCTTCCTGGTCGGATGCGAGCTGGTCGGATGCCTCCTGGGCTTCGGTCTCCTACGCCGACAACGCGGACGGCGACGTGACCGCCGAGGGCGGGGAGTGGATGGATCCCTCCGAGCTCGACGCCATGCTGGCGGAGATCTACGGCACGGCTCCGTCGGATCCGGCGGTCGATCCAAGCGCGTCGACGCTCCCCTAACTAGCTTCGAACACAGCGAGAGCCCCGGTCCGCCCACCCGGCCCGGGGTTCACCCTTTTGGGTGAATTTGGAGGCGTCCCTCAAACGGGGGACGCCGCCCCATTCCTGCAGGCATACGGTCCTTTCATGGCTCTGCGGCCTCGCGCTTGCGC
>JBKPFG010000142.1:0-3574 GCA_046728735.1 Actinomycetota bacterium
CGCTCCTCGACGACCGCCTCCATGGTCGGGAAGCCGGCGATTGAGCGGGCGGCGAGAGTCCGCACCGGGCCGGCGGACACCGCGTTGACGCGGATGTTCTTCTGGCCGAGATCCCACGCGAGGTAGCGGACCGAGGCGTCGAGGGCCGCCTTCGCCACGCCCATGACGTTGTAGTGAGGGACCGCCCGCTCCCCGCCCAGGTACGTCATGGTCAGGATCGAGCCACCGCCCGCCTTCTCCATCAGCGGTTCGGCCGCCCGCGCCGCCGAGACGAGGGAGTAGGCCGAGACGTCGAGCGCGAGCCAGAAGCGATCGCGCGGCGTGTCCGTGAACCGTCCTTCGAGATCGCGTGCGTCCGCAAAGGCGACCGAATGGACGAGCAGGTCGAGCTCGCCCCCGAACGTCTCGCCGACCTCGTTGAAGACGCGCTCCACGTCCTCGTCCGCGCGCACGTCGCATTCCGTGACGAGCGGGCTCGCCACCGAGCCGGCCAGGTCGCGCACGCTCTGCTCGATGCGCTCGCCCTGGTAGGTGAACGCGAGCGAGGCGCCGCCCTCGGCGAGCTTCTGGGCGATCGCCCAGGCGATCGAGCGGCGGTTGGCGACGCCGAGAACGAGACCGCGCTTGCCGCTGAAGTCGGCCATGGCGGCGGGAGTCTATTGTCGCCCGGTGCGCATCGCCGTCGTCACCGGAGGATCGAGCGGGATCGGGGCCGCGACCGCGCGGGCACTCACGCGTCGAGGCTGGCGCTGCGTGCTCCTCGCCCGCGAGCGGGAGCGGCTCGAGCGGGTGGCGAAGGAGCTCGGCGCCGAGGCCGAGCCGTGCGACGTCGCAGAGCGCGCCCAGCTGCAGGACGTCGCCGCGCGCGTGGGCGAGCGGCACGCGGCGATCCACCTCCTCGTCAACAACGCCGGCTACACGCGCCGCAAGGGCTTCCTCGAGAGCACGCCGGAGGAGATCGAGGGCGTCGCGCGCACGAACTACCTCGGCGCAGTCTGGGCGCTCCTCTCCTTCCTGCCGCTGCTCGAGGCGGGCAAGCCGTCCGACGTCGTCAACGTCGCGTCGGTGGCCGGAACGGTCGCGCACGGAGCGTCGGGCCCCTACGCGGCCGCCAAGCATGCGCAGCTCGCCTTCTCGCGCGCGACGACGCCCGAGCTCGCCGCCCGCGGAATTCGCGTCCACACGGTCAACCCGGGCCCGGTGGAGACTCCCGGATTCCCCCAGCGACAGCTCCTCGCCCACCGCGTGCTCCGTCACGTCGTCCTGACTCCGGAGCAGGTCGCGGAGGCGATCGTGAAGGCGGTCGAGCGCAACCGAACGGAGATCGTTTTCCCGCGCTACCTCCGCGTCGCGGGCGCGGCGCAGGCGCTTGCGCCGGCCACGCTCGCGCGGGTGCTCAGGAGAGCCGGGGGGCGAAGCGGAGGGCGACCAGGCCCAGCGTAGCCCCCGCGATCGCGTCGAGGAGGTAGTGGTTCGCCGTGGCGAAGACGACGAGCGCGACGACCGTTGGGTACGCGGGAGCGAGCGCCCGGGCCACGCCTGACCCGCTCGTCTCGGCGATACCCGCGGCCGTCACGACGGCGTACGTGACGTGGATGGACGGCATGGCGGCGATCGGGTCGTAGAGCTTCGCGACCAGCCCGCTGTCGAGGTCGAAGCCGCTGACGTCCGCGATCGTGTCCACGAAGTGGTCAAGCGTCCTCGGCGGCGCCACCGGGAAGAAGAGGAAGACGGGCTGCGCGCCCAGCGTGGCGAGCACAGCCGCCGTGCGCAGGCGGTGGAACTCGGGATCGCGCCGGGCGAAGAGCCGAATCAGCCAACCGACCGTGAGGCCGACGTTCAGTGTCGCGTACGCGACGTTCAGGACCGCGACGAGCCGTCGCCGAGGCAGGAGGGCCGCCTGCAGCTCCGGCTCGACGTGGATTCCCAACCGCTCCTCGAGCGCGACGATGCGCTCTGCGTTCTCGGCCGCGCGGCGACGCCCCTGCGGGGTGACGACGAACTTGCGCACGAGCAGGTAGCCCGCGTAGACGCCGAGACCGATCGCAACCTCACGCCGCCCGGAGAAAGCGCGCAATCCCTCACCGAGAGCCATTCCAGGGGACATACTTATCGACCGATGCCCCGGCCGTGGCGGCGATACCTGTTCCGTTTGCTGCTCGGCTCCGCGGCCACGGGCGCCTTTCTCTGGCTCTTCCTCCGACAGGTCGACCTGGGCGAGGCCTGGGAGGAGATCTCCTCGCTTCCTGGCTGGACCGCGCTCGCCGCGCTGGGTCTCATCCTCTGCAACGTCTTCTTCATGACCCTGCGCTGGAAGTACCTGCTCTCGGGCGCGGGCTACACGATCCGCAAGCGGAAGCTCTTCTCCACCATCTCCGTCGGCCGGGCGGCGAACAACTTCCTCCCCGCGCGCGGCGGCGACCTCCTGCGCATCGAGTCCCTGCGCGAGCAGCACGTGCCTGCGTTCGTGACGGCCGGAACGCTCTTCGCCGAGCGCCTGCTCGACGGGGTCGTGCTCTCGGTGTGGATCCTTCTCGGCGCGCTCATGATCGGCGAGGGCGGAGCGGTCCTCTACACCGGCATCGGGCTCTCCTGTGGGACGGCGCTGGGCGTCTTCCTCGTCGCCCTCGCTGCGCGCGACTTCGAGCGCACCGAGGCGTTCATCTGGCGGACGACGAAGTGGCTCCCCCCGCGCTGGCACACTCGCGCCGCCCGGGCGGCTGCGCACTTCGTCGAGGGTCTCGGGGCCTTCCGCGGCCGCAAGCGCGTCTTCCTCGTCTTCGCCACCTCCGCGGCGATGTGGCTCGCAGACGTGGCCATGTACTACGTGGTCGGCCAGGCGTTCGACCTCCAGATCGGTGTCGGCGGCTACTTCCTGCTCGAAGGAGTCGGCAACCTGACGCTGGCGGTGCCGGCGACCGCCGCTGGCATCGGCACCTTCGACTACCTGACCCTGCTCGCGGCGCAGGGGATCGACATCCCCACCGACAAGGCGAGCGCCTACGTCCTCACCATGCACGCCCTGACCGTCGTGCCGGTGACGCTGCTGGGCGCCCTGCTCGTCTCGCCGGCGTTTCCACGCCTGTTTCGGAGACGCAGGAAGGCCGCGCCGGCCGAAGAGCCCTCCTAGCGGCCGCGCGCGCTCGTGTATTCGCGGGCGAGAAAAGGCAGCGCTTCGGGCCTGCGCCTCGCCACCGCCGCGGCATCCGCGAGGCGGGAGGCCCGGCGCACGGGATCGAGCAGGTCGGGATCGACGGGTCGCCCCTCCTCTCGCGCCGCCTCGACGGCGTCGGCGAGGCCCTCCTCGGTCGGGCTCCGGCTCGCCTCGAGCTCGTGCGCCACGTATTGCCCGGCCGTGAGCGCGGTGCCCCTCCGCAGGAGCTCGAGCGTGGTCTCCTCGACGTTCGCGCGTGAGGTCTCGCTGGCCGGGCCGAGGGTGACCAGGGCACGCGTGCGCCCCGGCACGAGCGGGTCGTAGGCAATGGCGATCGGCAGGAGCCGGCGCGGCTGCGCGCGCCGGACGAGCGCCGAGAACCCGCGCCGCAGGGGCCCGATCTCTCCGTCGGGAGAGGGC
>JBKPFG010000252.1:0-4540 GCA_046728735.1 Actinomycetota bacterium
CGGCGTCTCGAAGCCGAGCGCGCGTGCTTCGGCCTCGAGCTCGGCGCGAATACGGGCCGGCGCCTCGGGGTCGGCGAAGAGGACCGTTCCGAGGGCGACAGAGGTCGCGCCCGCGGCGATGAGCTCGAGCGCGTGGCGGCCGGTCTCGACCCCTCCCATCCCCACGATCGGGAGCTCGGTGGCCCGGAAGCACGCGAAGACAGCCGCCAGGCCGATGGGCCTGAGAGCCGGGCCGGAGAGCCCACCCGTCCCCGTCGAGAGGGTCGGCTCGAGCGTCGTCGGGTCGAGCGCGAGACCGCGAATGGTGTTGACGAGTGAGAGACCGTCGGCTCCGGCGGCGGCCGCCGCCTGGGCGACCGCAGCGATGTCCCCACTCGAGGGGGAGAGCTTCGCGTAGAGCATCTTGGCCGTCGCGGCGCGGGCCGCTGCCACGATCTCCCCCACGGAGTCGGCCGGCTCCGCGACGTTCGGGCACGAGACGTTCAATTCGATTGTCTCGACTTCCTCGCGGGCGTCGAGCCGCCTGCAGAGATCCGCGTACTCCTGGGCCGAGAAGCCTCCGACCGAGACCCAGACCGGAAGCTCGAGCTCGACGAGCTCGGGCAGGACGTCGGCGAGGAAGGCGTCGATCCCCGGGTTGGCGAGCCCGATCGAGTTGAGCATCCCCACCTCGGTCTCGGCGATCCGGACGGGCTCGTTACCACCACGCGGAAGTGGGGTCACCGTCTTGGTCACGAAGGCGTCGAGCTGGGCGGCGACCTCGGGAGCGGTGAGCGCGTCGAGGCACCCTGACGCGTTGAGGATCACGCCGCCTCCGCAGTCAGTACGGGCCCCTCGACGCAAAGACGCTTGAGCACACCGTCGATCTCGACCGCGCAGCCGTAGCAGGCTCCGTAACCGCAGGCCATCGGCGCTTCCCACGCCAGCTGGGCGGTGGTCGCCAGCCGCCGCACGGCTTCGAGCATCGGCGCCGGCCCGCAGGCGAGGACGTCATGGCCGGGAGGGATCAGCTCGGTGACGAGGCGAGGCTCGACGACGATCTCCGCGTTGGGAACGAGCGCGGCGGCCTCCGCGTGCTCCTCGGTCCGGAAACCGAGGACTGCGGGAGGCCTGCCCAGCCGCTCGGAGAGATACGGCAACGGGGCGACTCCGATGCCACCGCCCACGAGCAGCGGACGCTTGACCTCGAGCCTGTAGCCGTTCCCGAGCGGGCCGAGGACAGCGAGCCGCTCGTTCCTGACGAGCTCCGCCAGGGCACGGGTGCCCGGCCCGATCGGGTCGATGAGGAAACCGAGCTCCTTGCGGGTGGCGAGGCAGAGGCTCATGGGCCGCGCCAGCAGGCGACCCGGCGGGGAGAGCATGAAGAACTGTCCGGGCACGCCGGATTCCAGGCCGCCACGCCGCACGCGGACGAGGCTGTACGAGCCGATCCGGTCGACCCCGGCGACGGCGAGAGCCTCTCTACGCACTGATCCGCTCCTGGAGGGAGAGCGCGTCCTCGCTGCGAGCTCGCGCGATGGCGTCGACTGCGGCGAACGCTCCTGCGAGCGTCGTGACGCACGGAACGCGGGCGACGAGCGCCGCCTCGCGGATGGCATAGCCGTCCGAGCGCGCACCCCGGCCGGCCGGCGTGTTGACGACGAGGTCGCACCGCCCGCGCCGGACGAGGTCGACGATCGTCGGGCCCCCACCTTCCTCCCCCACCTTGCGCACGTGCGTGACGGGGAGGCCCGCGGAGGCGAGCGCCCTCGCCGTCCCGGATGTCGCGCAGAGCTCGAAGCCAAGCGTCGAGAGGCTTCCTCCCACCTCGACGGCCGCTGACTTGTCCGCGTCGCAGACCGAGAGGAACGCCGTGCCGCTTTCGGGCAAGCGCCGGCCCGCCGCGCGCTCGGCCTTGGCGAACGCGGAGGGGAAGTCGGCCGCGCTGGCCATCACCTCGCCCGTGGAGCGCATCTCGGGACCGAGCACGGGATCCGCTCCGGGGAAGCGCGCGAAGGGAAAGACGGCCGCCTTCACCGACACGTGGCCGTTTCGGGTGCCGGTGAGATCGAGCTCGGCGAGCTTGTGCCCGGCCGCCAGCCGGCACGCGGCCTCGACGAGGTTGATGCCGATCGCCTTGCTCGCGAACGGCACCGTCCGGGAGGCCCGCGGATTTGCTTCCAGGACGTAGAGCCGGCCGTCCTGCAGGGCGAGCTGGACGTTCACGAGGCCGACCACCCCGAGAACCGGTGCCAGGCGCCGGACCGTCCCCTCGACCTGCGCGAGCGTGGCCGAGTCGAGCGAGACCGGCGGGAGCACGCACGACGAGTCCCCGGAGTGGACCCCGGCCTCCTCGACATGCTGCATGACGGCAGCGACGAAGGTCTCCTCGCCGTCGCAGAGGGCGTCGACGTCGAGCTCGATCGCGCCTTCGAGGAAGCGGTCGACGATGCAGCCGCGCCCGAACGCGGAGAGCATGACCTCGACGTCGGAGTAGCAGACCCGCATGTTGCGGCCGCCCAGGACGTACGAAGGCCGGACGAGGACCGGATAGCCGATCTCCTCGGCGATCGCGGCAGCGTCGTCGGCCGTCCGGGCCATGCCCCAGGGAGGAACGGCGATGCCGAGCTCGTCGCAGAGCGCGGCGAAGCGCTCACGGTCCTCGGCGAGGTCGACGGCCTCGAACGGCGTCCCCAGGATGCGGTGACCCGCGGCCTCGAGCGCCCGCGCGAGCTTGAGAGGTGTTTGCCCCCCGAACTGGATCACGACGCCCGCCGGACGCTCGCGGGCGCAGATCTCGAGCACCTCTTCGACCCGCAGCGGCTCGAAGTAGAGGCGGTCGGAGGTGTCGTAGTCGGTCGAGACCGTTTCCGGGTTGCAGTTCACCATCACGGTCTCGAAGCCGAGCGCCCTGAAGGCCCGGGAGGCGTGGACGCAGCAGTAGTCGAACTCGATTCCCTGACCGATTCGATTCGGGCCGGAGCCGAGGATGACCACCGAGCGGCCGCGCCCGGGCGGCGATTCGTCGGCCTCGCCCCAGGTCGAATAGAGGTAATTGGAGCGCGCCTCCACCTCGGCCGCGCAGGAATCGACCCGCCGGTACGAGGGCCTGACCCCCCACGCATGCCTCTTGCCGCGCGCCTCCTCCTCGCTCGTGCAGAACGCAGAGGCGATCTCGGCGTCAGACCAGCCGGTCCTCTTCAGGGAGATCCAGTCGTCCGCGACGAAATCGTCGATCGCGCCGGCGGAGCGCAAGGACGACTTGGCCCGGTCGAGCTGGGCGTGAAACCACGGGTGCGCCCCCTCCGGGAGCTCGGGCACGGTGTCGGTGTCGAGCTCGCGAGACCGCGCGGCCTTGAGGTAGGCCTCGGTGAAGGTCCGGCCGATTCCCATCGCCTCCCCCACCGACTTCATCTGGGTGCCGAGAGTCTCGTCTGCGCCCGGGAACTTCTCGAAGGTGAAGCGCGGGAACTTGACCACGACGTAGTCGAGCGTCGGCTCGAAGCTCGCCGGGGTCGTCCCCGTGAGGTCGTTCGGGATCTCGTCCAGCGTGTAGCCGACCGCGAGCCGGGCCGCGACCTTGGCGATCGGGTAGCCCGTCGCCTTGCTCGCCAGCGCCGACGATCGCGAGACGCGTGGGTTCATCTCGATCACACGCATCTCTCCCGTGTCGCGCTCGCGCGCGAACTGAATGTTGGAGCCGCCCGTGTCGACGCCCACGGCGCGGATCACGCTGGCCGCCGCGTCGCGGAGCTCCTGGTAGGCCTCGTCCGCAAGGGTCATCTGCGGCGCCACCGTGACCGAGTCGCCCGTGTGGACGCCCATCGGATCGAGATTCTCGATCGAGCAGACGATGACGACGTTGTCCGCACCGTCGCGCATGACCTCGAGCTCGAACTCGTCCCACCCGAGCAGGGATTCCTCGACCAGGACCTGCCCCACGGGACTTTCGGCGAGGCCAAGGCCGAGCATGCGCTCGAGCTCCTCCGGGGCGCGGACGATCCCGCCCCCGTGGCCGCCGAGCGTGAAGGCCGGGCGCAGGACGACCGGGAAGTGGAGGTCGCCCGGCAAGTCGTCCGCCGAGGTCACGATCACGGATTCCGGCACGCGCAGGCCGACGCTCTTCATCGTCTTGCGGAAGAGCTCGCGATCCTCGGCGCGGCGGATGGCCTCGTGGCTCGCGCCGACCAGCTCGACGCCGAGCTCGTCGAGGATCCCCGCGGCGGCGAGCTCGCTCGCGAGGTTGAGCGCGGTCTGGCCGCCGAGCGTCGGCAGCAGCGCGTCGGGGCGCTCACGGGCGAGCACGCCGGCGACTCCGTCGAGATCGAGCGGTTCCAGGTACGTGCGGTCGGCGAAGCCCGGGTCGGTCATGATCGTGGCCGGGTTCGAGTTGACGACGATCGTGCGGAACCCCTCGGCCCGGAGGACCTTGAGAGCCTGGCTGCCCGCGTAGTCGAACTCGCAGGCCTGGCCGATCACGATCGGGCCGGAGCCGATCAGGCAGATGGAGCGGAGATCAGGCCGCTTCGGCAAGCCTCAGCTCCTCCACCCACTCCTCGAG
>JBKPFG010000052.1:0-34227 GCA_046728735.1 Actinomycetota bacterium
CTCGGGCTCTCCGAGGAGGTGTTCTCGGAAGGCGTCGAGGAGGCTCCAGAGCTCAGTGCCGAGGAGGCTCCAGAGCTCGGTGCCGAGGAGGCTCCAGAGCTCGCCGACCAGAGTGTCGAGGCCGATGCCGTCGCGCCCGAGCACCAGGGACCGGGGGACTCCGAGGGCGAGCCGCCTGCTCCGCCGCAAGAAGAGACCGAATAGTCGTGGTCCGTCTGGCCGCCTCCTCCGTGCTTCTGGGCGGCTGCAAAGCCTCGCCAGGCGTCGTCCCCGGTCGCGCACGTGCTACCGGCGCGCACGCTCCCTGCGTCCTAGCCTGGCGGGCTTTTCGCGCGCTATAAGCGCGGCAAGACGAACGGGCAGACCACCGCGTCCCGTGGCGGTCGCCGTCACGGGGGGCATCGGAGCGGGGAAGTCCGAGGCGCTGCGCGCTTTCGAGCGTCACGGCGCGGCAGTGATCTCGAGCGACGAGATCGTCCACGAGCTCCTCAGGAGCGACGACGAGGTCCGCGGTGCGTTGCGGGACCGATTCGGCGCTGGAATCTTCGACCCCTCGGGCGAAGTCGATCGCGACCGCGTGGCCCAGATCGTCTTCGCGGATGCGGGCGAGCTCGACTGGCTCGAGCGCCTGCTCCACCCGCGCGTCGTCGCGACGTATCTCGCCTGGCGGGAGAAGCTGGCCGAGCAGCCGGATCCTCCGACGGTCTCGGTCACGGAGGTCCCGCTGCTCTACGAGGTCGGCGGCGACTCGAGATTCGACGCGGTCGTCGTGATCAGCGCCTCGCCGGAGGTGCGCATCTCGCGACAGGTGCGGCCCATGCAGGACCGCGAGCGCAGGCTGATTCCGGATGAGGAGAAGCTCGCCCGGGCCGACTTCGCCTACGTGAACGAGGGGTCTCTCGAAGAGCTCGACCGCTTCGTGTCCGGCGTGGTCGAGAAACTCGGCGCGTGAGGATCTTCGTCTCGGTGCTCGTGCTGCTGGCCGCCGCGGGCGCCGGTTTTGCGTACGTCGAGCAGACGCAACCACCGTGGTACGAGCGTCTCCGCTATCCGCTCTCCTACGAGCAGATCGTGCGTGGACACGCGCAGAACTACGACCTCGATCCTGCCCTCTTGGCTGCAGTCATCTACCGCGAGAGCAAGTTCGACGCGGGCGCGAAGTCGTCGTCCGGCGCAATCGGGCTGATGCAGCTCCTACCGGAGACGGCGAAGGGAATCGCGCTCCACACCGGCGGGTCACGGTTCGTGGTCTCCGATCTCTACAACCCGGAGATCAACGTGCGCTATGGAGCCTTTTACCTCCGTCGGCTGCTGACGAAGTACGGTGCCACCAGGCTCGCCCTCGCGGCCTACAACGCAGGGCAGGCCAACGTCGACTCCTGGCGGGCGAACGGCGAGGGCATCGTCTTCCCCGAGACGCGCGAGTACGTCGACTCGGTGCTCGAAACGCGTGACGTCTACGCGGAGGCCTACGCGAAGGAGCTCGGCCTGGCGGACTAGAACGTCCGGCTCGCGGGCGATTCTCTCTTCGTGAGGGTCTTCGGTCACCTGAGGCACATCCTCCGGCGCCGGCCTCCGCAGCCCCACCTCCTCCTGCGGCGCAGGCTCGTCGGAGCACTCGTCCTCGTCGGCCTCGTCGACGCGATCGGGACCGTGCTCATGTGGGTGTTCGAGGACGACGTGCGCCGGAGCCAGATCCGCAGCCTGTGGGACGCTTTCTTTTTCTCGACCGTGCAGCTTCTCACCGTGTCGTCGCAGCTGCGGAACCCGGTGACGACCGGCGGCCGCATCGTCGACATCGCCCTCGAGCTGACCGCCGTGTGCCTCGTCAGCGGCATCGCCGGCGCCTTCGCCTCGTTTTTCCTCGAGCTCGGGAAGAACGGCGAGGAGCCGGCCGCCGCGGCGCCTGCAGAGCGGTAGCTGCGGCTCGTCCACGACCACCACCAGCGGCTGGACGGAAGCGGGTATCCCCGCGGTCTCGAAGCTCCTGAGCTCGGCCTCGACACCAGGATCCTCGCCGTCTGCGACGTGTACGACGCACTCATCTCGACGCAGGTCTAACGCGCGGCCTGGAGCGCGGAGAAGGCCCTCGGCCTTCTCCTCGAGCAGGCCGGCTCGGCCTTCGACCAGCATGTCGTCGGGCCCCTCGCCCGCGTGCGCGCGCGAGCCCGCTTCGCCTCTCCGCCAGGCC
This sequence comes from Actinomycetota bacterium, assembly GCA_046728735.1. Taxonomy (GTDB): domain Bacteria; phylum Actinomycetota; class Thermoleophilia; order Gaiellales; family Gaiellaceae; genus JAIBJP01. The sequence continues at coordinate 2,192 of JBKPFG010000052.1, forward strand.
GTCTAGCTAAGCACTCACGGCTACGATCTGAGTCGTGGCCGAGTTCCGCGTTTCCGACGCCTATCGCCCGACGGGCGACCAGCCCGACGCGATCGCGTCCCTCGCCGGCAGCCTGAACGCGGGCGACCGCTACCAGACGCTGCTCGGCGCGACCGGGACCGGGAAGACCGCGACGATGGCCTGGATCGTCGAGCAGGTTCAGAAGCCGACGCTCGTGATCGCGCACAACAAGACGCTCGCCGCACAGCTGTGCAACGAGTTCCGCGAGTTCTTCCCCGACAACGCGGTCGAGTACTTCGTCTCCTACTACGACTACTACCAGCCCGAGGCGTACGTCCCGCAGGCAGACCTCTACATCGAGAAGGACGCGTCGGTCAACGACGACATCGACCGACTCAGGCACGCGGCGACGAGCGCCCTGCTCGTTCGCCGGGACGTCCTCATCGTGGCGTCCGTCTCCTGCATCTACGGCCTCGGCTCGCCGGTCGAGTACGAGGAGAAGACCGTCCTCCTCGGCGTGGGAATGGAGATCGACCGCGATGTCATGCTGCGCAAGCTGGTCGACATCCAGTACTCGCGCAACGACTCGTTCCTGGGCCGTGGGCGCTTCCGTGTCCGTGGCGACGTCGTCGAGGTGCAGCCGGCGCACATGGAGTCGGCGTACCGCATCTCGCTCTTCGGGGACGAGGTGGAGTCGATCACGCACTTCGACCCGCTCTCCGGCGAGGTCTACGCTCGTCTCGAGCACCTCGCGATCTTTCCCGCCACGCAGTACGTGACTTCCCGAGAGACCATCGAGCGCTCGTTGGACGAGATCCGCCACGAGCTGGAGGAGCAGGTGAAGCTCTTCGAGTCCCAGGGGAAGCTGCTCGAGGCGCACCGGATCCGCCAGCGAACCGAGTACGACATGGAGATGCTGGCCGAGCTCGGTTACTGCAACGGGATCGAGAACTACTCGCGCATCCTCGACGGCCGGCCCGCGGGCTCGGCGCCCCACACGCTGCTCGACTTCTTCCCAGACGACTTCGCCGTCTTCATCGACGAGTCGCACCAGACCGTGCCCCAGCTCGGCGGCATGTACGAGGGAGACCGTTCGCGCAAGGAGACGCTGGTCGAGTACGGCTTCCGCCTTCCGTCGGCGCTCGACAATCGCCCGCTCCGCTTCGACGAGTTCGTCGAGAAGGTGCCGCAGATGGTGTTCGTGTCCGCCACGCCTGGCCCCTTCGAGCTGCGGAACTCCACCAACATCGCGGAGCAGATCATCCGGCCCACCGGCATCGTCGACCCGGAGGTCGAGCTGCGGACGACGAAGAACCAGATCGACGACCTCCTCAACGAGATCAGGAGGAGGGAGGAGGCCGGCGAGCGCGTCCTCGTCACCACGCTGACCACGAAGATGGCCGAGGATCTGACCGACTACCTGCTCGAGTCGGCCGTGAAGGCCCGCTATCTCCACTCGGAGATCGACACCCTCGAGCGGATCCAGATCATCAGGGAGCTCAGACTCGGCGAGTACGACGTCCTCGTCGGCGTCAACCTGCTGCGCGAGGGCCTCGACCTGCCGGAGGTGTCGCTGGTCGCGATCCTCGATGCGGACAAGGAAGGCTTCCTCCGCGGCCAGACCGCGCTCATCCAGACGATCGGCCGGGCCGCGCGCAACGTCAACGGCACGGTCGTCATGTACGCGGACAAGATGACCGAGGCGATCAAGGGCGCGATCGAGGAGACGAACCGCCGCCGCGAGATCCAGCTCAGCTACAACGAGGAGCACGGCATCACGCCGGAGTCGATCGTGAAGGGCGTCTCCGACATCGCCGAGTTCCTTGCCCTCGAGTCTCCCACAGTCCCGGGCAAGCGGCGCCGCGGCTCCCGGAGGATCGAAGGCATGCAGCCGGACGAAATCGAGAAGCTCGTCGTCTCGCTCGAGGAAGAGATGTACGCGGCCGCCGAGGAGCTTCGCTTCGAGTACGCGGCCAAGCTCCGGGACGAGATCAAGGAGCTCCGCCGCGAGCTTCTCGCTGCGGAACCGGCGGCCTAGACCCTTCTCCTCGGCGGAACCCGACCGCAACCGAATCGTCACCACAACCGCTTGAACGTGCACCCGCTGACGCGTTAGGGTGACGCCGTTCTGGGAACCCGGGAGAGCCAAGGGCGGGGCCGCTTTGGCCCAGTCTCTCCGCACGGACGTCCATCGCCGGGCGCCGGGTCCCCGTCGCAACCTCTGAGGGAGAGGAGAGACCGCATGGCCTCGAGACGCTTGCTCATTCTCGGCGTGCTCGTGCTCGCCGGCGCAGCGGTGGCCGCGTTCGGAGGGGCGGGGAAGACGAACGCTGCCTCAGGAGACGCCTCGGCGGCAGCCGTGGCCAACGGCTGTCAGCTCAAGGGCGACATCAAGCATGTCATTTACCTCATCTTCGACAACACCCATTTCTTGCGGGACAACCCGAACGTCCCCTCTGATCTGGAGCAGATGCCTCACCTGCTCAACTTTCTCAAGGGCAACGGCACGTTGCTCACGAACGACCACACTGTCCTCATCTCGCACACCGCGAACGGCATCCTGACCTCGCTGACAGGCATGTACTCGGACCGGCATGGACAGGCCGTCACCAACTCGTACCGCTACTTCCGCGCAGACGGGTCGACGGCCTCCTCATCCTCGTTCAAGTATTGGACCGACCTGACCGACGACGTGAGTGCGGTCCCCACCGATCCGAACTTCAACATGGTCAACGGGGACAGCGGAACGCCGAAGAACACGCCCGCGCCATGGGTGCCCTACACCCGAGCCGGCTGCGACTTCGGCGCGGCCGCGCTGGCGAACGTCGTCCTGGAGAACACGGGCACGGGCCCGAACGGAGACATGACGAAGGTCTTCGGCTCCGGCTCCGCCGAGTGGAACGAGGCCGTCGCCTCCAATGCTGCGCCGCCGGGAACCGCGGCACGGAACCTGGCGCAGACCGACTTCGTCGGGATGGCGATTCACTGCGCCGCCGACGGCGGCATCTGCACCGGGAATCCTCACGCGCGACCGGATCTCTTGCCCGACGAGCCCGGCGGGTACACCGGCTTCCAGGGCCTCTTCGGAGCGAAGTATGTGAACCCGGCCATCACGGGCGGTAACGGGGCCGTGAACGACCTCAACGGCAATCCGATCGGCGACCAGTTCGGCCAGCCCGGCTTCCCGGGCTTCGATGGGCTATTCGCGAGCACTACGCTCGCGTATGTCGCTCAGATGCAGGAAGCTGGGATCCCGGTCACCTTCGGATACATCTCTGACGCGCACGACTCGCACGGAGTCTCCGGTGAGGTCCACATCGCCCGTGGGCCCGGCGAGCAACCCTACGTCGACCAGCTGAAGGCTTACGACGAGGCTTTCGCAAAGTTCTTCGACCGGCTCGCCGCCGATGGCATCGACAAGAGCAACACGCTCTTCGTCGTCACGAACGAGGAGGGCGACCACTTCGTCGGGGCGCAGGCCACGCCAGCCGGCTGCGACGGCGTCACGACGCCGTGTGCGTACAGCCTCCTCGGGGAGATCAACGCGAACCTGGCCGGCCTCATGGCCACCCAGCAGGGGATCACGACGCCGTTCACCGTCCACGCGGATATGGCGCCGACGATCTACATCACCGGCAATCCGGCCCGGACGGACCCGGTGACGCGCGACTTCGGACGGGCGCTCGGCCGGCTCACCGGTGTTAGCCCGTATTCGGGCCAGACGGACAAACTCAGTGTTGCCCTCGCCGATCCCGTGGGGATGAAGGCACTCCACATGGTCACGGCCGATCCGCAGAGGACGCCGACGTTGACAATGTTCGCCGACCCGGATTACTTCCTCTTCGCCGGGGCGCCGAACTGCACCTCGCCGTGCGTGACGGTACCGACGACTCCACCGACGTTCGCGTGGAACCACGGGAGCATCGATCCGGAGATCGCAACGACGTGGCTCGGGATGGTGGGACCGGGCGTTCGCCAGGCGGGCGAAGACCACACGTGGGCGGATCACACAGACACGCGCCCGACGATGCTCAGCCTCCTCGGGCTCGGCGATACCTACGTCCACGACGGGCGCGTGCTCATCGACCAGCTCGACGACTCGGCCCTGCCGCAGGCGGTCCTCGCCCACCGGGATGTGCTCCGGCGCCTCGGAGCGGTGTACAAGCAGCTGAACGCACCGTTCGGGGACTTCTCGCAGGCGACGCTCGTCATGTCGACGAGCGCGATCAAGTCGGCGACGCCGGACGACACGCGTTACATCTCCATCGAGGATCAGATTGCGGGGCTGACGAATCGTCGCGACGCGTTGGCAGAGCAGATCAGAGACGCACTCGACAGTGCCGCGTTCGCAGGTAACGAGCTGAGCGACCGACAGGCCAAGGTCTGGATCAAGCAGGCGCAGGCCTTGATCGCGCAGGCCGAAAGGCTGGCTGCGGCGAGCTAGACCTCGACGCCGGGTGCCCGCCACGGGCGGGCACCCGGGTCATCCCTTTTGCCACTAAGGCCATGCCCCCTGGCGGCTAGGCTCAGGCCCGTTTGAGCGCGCGGAGCGAGATCTTCCGGCCGGACAAGAGGAGGGCGTTTTTCACCGTTGGGATCGCTCTGGTCCTCGCCGTCGGAGCGGTCACTCTCGTCGGCCAGGTCGCCGACTTCGACGAGGTCCTCGAGGCTCTGCGACAGGCCGACAAGCTCTGGTTCCCGGTCTGCCTCGTCGGGCTGTTCTGCGCCTACACCGGCTACGTCCTCGGGTACCGCGAGGTCGCCCGTATGCACGGAGGGCCCAGCCTGCCGCTCTGGACGGTGTGCCGGATCGTCGCGATCGGGTTCGGGGCCAACGTGCTCGGGCTCGGCGGCGGGCGGCCTAGCAGTGGACTTTTGGGCTCTGCACCGCGCGGGCGCGGGAGTGCACGACTCGGCCCGACGCGTGCTCGGCTTCAACACGCTCGAGTGGGCTCTGCTCGGAACGGGCGCCTGTGTCGCGGCGCTCGCGGTGCTCGCGGGGGCAGGGTCGGATGCGCCCCTGGCGATGACGCTCTCCTGGATCGTCGTCGTCCCCGTCTGCGTCGTCGCGGCGGCCTGGATCAGCTCGCCCGGACGCCGACACCGCTTCGCCACACTGGACGTCCCTGAGCCGGACGCACCCGGCAGGAGCCCGAAAAGGTGGCTGGCCTGGGTGTGGACGCAGGCGAGGAAAGGGTTGGCGGATGCCATCGGCGGGGTGCTCGTCGTTCGCCACCTCCTTACTCACCCACGCAGTCATCCTGCGGGGATCCTGGGCTTCGCCGTCTACTGGTTCGGCCATCTCTTCACGCTGTACGCCGCCCTGCGGGCGTTCGGGATCGATGACGTCGACCTCGCCCCCCTCGTGCTCGCCTTCGCCACGGGCTACGTCGCCACGGCCCTCCCGCTCCCCGGCGGAGGGTCTGGTGGGATCGAGGTGGCTCTGGCGTTCAGCCTCTACGCGGTCGGCGTTCCCCTCGCGCCGGCGCTCCTGGCAGCACTCGTCTACCGTTTCTTCACCTTCTGGCTTCCGATCGTCCCGGCGCTGGCGCTCTTCCCGACCGTGAAGAGCCTGGACCGCAAGCTCGCCCAAATCCCCGACAGTGGGCGGGCGTAGCCGGCTCAGCCGACGGTGGCCAGCGGCTCGAGACCGCGCGGGAAACGCCGGTCGGCGATCTGGGCCCATTGCTTCCCGGCCCAGGCGTAGGTGAGCACCTTGATCGAGCCGTCGTCCACCTCGTAGAGATGAAGTCCCCTCGCCTCGCCACGACGCTTGGGGCGAGGTTGGCCGAGCCCCGGCGCCGTGGCGACTGTCGTTCCCCGGACTTTGCCCGCCGTGACCTCGAACTCCCGGCGCTCGCTGACGGCGCTCTGATGGACATGGCCCGAGACGATCAGCTCGGCACCTGCGTCGACGAGCGACCCGAGCAGGCGCGAACGCTCGGCGATCGTCCGCTTGGCCGTCCGCCATGGCGCGCCCAACAGGTGGTGGTGGACCGCCACCATCCGTAAGGCCGTCGAGGGCGCGGACGCGAAGACCTCCCTGACATGCTCGACCTGGGCAGGCCGAATCGCGCCGCCCTGCTGCTTCCAGGGTCGGACCGAGTTCAGGCCGCAGACGACGAGGCGATCGGAGCGATAGACCGGCTCGAGCTCCGGCCAGGAACGCTGGAACTCGTCGAAGGTGCGGGTGAAGCGCCACGGGGGCCAACGAGGTATGTCGTGGTTTCCCGGGATCACGAGCAACGGCGCTTCGAGCGAACGGAGGAGATCCGCCGCTCGCGCGTGCTGGGCCGGGCTGTTCCTGTGCGTGAGATCTCCGCTCACGACCACGAGCTCGGGCCCGCTCTCCCTCACGAGGGTGCGCAGATCGCCCTCCACCTCCGGCTCCTCCGCCGTCCCCGCATGCAGGTCGGAGACCTGCAGGACGCGTAGAGGTGGCATCAGGCGGGGAGACTATAGTTTGAGCAATGGCCGACGAACCCACCGAGATCTTCGACGACATGTACCTGGGCCTCCGGGCCGGCGCCGCGGGGCGCAAGCAGCGGCGTGGAGAGCCGCTTTCGCCGGAGGAACAGGAGGCCATCGGCCGCTGGCGGCGCCTCGCCCCGTGGCGGAAGGCGGTCGCCATCGGCGGGTTCGCGGTCGGGACGTTCGGGCTCGGTTTCGCAGCCGGAGGCCTGGTCTTCGGCCGCTGGCGCCGCGCCAACTAGCCCGAGCGTCCGAAAATGTCTGACGAGGCGCCTGCGAGCGTGGGACGACAGCGCCCCTGCCCCGCACGCACAGGGCCGTCGGGCTCTTGTCGGCCGAAATCGCGGCGCAGCCGAAGATTTCGGGCCCGCTTGACTAGCGCTCTTCGACTTCCTTCGCCGGGAAGAGCACGGCGGGGACGTCTTCCTCCGCGGGATTCCGGTGGCGGACGACCACGTCCACGAGGGTGGCCAGGACTGCGGCCAGCGGGATCGCGAGCAGGACTGCGAAGCCGCCGAAGAGGATTCCCATCACCGAGACCGCAACGAGCACCGAGAGGGGAGTCAAGCCGACCGCGGTCCCGAGTACGCGGGGGATGACGAGGTAGTCCTCGAGCAGGCGTACGCCCAGCACGGCGAGGCCGGCCGCCAGCGCGAGCTCCCAGGACTGCGTGAAGCCGACACCGACGGCGACCGCGCCCGCGAGAAGCGGGCCGATGACGGGCACGATCTCGACGAAGCCTGCGAAGACCCCGATCAGGAGCCAGAACGGGAGACCGATCAGGTAGAAGATCAGGCAGAGAAGCGAAGCGACGAAGCAGACGAGGATGAGCAGTCCGCGGACATAGGCGCCGAGCTTGAGGTCGATCAGGTTCCAGGTGTCGCGGACCACGCGTCTGCGCTCGCGCGGCAGCATCGAGAGCACGAGCCCCTCGGCACGGTCGCGCTCGAAGATCCAGTAGGCGGCGCACGCGAGGGTGAAGAAGATCCCCACGAGCACCTCGAACACCGTGAAGGTCACGGAAAGCGCCGGGTCGAGGAGATCCCTGCCTGACGGCAGCTCGTCGAGGCCGTCCTGGACGCGCTGCAGGATCTCGTGCTTCACGCCGGTCGACTGGTTGGTCTCCTGCTGAAGCTCGGAGCTCGAGGTCGGGATCCCGCCGAGCGCGCTGTCGACCTGGTCGACGGCGCGCGGGACCACGGCCCAGAGGAGCAGCGCGATCACACCGACCAGCACCGCGTAATGGGCGAGGATCGCGATGCCGCCCGGGAGTCGCCGACGCTGGAGCCATTCGACGCTCGGCCTCATCGCCGCCGCGATGATGAACGCGAGGAAGAGGAGCGCGATGACGATGCGCAGCTTCCAGAGGGCGAGCGCGAGCACGATCACTCCGACCACGACGAGCGCCGCCACGAATGCCTTTCGCGCCGTGTCCCTCATGCCCGAGATTCTCGCCGTAATAGTGCCTGCAGAAACGAGGACTTCCACGCGCCCGCGCAGAATTCCTGCGCATGCGAGGCTATCTGGAGCCGGGGGAGAGGGTTCGCCTCGAAGAGCGCCCTCACGCGGCGGCGCTCGCACGCCCGCTGGGTCGGTCGCTGCTCGCGGCGATCATCGGCGCGATCTTCGTCCTCGCCGCGCCCGCGACGCTCGGGCTCGTCGGAGCGTTCCTGCTGCTCGTCGCCGCCCTCTATGCGCTCGCCGCCGTCTGGCGCTGGGATCGGACGCACCTCGTCGTCACGAGCGAGAAGCTCTTCATCACGTACGGAATCGCCCAGCGGCGAGCCGCAGCCGTTCGCCTCGCGCGGGTCGGGCCCGTCGAGATGCGGCAGAGCGTCCTCGGCAGGATGCTCGGCTACGGGACGGTGACGGCCGGGGAGCTGGAGATCCCCTACGTCCCCGATCCCGACAAGGTCTGCAGCCTGGCCGGCTAGCGCTATCTTCGGTCCATGCGCCCGCTCGGGACCTGGGTCGTCGTCGGCGCCGTTGCCCTGCTCGGCCTCTTCGCGGCCCGCGATGCGCTGCGGAGCGACGAGGCGCCGGCATCGGAGCCGACCACGACGCTGGCGAAGCGTCGTCAGCCGCCGCCGGCGCGGGCGCCGCGGATCGTCAGCCGCGATCGACTCGCCGCCGAGCTCGGAGCCCTTGGGGCCGACGGCGTCCTCTATCTGACCGACGCCAATTGCCGCCGCTCTATCCTCCGGCTTCCCTCGCTCGCGTGGACCGCGCAGGGATTACCTGGGCCCGTTTGCCCCGACAGGACAGTGGTCGACGAGCGCTTCGGGCTCGAGGCGAGTCAGGTCGACGCGGATGTCATCGAGGTGCGCTCGGAGGACTGGAGCTTGCGCTTCGAAGGAACTGCCCCCGCGTTCCGGCCCGGAGGGCGGCCGACCTTCATCCGCGCGGGCCGGCTGTTCGAGTGGACGGTCCGCTGCCCGCCGGCGGCCGAACGCGTCGTCTTCCGCGGCCTCCGCGAGCTCGTTCGCTGCCCGCGCCTGGTTCCCGGCACGCCTGACCGCCTCCGAGAAGTGGTTTGGCTCGACGATCGCGACTTCGCCGCCCTGACCGGCCAGGAGTACGCGCCGACCCTGGTCGTGGTCCGGAACAGCCGGTCGCGATCAGTGTTCCAGGCGCTCGGGGCCCGGATGGGGGCGCTGGAATCGAGCCCGGGCGGCCGATTCGTGGCCGTCCGCATCGACGGAAACCTCGCCGTCTTCGACACCCTTCGCCGCAAGCCGGTGCCTCTCCCGCCCGGTGCAGACGGCCCCTTGAACGCCATCGCCTGGTCAGAGGACGATCGCTTTGCCGTCGTTGCGAGCGAGCGCGCGCTCCACGTCTATTCCCCGTCGAAGCCGTTTCAGGGAGTGACCATTTCGATCGCCGCGGTGGACGTCGACTTGCGCTGAATCGAACATGTGTTCGTCCGAAGGGCAAAGCTAGACTGGGTCTATGGCAGCCGAAGAGCTGGTCGTCCACGGTGCGCGGGAGCACAACCTCAAGGACGTCACCGTCCGGCTGCCTCGCCATGCCCTGATCTGCGTCACGGGCCTCTCCGGCTCGGGCAAGTCCTCGCTCGCCTTCGACACCATCTACGCCGAGGGCCAGCGCCGCTACGTCGAGTCGCTCTCGGCGTACGCGCGGCAGTTCCTCCAGATGATGGAGAAGCCCGATGTGGACTCGATCGACGGGCTCTCTCCGGCGATCTCGATCGACCAGAAGACGACCTCCCGGAACCCGCGCTCGACGGTCGGCACCGTGACCGAGATCTACGACTACCTCCGGCTCCTGTACGCGCGGGTGGGCCGGCCCCATTGCCCGGTGTGCGGACGGCCGATCGCGGGCCAGTCGCTCGAGGCGATCGTCGATCAGGTCCTGCGGCTTTCCGAGGGGACGAAGTTCACCGTCAACGCGCCCGTCGTCCGCGATCGCAAGGGCGAGTACAAGGATCTGCTCGAGCAGCTGCGGGGCGAGGGCTTCACGCGCGTGAAGGTCGACGGGGAGCAGCGCCTTCTCGACGAAGAGATCGAGCTCGACAAGAAGTTCAAGCACACGATCGAGGTGATCGTCGATCGCCTGACGATGAAGTCCGACCTCCGCCATCGCCTGAGCGACTCGATCGAGACCGCTCTCTCCCTCGCGGACGGGCTCGTCACGGTCGACCTGGTCGACACCGGCGAGGAGCAGACCTTCTCGGAGCAGTTCGCCTGCCCCGAGCACGGGGTCGGGCTCCCGGAGCTCCAGCCGCGCATCTTCAGCTTCAACTCTCCCCACGGCGCCTGCCCGCGGTGCACCGGCCTGGGCGCCCAGCAGGAGATCGATCCCGACCTGCTCGTTCCGGATCCAGAGCTCTCGATCTCGGAGGGCGCCCTCGTTCCCTGGTCGGTGGGGAACTCGACCTACTACGAGTCCGTCATCCAGGCGATCGCGGACCGCTACGAGATCGACGTCGACAAGCCGTGGCGCGAGCTGACCGAGGAGCAGCAGAACCTCTTCCTCTGCGGCACCGACGGAGACAAGGTCTACGTCACGTACCGCAACCGCATGGGGCGGAGGCGCGCCTACATGCTCGCCTTCGAGGGAATCGTGCCGAGCCTCGAGCGCCGCTACCGCGAGACCGACTCGGCGGGCCAGCGCGAGCGGATCGAGGAGTACATGAGCTTCCGGCCCTGTCCGGTCTGCAAAGGAGCGAGGCTGAAGCCGGAAGTGCTCGCCGTCACGGTGGGCGAGCGCAACATCCACGAGTTCACGCAGATGTCCGTCACGCGCGCGGCCGAGTTCCTGGACACGCTCGAGCTGACCGAGACCGAGGAGCTGATCGGCCGGCGGATCATCAAGGAGATTCGCGAGCGGCTCACCTTTCTCGCCGACGTCGGCGTCGGCTACCTGCAGCTCGACCGCGCGGCGTCGACGCTCTCGGGCGGCGAGGCACAGCGGCTCCGGCTCGCGACGCAGATCGGATCCCAGCTCGTCGGCGTCCTCTACATCCTCGACGAGCCGTCGATCGGCCTCCACCAGCGGGACAACGCGAAGCTGATCGGGACGCTCGACCGCCTTCGCGACCTCGGGAACACGGTGCTCGTGGTCGAGCACGACGAGCAGATGATGCGCTCGGCCGACTGGCTCGTGGACATGGGGCCGGGAGCGGGCGAGCACGGCGGCTTCGTCGTCGCCGAAGGGCCGGCGGCCGAGGTCGAGCAGAACCCGGACTCGGTGACGGGCAAGTTCCTCGCGGGTGAGCGCACCATCCCCGTCCCCGAGCGCCGAAGCGACGATGCAGGGTCGTTCTGGGTACGCGGTGCGACCCAGCACAACCTGAAGTCGATCGACGTCGAGTTCCCCGTGGCCAAGTTCATCACCGTCACGGGCGTGTCGGGGTCGGGGAAGTCCACGCTCGTCAACGAGATCGTCTACAAGGCGCTCGCCAACCGGCTCCACCGCATGCGGGTGAAGCCCGGCGAGCACCTCGGCTGCGAGGGCATCGAGTGCTTCGACAAGGTGATCGACATCGACCAGTCGCCGATCGGGCGCACGCCGCGGTCGAACCCCGCCACCTACACGGATCTCTTCACGCCGATCCGCGAGCTCTACGCCCAGACGCCCGACGCGAAGGTGCGCGGCTACAAGCAGGGGCGCTTCTCCTTCAACGTCCGCGGCGGCCGCTGCGAGACATGCAAGGGCGACGGGACGATCAAGATCGAGATGCACTTCCTGCCCGACGTCTACGTGCCGTGCGAGACCTGCGGGGGCAAGCGTTACAACCGGGAGACGCTCGAGGTGCGTTTCAAGGGCAAGTCCATCGCCGACGTGCTCGAGATGTCCGTCGAGGAGGCGCTCGGCTTCTTCACGAAGATCCCGAAGATCAGGCGGCGGCTACAGACCCTCCACGACGTGGGGCTCGACTACATCAAGCTCGGCCAGCCGGCGACGACTCTTTCGGGCGGGGAGGCCCAGCGGATCAAGCTCGCCAAGGAGCTCTCGAAGGTGGCCACGGGACGGACGCTCTACATCCTCGACGAGCCGACGACCGGCCTGCACTTCGCCGACATCGAGAAGTTGCTGGACGTCCTCCAGCGCCTCGTCGACGCGGGCAATACGGTGCTCGTGATCGAGCACAACCTCGACGTGATCAAGCAGGCCGATTGGATCGTCGACCTCGGGCCGGAGGGAGGCGAGGCCGGCGGAGAGGTGATCGCCACCGGGACCCCCGAACAGGTCGCGGAAGTGGACGAGAGCTATACGGGCAAGTTCCTCCGTGAGGTCTTGCCAGTGACGGCCGCTGCCGCCTAGTGGACGCCGAGGCGCGACGCGTCCGCGAGCAGAGCCCCGACCGGGACTGGTGGCTGCGGACGCTCGCCATCTTCCTCAGCCCCGGCCCCGTGTTCGCCTCGCTGAGAGACGAGTCGAAGGAGCAGCTGGAAGCGCGGCAGGAGCCCGTGCTTGCCCTCGTCCTCCTGGCCGGGATCTCGGGCGTCCTGCTCGCACCCTCGACCGGCCGGCTCCTCGACCAGGAGCTCGTGGACAACAGCCTCGCCGTCGTTGCCGTCCTCGTCTTCTTCACCGGAGCGATCTACGGTGCCGCGACCTACTGGATCGGAGGTGCGGCGCTGTTCATCGCCCTCAAGGGAACCGGGAGCACAGGGAGCTACCTCCGTGCCCGCCACATCCTCGCCTTTGCGGCCGCACCGCTTGTGCTCGGGCTCGTCCTCGTGTGGCCCGTGCGTCTGGCGGTGCACGGGAGCGACGTCTTCCGCTCCGGAGGGGAGGACAGCGGCGCCGCAGTCACGGCGTTCAACGCGGTCCTGGGTCTCTTCGCCGCGTGGGCGCTCGGGCTGCTGGTCTACGGGATCAGCATGGTGGAGCGCTGGACCTTCGTGCGTGCGGCCGTCTCGCTCGCGCTCATGCTGCTCGGGATTCTCATCGTCACGCTTCCGTTCCTGATCCCGCTCTCGAGCCGCTGAGGAAGGCTTCCAGCTCGTCGTCCGGGATCGAGTACGTGTGCTCCTCGTCCGGAAAGGCGCCCGAGCGCACATCCGCGGCGAAGCGCTCGAGCGCTGCCTGCACGACGGGAGCCAGCTCGGCGTAGCGTTTGACGAACCGTGGGGCCTTGCCTTGATAGAGACCGAGCAGGTCGTGGTAGACGAGCACCTGTCCGTCGCAGTCCTGTCCGGAGCCGATGCCGATCGTGGGGATGGAGAGCTCCTGGGTGATACGGGCCGCCACGGGAGCGGGCACGGCCTCGAGGACGACTGAGAAGCAGCCGGCCTGCTCGAGCGTGCGGGCGTCCTCGAGAAGCGCGGCCGCTTTTGCGGCCGTGCGGCCCTGAGCCCGAAAGCCGCCGAGCAGGACCGCGGACTGCGGGGTCAGCCCGATGTGGCCCATGACGGGAATCCCCGCCCCCACGAGCGCAAGTGCACGTGAGACCGTCGGACCCGCGCCCTCCAGCTTCACCGCGTCCGCACCGGCTTCCTTGACGAAGCGGACCGCGTTCTGGACGGCCTCCTCGTCCGAGATCTGGAAGGAGCCGAAAGGCATGTCTGCGACGACGAGCGGCCGCTTCGCGCCGCGTGCAGCTGCCCGGGTCAGCATCAGCATCTCGTCCATCGTCGCCGGGGTGGTGGACTCGTGGCCCAGGACGGTCATCGCAGCGGAATCACCCACGAGGACGATGTCCACCCCCGCTGCGTCTGCCAGACGGCCGCTGGGATAGTCGTACGCGGTCACCATGACGATGCGCTCGTGACGGCGCTTCATGTCGGCGAGGTCGGTCAGCGGGAGCTTGCCGGCTGTCTCGGGTCTGCTGGTCACAGGGATCCCTCCAGGAGGACGTTGTCGATCAGGCGTGTCTTGCCCGCGCGGACGGCCGCGAGGAGATGGAAGCGGCCGTTGAAACGGGCGGTGTCCACGTAGTCGACGTCGAGGCTTGGCTCCGACGCGAGGACGTGTCGCGCGGCGGCGACCGGGTCACCACCTTGCTCGTGAGCTTCCCGCGCCGCCTCGAGTGCACGTGGAAGAGCCAGGGCTGCGGACCGCTCGTCCGACGAGAGCGCGCGGTTCCGGGAGCTGAGCGCGAGCCCGTCGCCGTCTCGGACTGTCGGCACGAGCCGGATCTCGATCGCGAGGTCGAGGTCGCGGACGAGTTGCTCGACGAGCGCAGCCTGCTGAGCGTCTTTCTGGCCGAAGTACGTGCGCTGGGGCCGAACGATGTTGAAGAGCTTGAGGCAGGCCGTGGCGACGCCGCGGAAGTGCTCAGGGCGGGCTGCCCCCTCGAGCCCCTCCGCGACCCGCTCGACCTCCACCCAGGTCTGGAAGCCTTCGGGGAACATCTCGTCGACACTCGGCGCGAACACGAAGTCGACGCCCTCCTCCTCCGCGATGCGCAGGTCGCGCTCCTCGTCGCGTGGATATTCCTCGTAGTCCTCGCCCGGTCCGAACTGCGTCGGATTGACAAAGATGCTCGCGACGACGGTCTCGCACTCGGTCCGCGCGGCCCGCAGAAGCGCAACGTGGCCCGCGTGGAGCGCGCCCATCGTCGGGACGAGCCCGACGCCTTGGCGAGGAAGCGCTGCTCGGGCCTCCGCGATCGTGCGCAGAACTTTCATCCCGCTCGCTCCTCGAGGAGGTTTCCTTCCGTCTCCGCGAGATTCGCGAAGAGCGGGTAGCGGCCGTCGTGCAGCTGCATGACGGCCGCGCCTGCCCGCTGGAGCGTCTCCTGGTCGTTGCGCACCTGAGGCCCGGTGTGCTGGAAGCCGTTCTCGATCGTGCGCAGCATGAGCGGCGTCAGCGCCTCGGGCGGTCCCCCCGCAGCCTCCATCAGGCTGGCGGCAACATCGTGCAGAGTGACCAGGAAGGGCGAGGCCATGATCGCGGCCGCGTGGTAGAGCGGTCGCTGAGCGTCCTCGAGCTCGAACGCCTTCAGCCCGAGAAGCCCTGCGAGCTCGTGCGCTGCGTCGAGAGCCTCCGGAGTCTCGCCAGAGATCGCCGCCCAGGCGCCGTCCAGCTGCTCGGGCCCCCCCTCGAGCGTGAAAGTCTGGAGCGGGTGGAGGCTGAAACGGCGGTCGTGCGGGTCGAGCTCGGCCACGCTCCGGGCGCCGCTCGTGTGCGCGATCCAAGGCCCGGTCGGAATGGCCTGCGCGACTTCGGCGATAGCGCGATCGGGCACGCACAGGACGACTAGCTCGGCCTCTCCGAGCTCGAGATCGTGCGCCGTCCTCCGGGTTGGGACGTGTTCATCCAGTCGGGCGGCGAGGGCCGTTCCGACGCGTCCCGCGCCGACGACACATGCTGAGTTGAACAACGGCTCACTCCAGTTCCCGAGTGGGATACCGGGCACCGCAAGTCTAGCTCGAGGGAAATGCCCTCGTCGGAGCCGGACATGAGGAGTCATGTCATCGTTGCCCGAGGTGGACGGGCCGGGCTCCCGAAGCAACAGCTTCAAGGCTCTGTACGAGGAGAACTACCACCGCGTGCTCGGCTACGCGCTCAGGCGTGCCGGCCGGGACGACGCGCTCGACGTTGTTGCGGAGACGTTCTTGATCGCCTGGCGGCGGTTCGAGCACGTTCCCGCAGGGGACAGTGCGCGCCTCTGGCTCTACGGAACCGCGCGACGGGTGTTGGCGAATCAGCAGCGTGGATCACGGCGACGCGAGCGGCTCTCGCAGCGTCTTCGCGTGGATGTCGCGGCCGGAACCGGGGTCGCCTCCGATGATCCGCGCCTGGAAACGGTCGCGGCCGCGTTCGCCGGTCTTCGGCCAGACGAGCGCGAGCTTCTTTCGCTGCTCGCCTGGGAAGGGCTCGATACGGCCGAGGTCGCGCAGGTCCTTGGCTGCTCGCGGAACGCCGCGCGGATTCGCATCCACCGAGCACGCAGGCGGTTCGCCCGAGAGCTGGCTCGCGTTCGCGAATGCGTGAAACAGAACCCGGTTGGCGGACATGTATCCGAGGCGTATGAGTAGGAACCGGAACTCGCTGGACGCGCTGATTGCGGGGCTGGCCGTCGTGCGGGACGACGACCTGGCAAGCGAGGCTCGCTCCGCCGCGGGCGCGGCCCTACTGGTCGAGATCCTCGAGTCGCCGGTGAGCGGTCGTGGCCCTCGCAGGAGCTGCCGTCGCCGTAGGCGTGTGGTCGCCTTGGTGGCCACCGTCGGAGTGGCAGCCGTTCTCTCGATCCCCGCGTTCGGCGTCGGGCCGGAGATCGTCAGCTTCCTCACGGGAGCGCGAGATCCGGACGCCCCGGTGCCGACCGCATCTGACATCGTCGTCGCCTCCGGCGAGTCTGGCGTGCCCTGGAAGCTCATCGCGACGAGAAGCGACAAGGGGCTCTGTCTCGGGCTCCTGTACCGAGTGGAGGGCGACACCCACGGCCCTGGCTGCGGCTATGTGGACATCCGCGGCGATCTCCCGCCCGACGTCCGGGGCGATGCTTCCACGACGTGCATCGGCCCGCCGAAGGCGAGCGCACCGGGCGGCACTCTCGTTCCATGCGGCTCGCTCCGACGGCACTGGATCGGATCCGTCGGGAACACCGCAGGCAACGGGCTGGACCACATCTTTGCTGTGGGGACGCTGGCGGAAGACGTGGCGAGCGTCGCGCTCGTCCTCAACGACGGCCGGGTCGTGCGCGCACACGTCGTCGAGAGGCCCGGAGGCCTCCCGCTCAATGTCTACTGGGCCGCTTGGCCATGTCCACTTCGCCCTGCCGCCGGGACCTACCAATTGTGCGAGGAAGAGGCCGACGTCGGGTCGGACGTGAAGATTGCGATCGCACGGGATCGAAACGGCCACGTTCTCGAACGACGTGTCCCCGCGTGGAACGGAAATCCGACCGGGGATCAGAACGGGCCGCCGCCGCCGCCGTTCGGCCGCTGACCATTCAGTCGGCGGTCAGATCGGAGACCGCGATCGGTTCGAGCTCGATGCCACCGTCGAACCCCAGCCGGAGGTCGCCCTCGCGGTCGGCCCATGGAAGGTTGAGCCGCTGCGCTCCCACCGGAGGCCAGGCGCCGTTGACCGCATGCGCTACGTCGTCCTGAAGTGACTAGAGCGCGTATTCAGCCAGCTCTTCGACCGAGTCGTAGTCGACCGGACCGATGTCGATCCCGCCCCACCATCCGTCCTGCCAGACCCCCAACGATGCGTCGGGGCCGGCGATCACCCGCACGGGCGGGGGAAGGAGTGTGTTCAGGCGGGAGGCAAGCTCTTCGGCCAGCCGCACGCGCGCCTCCTGAGGAGGTCCTTTCGGCACGAGCAGACCGTATCCGGACAGCTAGGCTCTCCTCATGGCCGAACGAGTCCAGAAGACCGAGGCGGAGTGGAGGGCGGAGCTCACGCCCGAGCAGTACCGCGTTCTCCGCGAGAAGGGAACCGAGCGCGCCTTCACAGGCGCCTACTACGCGACGAAGGAGCCCGGCACGTACCGCTGCGCGGGCTGCGGCGCCGAGCTCTTCCGGTCGGACACGAAGTACGAGTCGGGCACGGGCTGGCCGAGCTTCTACGAGCCTGCTGACGGCGGCGCGGTGGAGACGGAGCGCGACTGGAGCCTGCTCATGCCGCGGACCGAGGTGCACTGCGCGAGTTGCGGCGGGCATCTGGGGCACGTCTTCAACGACGGGCCGCATCCGACGGGCCTGCGCTACTGCATCAATTCCTGCTCGCTCGATCTCGAGCCCGACAAGTCCGAATAACAGCTCTCCGGTAGTCGTTTGCGGTGTGTCCGGGTAGGTGCCTACACTGCCTCGGCGATGCCGATCTACGAGTTCGTCTGCATGAGCTGCGAGAGTCATTTCGAGGAGCTCATGCGCCTGGACGACGGCGATCCTGACTGCCCCGACTGCGGCTCCGGCAAGACCCGGCGTCAGCTCTCCGTCTTCGCGACTCACGGCACCGCCGAGCAGCCGAGCTTCGGCGGAACTTCCGGTGGCGGCTGCTGCGGCGGGAGCTGTGGCTGCGGATCCTGAGGTCCTGAACCGCCGCGCCGCCCTCGCGGTCTACGCGACCGAGACGGCTGCCTGCACGAACTGCCGGCTGGCGCAGGGACGAACCCAGGTCGTCTTCGGAGTCGGGGATCCGAACTCCGACCTCATGTTCGTGGGCGAGGCGCCCGGCTTCCACGAGGACCAGCAGGGCTACCCCTTCGTCGGTCAAGCCGGCAAGCTGCTCGACAAGCTGCTCGCAGGGATCGGCCTGACTCGTGGGGACGTCTACATCGCCAACGTGATCAAGTGCCGCCCGCCCGGGAACCGCGACCCGCAGCCGGACGAGATCGAGGCCTGCGAGGCGCACCTCTTCCGTCAGATCGAGCTGATCGAGCCAAAGCTGATTGCGACGCTCGGGAACTTCGCAACGAAGCTCCTCTCGGGGAAGCCCCACGGGATCACCCGCGTGCACGGACGGCCGCAGGAGACGACTCTCGGCGGGCGCTCGGTGACGCTCTATCCCATCTATCACCCGGCGGCGGCGCTCTACACGCCCGCGATGCTGCGGACGCTCGAGGACGACTTCCGCCGGATCCCGGAGCTCCTCGCCGAGGAGACAGGGGAGCCCGCGCAGATCATCCAGTTCCCAGCGGCGGCGTCTCAGGTCTCGGCGTCTCCGGTCGAGCAGCTCGGCCTCTTCTAGCCGTTCGCCTACTACGCTGAGGGCGATGATCGAAGTTGAGTCGTCCTCCCCCGAGGAGACGGAGAGAATCGCCGCGGCGCTCGCCTCCGAGCTCGAGCCGGGCGACGTCGTCACCGTGGCCGGAGAGCTCGGCGCCGGCAAGACGACCTTCGTCCGAGGCGCGGCTCGCGCCCTCGGCGTCGAAGGCCCGCTGACGAGCCCGACCTATACCGTCGGTCATCTCTATCGCGGACGCGTGCCGGTCTCTCACCTCGATCTCTATCGCTTCGAGGGCATGTCGAGCGCCGAATGGGGCGACCTCGAGGGCTACTTCGACGACGCCGTCGCCTTCGTCGAATGGCCGGAGGCGGGCGAGAACTTTTTCCCGGCTCCGCGGGCAGCTGTCCGTTTGCGGCACCTCAGCGAGAGGCATAGACTGATCGTCCTCTCGAGCTCCGAAAAATCCCTGGAAAACAGCGTATCGTCCAGTGTTGGTCCTCGCGTTTGACACGGCCACGGAGGTGGCGACGAGCGCCCTCGTCCGCCTCCCCGACGGAGAGTGCCTGGGGGAGCGCTCGTCCCGTCCGCTGCAGATCCTCGAGGGCGTCGACGGCCTCCTCGCAGAGGCGGGTCTCGGGCGTGACTCGCTCGAGGGCGTGGTCGTCGGCACCGGGCCCGGCAGTTACACGGGCCTGCGCATCGGGCTCATGACCGCACGGGCGCTCTCCTTCGCGCTCGACATTCCCGTCGCGGGCGTCTCGACCCTGGCCGCTCTCGCGGCGGGGGCTCCCGGCGCGCGCCCCGTCCTCGACGGCAAGCGCGCGGAGGTGTTCACGTTGGCTCCGGAAGGACCGGTGGTGATACGCGCGCAGGAGCTGCGCGTCGAGCCGGGTGCCGTCTACGTGGGTGACGGCGCCGTCCGCTATCGCGAGTCGATCGAGCACAAGGCGGGAGTCGTTCCGCCCGACGACGACCCAAGGCACGTCCCCTGGGCGCGTCACCACGCAGCCCTGGCGCAGGAGTTCGGGCCGGCCGAAGCCGCAGAGCCCATCTATCTCAGGCTTCCCGATGCCGAGCGGGCGCTGTCGAGATGATCGCCCGTGCCGTCATCGAGATTCGCAGGCTCGCGCTCCAGGACCTGGACGGCATCGAGCGGATCGAGAACGCGGTCTACCCGACTCCCTGGTCGCGGTCGATGTTCGCCGGGGAGCTGGCCAAGCCCTCGTCGCTCTCGATCGGCGGCTTCGATCCGGACTCCGGACGCCTGATCGCGTATCTGATCGTGTCCCGCTACGTCGACGCCTGGCACATCATGAACCTCGCGGTGCACCCGGGTTGGCGGCGGGTCGGCGTGGCCAGCCGGCTCCTGGACGAGCTGTTCGAGCTCACGGCGGAGGACCGTCGCCGGGGCTACACGCTCGAAGTACGCGTCTCGAACACGAGCGCGATCGCGCTCTACGAGCGCTTCGGGTTCGAAGCGAGCGGCCTGCGCCGCGGTTACTACACCGACAACCGGGAAGACGCTCTGATCATGTGGAAGGACCCGATTGCCGAGGCGGCGTCGGGAGACGCCTAGGCCGTTGGAGCTCGTCCTCGGGGTCGAGACCTCCTGCGACGAGACCGCCGCCGGCCTCGTCACGCGCGAGGGGCAGATCCTCGCCAACGTCGTCGCCTCGCAGGCGAATCTCCATGCCCGCTACGGCGGGGTGGTCCCCGAAGTGGCCTCGCGGAGACACCTCGAGCTCGTCACGCCGGTCGTGGCCGAGGCTCTCGAGGAGGGCGGCGTGGGCTTGGACGACGTGGACCTCGTCGGCGTCACCCGCGGGCCGGGGTTGATCGGGGCCCTGCTCGTGGGCATTGCGGCCGCCAAGGCCCTCGCCTGGTCACGTCGCCTGCCGCTCGTCCCCGTCGACCATCTGCATGGGCACGTGGCTTCGCTCTATCTCGAGCCCATGCCGCTCGAGCCTCCTTTCGTCTGCCTGCTTGCCAGCGGCGGGCACACGCTGCTGCTCGAGGTGCGGGACCGGAGCGGGTTCTCGGTGCTGGGCACGACGCTCGACGACGCCGCCGGAGAGGCCTTCGACAAAGGCGCCCGGCTCCTCGGCCTCGGCTATCCGGGCGGCGCCGAGCTCGATCGGCTCGCCGCCGAGGGCGATCCGACAGCCTTCTCCTTCCCCGTGGCGCGGGTTCCCGGGCTCGACTTCTCCTTCTCGGGCTTGAAGACCGCTCTCCTCTACACCGTGCGTGACCTGGAGGCCCCGGAGCTCGAGCGACGGCGCGCCGACCTCGCTGCCTCCTACCAGCGGGCGATCGTGAGAGCTCTCGTCGAGCGGGCGCTGCAAGCGTCCCGGGAGACCGGTCTCGAGCGAATCGCCGTCGTCGGCGGGGTCGCGGCCAACTCCGAGCTCCGTTCGGCTCTCTCCGGGGCGACGCTCGCCCCGCCGGCTCTCTGCACGGATAACGCAGTCATGATCGCTTCGGCGGCCCGCTATGCACCGGCCGTTCGATATCCGGAGTATCTTGCGCTCGATGCGTATGCGACGGCGGCCTAGGCTCGTACGCACGACGACCTTGGCCGCGGTGGCGGTGGCCGCATCCGGACTCCTTCTCGCGGGCACGGTGCAGGGGGCGGGACCGTCGGCAGCGCACGCCGCGGCTCGTGCCTGGCACTCGGTCTTCCCGGACCGACCGAAGATGGCCGACGGTCGGCGAATGATCGTCGTCCTCTCATCGCCCTCGGTCGCGGAGCGGGTCGCGGCGGCCGGGAAGCGCCCCTCCGCCTCGGAGGAGAAGGAGTGGACCGCAGACATTCGCGCCATGCAGGCGAGCTTTCTCGCCGCGCTCGAGCGGAGAGGCGTGAAGATCGAGCCGGAACGCGACTACACCCACGTCCTCAACGGCTTCTCCGCCATTCTCGACGGGAAGGCGGTTTCGGAGCTCGAGCGCAACCCGCTCGTGGTCGGTCTCTATCCGGTGCGGTCCGTCTATCCGGCCGAGGCGCGGAGCTCGGGAGGGCCCGGCGAGTCTCCCGGGCTCAGCCTGGCGGGCTATGACGGCAACGGTGTCAGGATCGCGCTCCTCGACACAGGAGTCGACCGCAGCCACCCGGCCCTCCACGGGCGCGTCGGTTCCGGCCACGATTTCGTGGGCGACGACGGCCGCGCGGTTCCCGAGCGAAGCGCTGACGGGGCTGCGCGCCTCGAGACGCACGGGACCCGCATGGCCGGGCTCGCGCTCCGCGTCGCCCCCGGCGCGCGAATCGTCCCCCTACGGATCCTCGGCTGGCAGACGACCGACGACGGCGCCGCGGTGATCGGACGCGGCGACGACCTCGTCGCCGGCCTCGAGCTCGCGGTCGATCCCAACGGCGACGGAGCGACGAAGGACGCCATCCCCATCGCGCTCGCGCCGGTGATCGAGCCGTTCGCGGCTTTCGCGGATAGCCCCGAAGCACGCGCCGTCACCGGAGCGACCGATCTCGGCACGCTGGTCGTGGCGCCCTCCGGGAACGACGGCGCCGTGGGCGTTGGGTTCGGCGCCGTCGGGGCTCCGGGCGCCGCTGCAGACGCTCTCAGCGTGGGGGCGCTCGACACGCGCCGCGGCGTCTTCGAGACGCAATTGAGGCTCGACGTGGGAGGAAAGAGGGTCACGGACGAGCCCGCACGGTTCCTCGGAGGCGTGACGACGGGCGCGGAGACGCTCGACGTGGCGGCGCTCATCGGTCCCTCCCTCGACGACGCCGCACGGGAAGCCGGCTCCGAAGCGGGGGGAAGCCACCTGGGCGACTACTTCGATCCCACCGGTGTCAGCCGGGTGGCGGGCAAGGCGGCGCTGGTCCCCGCCGACGGAACGGCGCTCGCCCAGAGGGCTGCGAATGCCAAGACGGCCGGAGCGGCAGCGCTGCTCGTCTACGGCACGGATGTTCCCGCGGGCGCGCTCGACGTCGACGACGCGGGCGCCCTCCCCGTGCTGGCGGTCTCGGGAACGGCCGGAGCGGATGCTGTCGAGGGCTTGCGCAGCGGGAAGCAGGTCGTGCTCCAGATCGGATCCGTTCGGGCGATCGGGAACGGGACCGCGGGCCGCGTCGCGCCGTTCTCCTCGGGCGGCCTTGCCTTCGACGGGCGCGTACGTCCCGATGTCGTCGCGCCCGGTGTCGGCCTCGCCACAGCTGATGCCCGCTCCAGTCGCCGCGGGCGGGCTCTGTACGCAACGGCGACGGGCACGAGCGCCGCGGTCGCAGTGGCCGCCGGGACGGCAGCGTTGGTCGCCCAGGCTCGTCCCGGCCTTGACCCGCGGGCCCTGAAGGGGATCCTGGTCGGCTCGGCGTCGTCTGTCGGCGAGGCGGCCACGCGGGAGGGGGCGGGGCTCCTCGACCCCGCTGCGGCCACGGAGACCGAGCTGGCCGTCCAGCCCTCGGAGCTCGCTTTCGGCCGCGCGAGCGGAGGAGCCTGGACCGATGCCCGGAAGCTCACGGTCACGAACGTCTCCGACCACATGGTGGACGTGGTCTTCGCTTCGGTCTCGGACCAGCCGGGCTCGGAGTTCTCGTTCACCGCCGAGCCTGCGCGACTGAAGCTCGGGCCAGGCGCCTCGAGCGACGTGACCCTCGCCGTCAGCGCAAAACCAGGCGCCCGCCGGGGGACGAGCGGCGTCGTGCTCGCGATTCCACGCGGAGCCGATCCGACGCGCATCCCGTGGGCAGTTGTCCCCAGCCGAGGACGCGAGGCCCTGGTCGGCTCCGTGAGCATCTCCAACTGGGAGTTCCAACCCTCGACGACGGCTCCCTCCGTGCTGGCGTTCACTGCCGGACGGGCGGATACGGCCGGTGACGGCACGATCGAGCCCGTCGGCCTGCTCGACGTCGAGCTCTGGACGTCGGACGGAAGGAAACTCGGGGTCATCGCCCGCCTGCGAGACCTGCTGCCTGGCCGCTATGCGATCGGCCTCACCGGCCGGGACGCGGACGGCAAGGTCCTGCCGGTCGGGACGTATGTTCTCAGGCTGCGCGCGCAGCCGGTCGACTCGGAGGACGGCACGACTCCGTCGACCGCCCAGACCGTGTTTCGCATAAAGGAGCGCTCGTGACGACTGTTGAAGCACCTCTTTCGCACCTGAAGGAAGATCCGTGGGAGATGGCCCGGAGCCAGCTGCGGCGAATCGCCGGGCTCATCGACGTGAGCGACAGCATGCTCAACGTCCTGCAGGAGTGCAAGAAGTCTGTCGTCGTCTCCATCCCCACCCGGATGGACGACGGCTCGGTGCACGTCTTCGAAGGCTTCCGGGTCACGCACAACGTCGCGCGCGGGCCGGCCAAGGGCGGCATCCGCTATCACCAGGACGTCACGCTGGAGGAGACGAAGGCGCTCTCCATGTGGATGACGTGGAAGTGCGCGCTGATGGGGCTCCCCTTCGGCGGTGCCAAGGGTGGGGTCGTCGTCAACCCCAAGACCCTCTCGGAGGACGAGCTGCAGCGCATGACGCGGCGCTACACGACGGAGATCATCAACTTCATCGGGCCCGAGGTGGACATCCCCGCGCCCGATGTCGGCACCGGGCCACGCGAGATGGCCTGGATCTTCGACACCTTCTCGATGAACAAGGGCTACTCCGTCCTGGGCGTCGTCACCGGCAAGCCACTCGAGATCGGAGGGTCGCTCGGCCGGGTCGAGGCGACCGCGCGTGGAGCGGCCTTCTGCATCCGCGAGGCCCTGCGCAAGAAGGACGAAGGCGTGGCCGGACGCCGGATCGCCGTCCAGGGCTTCGGCAACGTGGGACGCAATCTGGCTGCCATCCTCGCCGAACAGGGGGCGACCATCGTCGCCGCATCGGACTCGAACGGCGGCGTCTACAACGCGGACGGACTCGACATCGGCGCCCTCGTCGCCCACAAGCGCGAGCACGGGGTCCTCGAAGGCTTCCGGGGCGGCGACGCGATCACGAACGATGAGCTGCTGACGGCGGAGTGCGACGTGCTCGCTCCCTGCGCGCTCGAACAGGTGATCACGCGAGACAATGCCGACAAGGTCAAGGCGGCGGTCGTCGCCGAAGGAGCGAACGGCCCCGTCACCCCCGACGCGGACCAGATTCTCGAGGAGCGCGGGATTCTCGTGCTCCCCGACGTGCTCGCGAACGCCGGCGGCGTGGTCGTCTCCTACTTCGAATGGGTCCAGGGCCTCCAGGAGTACTTCTGGAAGGAGTCCGAGGTGAACGCGAAGCTGAACGACATCACCACCCGGGCGTTCGCGGAGACCTGGAAGGAGCACGAGGAGAGGGACATCTCGATGCGGCAGGCCGCGTACGCGATCGCCGTCGGACGAGTCGCGGAGGCCACGATCACCCGTGGGCTCTACCCCTAGTCCTGGTCGGCACCGGGTCACGTTCGTCCACGCCCCCGGCTGCCACCTCTGCGAGAGCGCCGGCCGGGTGCTCGCGCAGGTGAGGGAAGAGGTGCCGTTCGAGCTGGAAGAAATCGACATCAGCGGCGACCCGGACCTCGAGCGCCGCTATCGCGAGCGCATTCCGGTGGTACTCGTCGACGGCGTGGAGGCCTTCACCCACTTCCTCCACCCGGACGGGCTTCGCCGGCACCTGGCCTGACGGCCTGAAACCCGCGCTCTGAGGGGCGGTCCCGTTCCTCCGGCGATCACGAGCGCGCTGTCGTTATCCTGGCGACGATGGCCGTCCGGGTCGCAAACGAGAGGGAGGCGCACGCCTCCGACCGACTCACGGTCGGCGTCGCCGCCCGCCTGAGCCAGTATCTCCGCGTTTTGACCCAGGCGCGGAAGATGGGTCAGGACCGGATCTCCTCGCAAGAGATCAGCGAGTACACGAACATCAACGCGACCCAGATCCGCCGCGACCTTTCCGCCTTCGGCAAGTTCGGCAAGCGCGGCGTGGGCTACAACATCGACGGGCTCATCGCGGAGATCCGCAAGATCCTGCGGACGCAGGGCCAGCACAACATCGCGCTCTTCGGTGCCGGTCGGCTCGGCCAGGCAATCTCGAGCTCCACGATCTTCGCCGACCACGGCTTCAACATCGCTGCGGCCTTCGACACGGACGAGCAGAAGGTCGGGCAGCCGATCGGCAACGCGAAGATCCGGGACTACGGCGAGCTCGGCGACGTCATCCGCGAGAAGAACATCATCGTGGCTGTCCTGGCCGTGCCCCCCGAGGCCGCTCAGCAGGTGGCGGACGACGTCGTCCAAGCCGGCGTCAAGATCATCTTCAACTACACCGAGGCGCTCCTGCACGTGCCCTCGGATGTGACCGTCCACACGACGAGCCCGGCCGTCGAGCTTCTTTACGCGCTCTACTTCTATCTGACCTAGCGACTCTGGCCGGCCGCCGCTCTAGCGGGGCGAAGCCCTTGCGACCGCCGCCCCAGAGCCGCTAGCGATATCAAGGTCACTCGAAAGAGCTAAAGGTGTCGGCCGCCTCCGCCGATCTCTTCATCAACCAGAGGGGGAGCGTGGTCATCCCCGGAAGAGGCCGCAACTTCCGGGGTGCGAGAACCACCTCCCCCTCTTTTCTGCTTTCTAAGATCGGGTGGAGCTCAGTCGAAGCTCTAGGGTGGGGCGGAGCTCAGTCGAAGCGTTGTTCGAGCGCGACCACGTCTGCCACGAAGGCCCGCGTTTCGGCATAGACGCCGTGAGTCCGAACCGACCAGGCGCCCTGGTTGTACGCAGCGAGCGCGCGGCGTTCGCGGAAGTGGAACTCGCGCATGAGCTCGTGCAGGTAGGACACCCCCACGTGGACGTTTCCGTCCATCGTGCGCGGAACCCGATGGCCGATCAGGAACATCTCCACGTACGACCAGGTTCCGGGCGTGACTTGCATCACGCCCCACGCGCCGGCGCCGGAGCGTATGTGCGGCTGAAAGCCCGATTGCATCCACGCGAGCGCCTTCACGAGCGGAGGCCGCAGGTGATAGTGATGCGCCCAGAAGGTGAGGGAGGCGCGCACGCTCGTGCGCCGGCCGTGCACGGGCGCGGCGGCGTGATGCGCCACCGCGAGCACGCCGAAGCTGCCCAGCGTCTGCCGGCCGGCGATCCCGTCCACGAGCAGGTGCCGGGCCCGCTGGTAGCCGCGTACCGCGCGCGCCGTCCTCCGGGTGTAGCGGCCGTCGATCCGGCCGGGACGGAACCCCTTCGCCCGCAGGAAGAATTCCAGGCAGGAGACGTCCCACCCGACCGAGCCCCTGTGCAGCAGGTGGCGTCGGCCCAAGAGCGGACGGCCGAGCCGCCCCAGCTTCGCGCGAGTCAGGGGGCCCGCGACGCCGTCGACGACGAGCCCCGCCCGGCGCTGAAAGCCGCGCACTGCCCGTGCGGTCAGAGGCCCCGCGATTCCGTCGATGGAGCCGTGGTAGAAGCCCCTGGCCTTGAGCGCGACCTGGAGGCCGGGGATCTGAGGGTTCGTGATCGCGTGCGCTCGCGCCGGCAGCACCAGGGCTGCGAGGACGACAACGCACGCGACGAGTCGTCGCGAGCGCATGGGAGAGCGAATTTCGACGTTGCGGAGACGAGTCCTGCTACGTCCCTCCTACGGAACGAGCACGATCTCGACACGGCCGGAGCGCCGATCGCCCAGGGCCCGATCGACCTCCTGGCGGGTGGCGTCCCGCACCTCGACGCGGCGGTTTACAGCCTTGGCGTCGATTCCCTTGCTGCGCAGTTCGGCGGCGACCTGGTCGGCCGGGCCGACGACGGACCCGAACGTCGCGAGGGCCTTGGGCGCCGCGCGGTCCTCGGCCTGGTGCTCGGCCGTTGCTCCCGTAGCCGCTGCGCCGCCAGATGCTTGCTCGTTGGAGTTGTCCCCCGCGCTGACCAGCGCGATCGCAACTGCGGCGACCGCGGCGATCGGCGTCAGGATGGCCAGGAGCTGCTTGGGCGAGAGGGCGGGGCTGCGGCCCGGGGCGCGTCGCTGCTCGGGGAGGTTCATGAACACCGCTTCGCGGCGGCGCGGCGGCAGCTGGAGGAACTGGGATTCGCGCAGCGCCTCCCTCCCGGCCTGCACGCGCGAGACCTGCTCCGAGCAGGAGGTGCACGATTCGAGGTGCGCGGCAATCTCCGCCCGACGCAGCTCGGCCACATCTCCCTCGACGTAGTCGAAGAGCTCGATCTCTTCGGGATGCGTTCCCGTCACCATCAGTTCGACTCCTGCGACTTCACCGTGGTTCCCAGCGATTCTCCGAGTCGCTTTCTTCCCCGGAAGATGCGTGACTTCACAGTACCCTCGGCGACCCCGGTCAGCTCGGCTATCTCGGCGTACGAGCAGCCCAGGACGTCGTAGAGGACGACGGCAGCGCGGTAGTCCTCGTCGAGCTCGTCGAGCGCCTGCTGCAGCGCTCCCGAGAGCTCGCTCGCCAGGAACTCGTCCCGCGGGTCGGCGGGCTCCGGAGCTTCATCGAGCGGCGAGGTCCGGCGCTTGGCCCGCTGGTCGTGGACGGCGTTGAGGCAGATCCGGTGGAGCCAGGTGGAGAAGCGGGCGCCGTGCCGGAAGGAGGAGAGCCCGAGCCAGGCGCGGATCAATGCCTCCTGCACGGCGTCGGCGGCGTCGTCGGGCGAACCGAGGAGTCGCGCTGCCAGCGTGAACAGCCGCTGCTGATGGCGGTCGACGAGCTGCTCGAAGGCCCAGCGGTCGCCCTTCTGCGCCCGCGCTACGAGAGGTCCGTCAGGATCATCCACGCATGAAGATTCTCCTCTGGCACGGCTACCTCCTGGGCGGAACGGGCTCTAACGTCTATACGCGCTCGCTGGCTCGAGCCTGGAACCGGCTCGGCCACGAGGTGGTCGTCTTCTGCCAGGATCCTGATCCGGGGCGCTACAGGGAGCTCGAGCGTGTTCGGGTCGTGCGTCCCCGGATCGACACACGCCTGCCCGTCTTCGTCCTCGATCGCTACGCCGACCTCGAGCCCGCGTACCTCCAGGACATGCCCGCGGCCGAGCGGATGCGTTTCGTGGAAGCGAACGCCGAGGCCGTGCGCCAGCACATGCCCGCTGATTTTCTCCTCGTCAACCACGTCCTGCTGGGGGCCCCTGTCGGCGACGCGACGGGCATGCCGTACACGGTCAAGGCGCACGGGTCGGAGCTCGAGTTCTCCATGCGCGGGAACGACGAGCTCGCCGCGTGGGCCCGTGAAACGTTGCGCTCGTCGGAGCAGGTCATCGTGGGCTCCGAGCACATCCGTGATGTGCTCGCAGAGGTGGTGGGCTGGCGCGAACGGGTGCGGATCGTCCCGCCGGGGGTCGATGTCGACGAGCTCAAGCCCGAGCCGCGCAAGGAGGCCCTCGACAAGCTCCTCGAGGAGGCGGGCCGAGACGGTCCGCCGTCCTCCGAACGAGAACCGGACGAAGGCAACGCGGAGCGGCTCGAGGCCTTCTTCGCCGAGGAGGCGCCGACCGTCCTCTACGTCGGGAAGCTGAGCGAAGAAAAAGGGGTCGCCCTCTTGCTCGAAGCGCTCCGCGGTCTGGACGCCCGCGCTGTCGTCGTCGGCTTCGGTGCGGCGCGCGAAGAGCTCGAGCGGGCCGCCGGCGAGCGGACCCTCTTCACCGGCGCGCTCGAGCACCGGCACCTGCGCCACCTCTGGCCTCTCGCCGACGTCAGTGTCACCCCCTCGGTATTTCCGGAGGCGTTCGGCATGGTCGCCGCCGAGGCGGCCGCCTGCGGCTCGCCCCCGCTCGTTGCACGGCACTCGGGCCTGGCCGCGGTGGCCGGAGGCCTCGAAGCCGAGTATCCGCCCGAGCTGCGCGAGCTCGCGAGCTTCGTTCGCGCTGATGCCGGAGACCTGCGGCGGAAGCTCGAGAAGATTCTCGGTCTCCCCGAAGACCAATGGCTGGAGCTCGCCGCAGCGGCGCGTCGCGCCGCCGTCAAGCACTGGAGCTGGGAGCGCGTGGCCACTCTGCTACTTTCGCGCCATGGGTGAGGCTCAGCGGCTCAGCCCCGAAGACCAGCTCCGATTCGCGAGGGAGGGCTTCGACGCCGGGCAGGACCTCACCGTCGCGGTGGAGGAGGAGTTCGCGATCCTCGATCCCGCGACGCACGGGCTCGTCAACCGCTTCGAGGAGTTCGCCGAGGCCGTCGGGACCGAGCTCGAGGGCCATCTCGTGGGCGAGCTGATCGCGTCCGAGGTCGAGGTCCGCACGGGCCGCTGCGACACCTTCGCCGAGGCCGCCGCGACGATGGCGGAACGGCGTCGCCAGCTCCTGGAGCTCGCCGGCCGGCTCGACGCCTCACTCTGCGGGACCGGGACCCACCCCTGGGGCCCCTGGCAGGAGCAGCGCATCATCGACACCCCTCACTACCGCCGAAACGACGAGGTCCTCCGCTACGTCGTCTGGCGCAACAACAGCTTCGGCCTGCACGTGCACGTGGGGATTCGCGGCGCCGACCGCGCGATCGCGGTCACGAACGCCCTGCGCAGCTTCCTGCCCGAGCTGCTCGCCTTCTCGGCCAGTTCGCCTTTCGTCGAAGGGGTCTACACGTACCTGCACTCCGCGCGCACGGAGATCTTCACGCGCATGTTTCCCCGCTGCGGCGTGCCCGACCTCTACGACGACT
The DNA here is from genome assembly GCA_046728735.1 of Actinomycetota bacterium. Classification (GTDB taxonomy): domain Bacteria; phylum Actinomycetota; class Thermoleophilia; order Gaiellales; family Gaiellaceae; genus JAIBJP01. The sequence continues at coordinate 32,315 of JBKPFG010000052.1, forward strand.
GGGACGACTACGAGCGCTATGTCCGCTTCCTCTATGACACGGGCTCGATCACGGAGCACACCCAGATCTGGTGGAGCGTGCGCCCGCATCTCGCGTTCCCGACCGTCGAGATCAGGATCTGCGACGGGCAGCCCGAGCTGGCCGAAGCGCAGAGCCTGGCGGCGCTTCTCTACGGGCTCGCGGCACGAATCGCGCGCGCCCTCGACGAGGGGGAGCCGCTGCCCGCGCACCCTCATCACCTCATCGAGGAGAACCTGTGGCGAGCCATTCGCCACGGCCTCTCGGAGTCGTTCATCGATCTGGACAGGCGCGAGGTCCTGCCTACGAGGAAGCGCATCGAGCAGCTGCTCGAGTGGATCGCGCCCGTAGGCGACGAGCTGGGGATCACACCGTATCTCGCCGTTCCCGAGCGCAACGCCGCCGAGCGTCAGATCGCGCTCTGCGAGGCGGGGGAGAGCATCGAAGCGATCTATGCCCGCGAGGTGCTGGAGCCCGTCCGTGTCTGAGCAGGAGCCGCTCGACGAGCAGGAGGCCGCCGAGGCTCTGGCGGCCGAGCTCGCCCAGCTCCGGGTCGAGAACGTGCTGGTCGGCGCGCTCATCCAGGTCTCGTCCATCGGCTACCACAGGCTGGGACTGAGCGAGGACACGAAGGACGAACGGGATCTCGAGCAGACGCGGCTCGCGATCGAGACGATGCGCGCCCTGACGCCTGTGCTCTCCGCGGTCGTGCCCGAGGAGCTGATCCGCGACTTCGACCGGTCGGTGGCGAACCTGCAGCTCGCCTACGCCAAGGCCAAGTCCGAGGAGGCCGGTGGCGAGAGCTGAGATCGGCGTCTTCGGAGGCTCGGGTTTCTACTCGTTCCTGGGGGACGTCGAGGAGGTCGAGGTCGAGACCCCGTTCGGGAAGCCTTCGGCGCTGGTGACGATCGGCGAGGTCGGGGGCAAGCGCGTCGCCTTTCTCCCGCGCCACGGCCGCGACCACGAGCTGCCCCCGCACGCGATCCCCTACCGGGCCAACGTCTGGGCGATGAAGGAGCTCGGCGTTCGACGCCTAATCGGGCCCAACGTCTCGGGCGCGCTCAGGGCCGAGCTCGAGCTGGGCGAGTTCGTCGTCTGCGACCAGTTCGTCGACCGCACGAGCGGCCGCGAGGACACGTTCTACGACGGGCCCGAAACGACGCACGTCTCCGCGGCGGATCCCTACTGCCCCGAGCTGCGGCGGTTGCTGGTCGAGACCGCCGGCGAGCTGGGCATCAAGGCGCGTGACGGCGGTACGGTAGTCGTCGTCCAGGGGCCCCGCTTCTCCACCCGGGCCGAGTCGAAGTGGTTCCAGGCCATGGGCTGGGACACGATCAACATGACGGCGTATCCCGAGGGGTATCTGGCGCGTGAGCTCGAGCTCTGCTACGCGAACATCTCCATGGTCACGGACCACGACGTCGGCGTTGAGGGGACGGAGCCGGTCTCACACGAACGGGTCGTGACGGTGTTCAACGAGAACAACGAGAAGCTCCGCGAGCTCCTCTTCTCGGTGATCCCGAAGATCCCGCCCCAGCCCGAGCAGCATCTGTGCGCGACGGCGCTCCGCGGGGCGCGCTTCTGAGGGCCCGTTTCGGGATGGGGTCTCGTCGCCGGGGCCCGATGGGCGGTGCCAGGCCAGGACGCAAGGGGCGCTCGTATTGGGTCTAAATACGGGCGCGCCTGAGGCCGCCGCCTGGCGCCGATCCAGTGTCGCTCCGGGGACTCAGGTCTTCATTCCGAGACGGGCCGTGAAGGCCTCCGGAGACGGGCCCTAGGGGACATATGATAGAAATCCGCGGGCCGCGATCCGGCATCAGTTGCCGGATTGCGCGAAGCCTCGCTACCTCGTGACCGACTTCTTCCAGAACCACAGCGTCCTGTTCGCGCTGCTC
>JBKPFG010000249.1:0-3921 GCA_046728735.1 Actinomycetota bacterium
GCGGGCCAAGCGGCTGAAGGCGGCGCTCGGGAAGAAGCCGGCGCGCGCGCGCAGCTGACGCGTGCTGCTCTACGACAATCCGGTCTCGGGCAACTGCTACAAGGTCCGGCTCCTGCTCGCACACCTCGGAATCCCGTACGAGCGGCGCGAGCTCTCGGTCGAGGATCGGTCGAATCGCGACGAGGTGCTGGGGGGTCTCAGCCCGGCCCAGCGCGTCCCCACGATCGTCCTCGACGACGGCAGGTCGCTCGGCGAGTCGGGCGCCATCCTCTGGTACTTCGGAGAAGGCACGCGATTCGTCCCCGAAGACCCCTTCGAGCGTGCCCAGATGCTGCAGTGGATGTTCTTCGAGCAGTACGACCACGAGCCCGCCATCGCGGTCGTCCGCTTCTGGGTCACGCACGGGCGCGCGGACGCGTTCGCCGACCGCCTTCCGGAGCGGATGGAGGCGGGCCACAAGGCGCTCCGGGCGATGGAGCGCCAGCTCGAGGGACACGAGTACTTCGTCGCCAGCGGCGTCTCGCTCGCCGACATCGTCCTCTACGCGTACACCCACGTCGCCGGCGAGGGCGGCTTCGACCTCGAGCCGTACCCTGCGATCCGCTCCTGGCTCGACCGGGTCGCCGCCGAGCCGGGACACGTCCCGATCGACGCCCCCTAAGGAACGGGAAGGCGGAGGGTGAAGGTCGCGCCCGCGCCGGCGTCCGAGCGGACGTCGAGCGTCCCCCCGTGCGCCTCGGCGATCGAGCGCGCGATGAAGAGCCCGAGCCCTGCGCCCGGCTTCGAGCGGCCTCCCGAGTTCACCCGTCCGAACTTCTCGAAGACGAGCCGCTGCTCTTCGGGCGCGATTCCCGGTCCGTGATCCTCGACGCTGAGGACGACGGCCTCCTGCTCGGCCGAGGCCCGCACCTCGATCTCGTCCCCGGAGACCGTGTACTTGGCGGCGTTCGAAAGGAGGTTCAGGAGCACCTGCCTGAGCCGGTCGCGGTCTCCGCGCACCTGTGGCAGGGGCTCGACGACCGTCGGCGTCACCTTCACCTCGTCCGTGGCGACCTCGATCATCGAGGCCGTCTCGCGCACGAGCTCGGCGAGGTCGACGTCTCCGAACGAGTACGTGAAGGTCCCGGCCTCGATCCGGGAGGTGTCGAGGACGTCTCCGACGACGGTGGAGAGCCGGCCGGTCTCCTGCTCGATCAGGGCGAGGAAGGACTCCCGCTGCTCGGCCGAGAGCGCGCGCCAGCGCGCCCGTAGCGTCGAGGCGCACCCGATCACCGCGGCCATGGGCGCGCGGAGCTCATGGGAGACGAGCGAGACGAAGTCGGCGCGCAGAGCCGAGAGACGGCGCAGCTCCTCGGCCGCATTGCGTTCCGCCGTATAGGTGCGAATGTTCTGCACGGCGGAGGCGAGCTGACGGGCCAGCAAGGTCGTCAGCTCGATCTCGTCCTCGGTGAAGGCGTGGGCGCGCTCCCGGGAGACGGAGAGCATCCCCAGCGTCTCGCCCCCGACCGCCAGGGGAGCGACCACGCGCGACTGGAGTCCGATAGCCGCGAGCTCGCGCTCCTCCGGGTAGAGCGGGTTCTCCGCCATGTCGCCGCGTACGATCGTCTGGCCGCCTTCGACGATGTCCTGGACGACCGATCCCGCAACAGGGTGAGACGTTCCGCGGGCGAACAGGGTGTCTTTTGCCCGACCCGAATTGGCCATCACGAAGGCGTCCTCCCCCTCCACGAGCACGATCGCCAGCCGGTCGAAGTCGAAGACGTTGCTGACCTCGGGGAGGAAGCGGCTCAGCGCCTCCTCGTGGTCGAGGGAGGACCCGAGCGCTCGCCCCACTCGGTTCACCGCCTCGAGCTGGTCGGCCCGCCGGCCAAGCCGGTCGCGCAGCTCCTCGGCCTCGCCGGCCCTAGCCTCGGCTGTCTGCGCCTCATGCCGAAGACGGGTAGCGAGCCAGCCGACGATGAGACCGACGAGGACCTCGATCCCGAGTGGAAGCGTGATCGCATCCGCGCTGAAGGAGCGGTCGTAGCGGTCGGCCCGGAGAACCTCGCCGATGGCGAGAAAGGGGGCCAGCGCGAGCGGAAGCAGCACGCCGCCGAGGATTCCGTAGCGTACCGCGGCCTCGACGACCGGCAGCATCATGATCTGGCGGACCGGCGTGTCGGGCTCGTAGGCGTAGTAGATGACGACGTAGGAAGCGACGACCACGGTGTCGAGCACGAGCGCGGCGAACCCGAGGATCTTCTGTTGCTGCAACCCCAGATCGCGATGCGCCACGAACCAGGCGGCGATCGCCCCTATCCCGAAGACCGTCGTGACGAGCCACGCCCAGCGCTCGTACCCGGGTGGATAGTCCTGGGAGAGGAAGCCCACCTCGACGACCGCGAATGGGACCGCCAGAAGCCGCACCCGGGCGATCCAGCGCTCGGTGCTGCGCAGACGCAGGAGGTCGCTCATCGTCCAAGCCTCTCGGCCGCCCAGCGGGCGTGCTCTCGCAGCAGCTCGTCGGGATCGTCGCGATAGCGCTCGACGGGCTGGGCCAGCGAATCGTCCCCGGAGTTCCCGGCGGCGACCAGGGCGTTGCGCCGCAGGTACCTGGGATCGTTGCGGGGGAAGTAGAGCCGGTCATAGCGGTCGCGAAGCTCCTCGTCGGGCGCCTCGAGCCATTCCCGAAGCGAGACGACCGGCTCGGAGCCCGCCGGAAGCGGCTCACCCTCCCGGCGCTTCTCGACGCCCCGGTTCCAGGGGCACACGTCCTGGCAGATGTCGCAGCCGTACACCTGGCTCCCGAGCTCGGCGCGGTACTCCTCCGGAATCGAGCCCGGCGCCTGCGACCAGTAAGAGAGACAGCGGGTCGAGTCGAGCACACCCGGCTCGTCGAGAGCCCCCGTTGGGCACGCGTCGATGCAGCGGGTGCAGGACCCGCAGTCGAGCTCGAGTGGTGCGCGAGCCTCGATCTCCGCCTCGGTCACGAGCGTGCCGAGGACGACCCACGACCCGTGACGCCGCGTGATCAACAGCGTGTTCTTGCCGTAGAACCCGACTCCGGCCCGCGCGGCGGCCTCGCGGTCGACGTGCTGGTTCTCGTCGACAAGGACACGGAAGCGCCCGCCGATCCGCTCTCCTAGCGCGTCGAGTTTGCTTCGCAGCTCGGAGTAGTGATCCTTCCACGCGTAACGCGGTAGCCTTCCCTCTTCGGTCCCGGGCGGACGCCCGGGCGCGAAATAACAGAGCGCCGCCGAGACGACCGTGCGGGCTCCCGGGAGCAGAGTCTCGGGATGGCAAGAGACCTCGGGCTGAGCCATCGTGAAGCGCATGCCTCCGAAGAGGCCCCGCGCCCGCCGCTCACGAATGTGTCGCTCGGTCTCCTCGTACGGGCCCACCGGCGCAGCGCCGACGACGTCGATCCCGAGTTCACGGGCGATGCGGTCGAGCTCCCCCTCGCTCATGCGCGGAAAGTAGCACCAGAAATCGCCCCGTTAGGATGGCCGCGTGAAGGCCGTGCGGATCCATGAGGACGGCGGTCCCGAGGTTCTCAAGCTCGAGGACGTCGAGGATCCCGTTGCAGGCGCTGGCGAGATCCTCATCCGTCTGCACGCGGCCTCCCTCAACCATCTGGACATCTGGATGCGCCGCGGCCTCCCTTCCGTGCCCAAGCCCCGCATTCTCGGCGCCGACGGGGCCGGGGTCGTGGAGAGCGTCGGCGAGGGTGCCGACTCCTTCTCGCCGGGTGACCGTGTCCTCATCAACCCGGGCCTCGACGACGGGGCGCGCATCGTCGGCGAGCACATGGACGGGACGCACGCCGAGCTCATCTCCGTCCCGGCCGGCAACGTCTATCCCGTTCCGGAAGGCCTCTCCTTCGAGGAAGCCGCCGCCTTCCCGCTCGTCTTCGAGACCGCCTACCGGATGCTCGTCACGAAG
>JBKPFG010000102.1:0-13654 GCA_046728735.1 Actinomycetota bacterium
CATCTCGGCGTTCACCGCCTCGACCACCTCCGCAGGGTCGAACCCGTCGAGCGCGCGCTCGGCAGCGTCCCTATCGAGCTCGAGCCCGCCCGCGAGACGCCGAGGCAAGCGACCGAGCACGAGGTTCGCGTCGGTCACGGTCGGCCGGTCGCCTCCACGCCCGTAGCAGGCGGGGCCCGGCTCCGCGCCGGCGCTCTCGGGCCCGACCCGCAGAGCTCCTCCGGAATCGCGCCACACGAGGGAGCCTCCGCCCGCCCCCACCGTGTGAAGGTCGACCGTCGGCAGGCGGAGCGGCAGACCGCCGACGAAACGCTCTCCGCTCCGCGCGACGTCGCCGCCCGCGATGAGGCACACGTCGGTGGACGTGCCGCCCATGTCGAGCGAGATCGCGTTCTCATGCCGAGCGGCGGCCGCGACCTTCGCCGCCCCGACCGCACCCGCGGCCGGGCCCGAGACGAGCACCCAGGCTGGATGCGCCGCCGCTTCCGCAACGGACGCCACACCGCCCGACGAGCGCATGACGAGCGGCTCGGGCAGCCCGGACTCGGCGCAGCGGTCCGCCAACGCCCGGAGATACCTCGAGACCACCGGGCCCAGGTACGCGTCGGCCGCTGTCGTCGACGCTCGCTCATACTCGCGAAACTCGGGCGCGACCTCGTGCGAGGCGACGACATGGGCCTGCGGCAGCCGCCGCCGAAGCTCCTCCGTTAGGGCCCGTTCGTGCGCCGGGTCGCGAAAGGAGAAGAGGAGACACACCGCGATCGACTCGGCGTCGATCTCGGGCAGGGAGTCGAGGTCCAGCGGCTCGATCACGCCTTCCGGCCCCATCCGCTCGCGGACCGCGAAGCAGCGCTCGAGAGGCACGAGCGGGGCGGGATGGTCGCGGCAGAGTCGATAGAGGTGCGCCCGGTTCTGCCGCCGCAGATGGAGGAGATGCTCGAAACCCGCTGTCGCGACGAAGGCCGTCCGGGCGCCCTTGCGCTCGAGCAGGGCGTTCGTCGCGATCGTCGTCCCGTGCCTGAAGTGCTCGACGTCCGCCGCCCCGACGGCCTGCGCGACTGCGATCACCGACTCCTCCTGCCGAGCCTGCGTCGGGACCTTCGCCGTCGTCAGGCGGCCGTCCGCGAGGAGCACCGCGTCCGTGAACGTTCCGCCGACGTCGATGCCCAGCACCGGCACGTGAGGCGTTCCCGCTAGCCGGCGTCGAGCGCCGCGCGGATCTTCTCGAGCGTGGCGGCCTCGGCGGCCTCGCCGCCCCCGGCCGCGCTTCCGACCGACTCGGCCACCTCGACGACGAAGGCGCGATACGCCCCGACCTCGTCCGGCGCCTTGGCCTGCAGAGTCTGCAGCGCCGCGCGCAGAGCCTCCACCGTCTCCCTCTCGACCTCGTCCGGCGAGTCACGCAGGCCAAAGCCGGTGCTTCGCGTCCCGCCGAACTCGCGGACGAGCTCGCTGGAGGCGTTCTCGCGCGCGTCCCGGAGGTGCTTCGCCAGGGCGCCGGCCTCCTTGAACGTGTCGAAGAACCCGCGGTCGCTGATCGCCATCAGGAACCCGGCGCCCGTGATGCCCTTCTCGAGCGTCTCCCACTCCTCCTCGGTGAAGTCCGCTTTCGTCGCCATCTCGCCTCCGATCGCTGTCTTTTGTCGAACCTCTTTTGCAAGAGGCTCCACGAACCGATACACGAAGCATGTCGGTTCCCGCGACCTCTCCGCGTCGCGCCACCATCGACGCCGTTGCGCTAGCGATCGCGTTCATCGCTGTCGACGTCCTGGTCATGCTCGCCGTTCTCTCCGATTGGCTCGAGGACAGCACCGGAGTCGTCGCCGTGCTCGCGCTCGCAGCGGTTGTCCTCCTCCTCTACCGGGACGACGTCGCCGACGCGATCGCGAGCGGGAACCAGAAGCTCGGGCTGGGTGCGGACGACGCCGACGTCCGGGCCGTGCTGGACGCCCTCGCCGCTGAGGGCTGGACGGTGCAACACGACGTCTCCAACGAGCGCGGCGTCATCATCGGGATGCTCGTCCAGGGCGCCTCGGGCGCCTACATCGTCCAGGTTCGCAACCGTGCCTACCGGCTCGAGCACCTGCGCCGCGCGCGCCGCGACGCCTCCTGGCTCCACGGCCTCGTGGGCGGGTGGGTCGCGCCCGTGCTCTGCCTCGCTCTGCGGGACGACGCTCCGCACCGCCGCGACGGTGTCTGGATCATGGGTGTCGAGCATCTGGCGGACTGGCTCCGCCAGCGCACGCCGCCCCGAAGAGCCGGTTCCACGACCTGAGCCGGCATCCCTCGATCGAGGGATGCCACATCGGGGCCGCGGGCGGATACTCCCAGCTTCCGCCGCCGGGAGAGGTCGGAGGACACTGCGAAGCATGAGTGCGCTGGAACATGAAAGGACGGTCGAGACCGACGACGCGACTGAGCTGTTCGCGCGCCACTCGCCGGGCATCTACCGCTACTGCCTCCGGCGCCTCGGGTCGCCCGAGGAGGCCGAGGATGCGCTCCAGCTCACCTACCTGAACGCCTGGCGTAGCCTTAAAAGCGGCTTCGAGCCCGCTCAGCGGCGGCCATGGCTCTTTGGGATTGCCGCAAACGTCTGTTCGACCGCTCTTCGCACGAAGCTCGGAGGCACAGAACTCGAGCTTCGCGATCCGGGGACGCTCGATGAGTTCGCGGCACACGAGAGGACAGGACGCGAGGAGCTCCTCGGTCTTTCCGAGGCGCTACGCACACTCCCGGTGCGGCAACGGCGGGCGCTCGTGCTCCGTGACTGGCAAGGCCTGTCATACCGTGAGATCGCTGCGGAGCTGGCCGTATCCGTCGCCTCTGTCGAGACACTCCTCTTCCGAGGCAGGAAGAGAGTTGCCGCCACGCTCGCCAGCGCAGACTGGAAGAAGGTTGCACCGGCGGCGCGCGCGCTCCTGATCTGGCCCTTCGCCTTCATGCGGACGAGATCGCTTCCCCTCGGAGGAGGCGAGCATCTGAAGGTGGGGTTAGCCCTCGCCGGTGGAACGGTGGCACCTTTGGTCGCCTTCGGCGTCCTGCAGGGCTTCCTCCCGGGAGAGCAGAAGGAGGCTCACGCGACTCGCAGTCCTTCCTTCGCCGGCGTCATGTCCGCGCAGGCGTCGGGTTCGTGGCTGGATGAAGGCCCTCTTCCGCACGCGTCCCTCGCACTTGCCAGCCACCAAAAGGCGCCCGTTCACCCTGCCCACCGACGTGCGAGGCACAACTCGCCAACTGGAGCCGATCCGCAGGAGCCCAACGGGGACTCTTCCGGGACTCAGGCGTCTCCGGCTGCGGCCTCGCCTGCTCCCGTGGTCACGGTTTGCCATTCAACTTCGTCGACGAAGACCCCCGGCGTCACGGTCACGGTCTCCGAACATGCGCTCAAGGGCCTCGAGGGCGAAGCGCCGGGGCCCTGCTGATGACCTTCCTCCGGCGCTAACCCTCCCGCCGCCTCGTGGCCGCCAGCGTCTCCATCGCCTCCCGGTCGATCGCCTCGGGCGGGATCACAGCAACGCGCGCGGGAGTGCACGCGCGCAGGGTCGCGTTCCGCGTCCCTTCGCCGACCACCGCGCTCTCGCCCAGGATTGCGCCGGGGCCGACCTGCGCGATCTCCTGGCCGTCGACGACCGCTGCAAGCACGCCGTCGAGCAGGAGGTAGAGCTCGTCCGCCGGATCCCCCTGCTCGACGAGCCGCTCGTCCTCTTTCAGCTTGCGGCTCGTCAAGGCAGCTCCGCTCCGCATCACCTCGCGTGAGACTTCGCGCTCGAGCGCGCTCTCGGCCTGGGCCACGAACGGCTCCGAGTCCTCATCTCCCCACGGGGTGTGCTCACCATGGGCTCGCCGGTCCCAGTCCTTGGAAGTCGATCGTACCGGCCTTCTGCACGAGCACGCCCTCGCTGTCGTAGACCCAGTGGCGGGGGAAGGAGCTCGCGCCGATGAGCTCGTGCTCGGACGAGCCGTCGGCCCGGATTGTCAACGCGAGCGTCGTCCACGCCGTGGCCGAATGGATGCGGAAGAAGGGCGCTCCCTTCACGCGCCTCGGCGCCGGGAAGCCCGCGCGGCCGCCGACGGTCTGGACGAAGCGGACGGCGTCGTCGGACACCTCCGGCTCTGGTTGGAGCGCCTCGAACGGGACGCCCTGGAAGACGAGGGCCTTGGGGCCGAAGCGGAAGGTCGTGGACCCTACGAGCCCGCCGCCTTCCTGGCCGTAGCCGACGATCCTGTCGTCCTCGACCTCGATCCAGGCTCGAAGGGCGTTGGCCTCGCGGAAGCGATCCTCGTCACGCAGTCGCTCGAGCTCTCCCTCCTCGAGGGTTTCGGGCGGGGGCTCGTCGTAGTGGCCGATCCCGAGGTCGAAGGGGATCCTGGGCATGCCCTCGATGGCTTCCGAGGGGATCCAGGAGATGGCGGTGACCGAAGATTCGATACGCATGGGGCCCTCCTCGTCGTCGAGGCAAGCCTAGACCCTCACGGAAGTGCGCGTGTAGAGACGCTACGCGGCGGACTCTTCCGCGCGGCTCGCGCGGTAGAGCGTCTCGAGCTGCGGAGCGGCCACCGGCCGGCTGAAGTGGAAGCCCTGGCCGAGCTCACACCCGTGCTCGAGGAAGAAGGCGCGCTGCTCCTCGGTCTCGATTCCCTCGGCGAGCGGATCCAGGCCCAGGTTCCGGGCGAGCTGGATGATCGAGGAGACGAGCACCGCCGAGTTGGGGTCACCCGGCAGGTCGTGGACGAAGGAACGGTCGATCTTGAGGGTGGAGACGCGCATCTGATTGAGCCGAGAAAGGGACGAGTGCCCGCTGCCGAAGTCGTCGATCGCGAGGCGTAACCCGCGCTGGTGGAGCTCGTCCACGACGGAGTCCATGTTCGCGCGTGAGTCGACGCCCATCATTCCCGACTCGGTGATCTCGATCATCAGCCGGTCGGGATTGAGGCCGAAGGACTCGATCGTGGCGAGCACGTGCCGCATCGCGGTCGGCTGCCAGAACGAAGGCGGGAGATTGATCGAGACGTAGAGGTCGAGGCGGCGGTCGCGCCAGAGCTTGGCCTGCTTGCAGGCCTCCGCGATCACCCAGTCGGAGAGGGCGCCCATGAGCCCCGTGCGCTCGGCGAGCGGCAGGAAGTCGCCGGGCGGAACGAGCCGGTCGCCGTCCTGCCAGCGGATGAGAGCCTCGGCCCCGACGATCTCGCCGCCTTCCAGGCGCACGAGCGGCTGGTAGTGGAGCACGAGCCCCTCCGCCTTCTCGATCGCCGTCCGCAGGCGACCCGCCATCGAGAGCTGCGCGAGTGCGTCGTCCTTGTCCATCGCGTAGAGCGCATAGCAGTCGCGCCCGGCGTCCTTGGCGCGGTACATGGCCGCGTCCGCGTGCTTGAGGAGCGTCTCGCTGTCCGGCGCGTCATCCGGGTAGATGCTCACCCCGATCGAGGCGTTGACGAAGATCTCGACGCCCGAGACGACGAACGGCGCGCGCAGCGTGCGCCGGACCTTCTTCGCCACGACCTCGGCCGCCTTGTAGGCGAAATCGGGGGCCTGCGGCACCTCGGGCGGCTCGAGGTCGGCGAGCAGGACGAGGAACTCGTCGCCGCCCTGGCGGGCGACGACGTCTCCCGCGCGCGTGGCGCCCTGGAGGCGACCGGCGATCGCGCAGAGGAGCTCGTCGCCGGCGGCGTGGCCGAAGCTGTCGTTGATGAGCTTGAAGTTGTCGATGTCGATGAAGAGGACGGCGACTGCGCAGGTCTTGCCCGGGCACCCGGCGATGGCGGCGTCGAGCTTCTCCTGGAAGGCGACGCGATTCGGGAGGCTGGTCAGCGGATCGTGGAAGGCGATGTGCTGGAGCTCGCGGCGTGCCTCCTCGAGCGCGTCGGAGGCCTTCCGGCGCTCGGTGACGTCGGCGACGATCCCGTCTACGAGCAGCCGTCCGTCCGGCGAGCGCCGGGGCCGCATGCGGTCCCAGACCCAGCGGACCCGTCCGTCGTAGCCGACGAGGCGGTACTCGATCTCGGCGGGCTCGTCGCGATCCAGGAGCTCGGAGGCCGTGTTGTAGACGTCGCGGTCGTCCGGATGGACGGCGTCCTCCCACGCTTCCTCGGGAGTGCGGTCGTCGGGGAGGGGGCCGAGCAGGCTCTCGAGGCCCTCACCGATGAACGTGTTGCAGACGTAGGAGCCGTCCGCGAGGTACTCCATCTCGTAGAGGTGGATGGCGACCGTGCCCGCGACGCGGCGGAGGATGTCCGTCGTCGCGAGCGCTTCGGCGAGCGAGCGGTTCCTACCGTTCTCGGTTGGGGTGGCGTCGTCCAGCATGCGGGGGCGGATTGCTTCCATCGGCACGAGTGGGCCGGAAATCAATCCCCAGTCGACACAGACACATGCGCTTTGCCTCGATTGACTGGGCGCATGACAACACGGATCTGGATTTGCGTTGCTCTGCTCGCCGCGGTGGCTCTTGCGGGCGTCGCCCTCGCGGAAGGCGGCATTCCCGGGCCCGACGGCGTCATCCACGCGTGCCGCAAGGTGGACGGCGGGCGGCTGCGTGCGCTCGCCGCAGGGGTGAACTGCCGTGCGGGCGAACGCGCCCTGCGCTTGAACGTGCGGGGCGTCGCGGGGCCAGCCGGGCTCCAGGGGCCCGCCGGGCCACAAGGAGAGCCGGGGCCGGGGCTGAGCTCCTTCGAAGACCTTGCGGGGCTCCCGTGCACGGCGGGCGCCAACCAGGGCGCGACCGAGATCTCCTTCGACGCCACGAGCGGCGAGGCGAGGATCCACTGCGCCGTCGCGCCACCGCTGCCCGCTCAGGTGCGGATCAACGAGTTTTCTACGCCGTGCGCAACCATGCGGGTTTGCAGCCCGTTTGCTAACAGACGCTAACGCGCGGCTCGTCTCCCGCCACGAAGGCGGGTTTGTCCGCGCGTGGCCAGGGAAAAAGTCCGCCCAAGGATGGGCAGCTCGGGCCTCCCGAACGGAGTGAGGAGGAGGATTTGCGCCCCCCTACCACCCGAGCCGCAGCCTCGGAAACTAACACTCATCCTGGTCCGGCTCAACCGCCCCGCCCCGGCTCACGATGCCAATAATGCCGCCACCCGCTCGGCAGCGAGCTCCTCCGACTGGGGCAGCAGGTGCGCGTAGGTTGGGAGAACCGTCGCCGGATCGTCACCGAGCCTCGCCGCGACGATGTGAACCGGCACGCCGGACGTCAGCGCGAGCGAAGCGGCCGTGTGCCGAAGGACGTGCAGCGAGCCGGTGGGGAGGCCGTCGGCCTTGGGGAGCTCGCGAAAGCGCTCGGTCAGCCGCGTGGGGTGGAGCGGCGTCCGGATCTGCGTGCAGAAGACGAGGTCGCCCTGCTCGTAGACGTCCCCGGCGAATGCCTGCTCGAGCAGCTGGGCCTCGCGGTGCCCCTCGAGGGCCGCGACCGTCTCCGGATCGAGCGCGATCGTCCTTCGTGAGCGGCTCGACTTGGGCGGACCGAAGACAGGGCCGCCGCGGAGAGGGAGCAGCTGCTGCTCGACGCGTAGGCGGGAACCGCTGAGGTCGACCGCCCGCCAGGTGAGCCGAGCAGCTCGCCGCGGCGCATTCCAGTCGTCGCCGCGAGCCGCCAGAGCGGCACATAGCGGTCGTCGGCCGCTGCGTCCAGGAACCTAGACAGTTCCTTCGCGCTCCACGCCTCGACGCGGGTGCGGGCCTGCGAGGGCGGATCGGCGAACTTGGCGGCATTTCGTGTCAGCTTCGACCAACGGACGGCATCCTTCAGCGCCCGACTGAGAACGGCGTGCGTCTGGCGGCGAGTCGAGACGGACAGGTCGGCAATCGTAGGGGTGCTGTTGCTTCTTCGTAAGCATCGTCGGCGGCTTTGCGCTCATTCACTTGACTGAGGGCCGAAGAGATTCAGGTTCGTGCTGGCGCCTGCGGCACTGACGCTACGACAACGTTTTCACAAGGCTTACAAAAGCGACGCGCTCGGCTGCCGATGTAGCTGGTAGGGCCGGGGTTGGCGACGAGCGCGAATCCTTTGGGGAGCCGCCGCTTTAGGGGGTCGCCGCTTCGGCCCACATCACCTGGGGTCGGATGGAAGAAGATTCGGCCGAGGGGGCCCTTACTTCTGATCATCGACGAGGCCGTGCGTCCATTACAGAGTCGAGGGGCCGGACGCCTCCGAGCGACGCTAGGGGAAACGCCGCGAAGGAACCCCCGGGACAGGGCTTGTCCGGCCCCGGGGGCACCGTAGCGCCCTCTGTCCTATATAGCCAGCGGCCAGCCGAGTTCGGAACTCTTGCGGAAGGGCGACGGCGGGCCGATACGTGAGTAGTGGATTGGGCCGATTCGTGGGTTAGGGCACGTGTTGCATGGGTCTTCGTCGTCCTCGCTGCTCTTTTTCTTTCCGGCGAGTTCTGGCTGGTAGGGGGTTATGCGTTTTGCGGAACAGACACGACCGAGCCTGGGGCGTTCGGTGACTGGGCCTGCGAGACCCTTGTTCATCCCGTCGTTCCGTGGCTGCTGATCGTTGCGATCCCCCTCACGATCCTGCTCGTTGGCGGACACTTAGGAATCAAGCACAAGAGCTGGCGGCTGTTTGCCTGTTCAGTGATTGGCGCTCCCCTGCTTCTCGTGATCGGCCACTTCTCGCTGACCGCGATCTTCTGAACGAACGGGGGAACGCTTGCAAAGGCGGCGGCGGGCTAACTCCGCTTGAGAGCGAGCACGAGTCGCCTGACGACGCTGGCGAGCAGCTTGCGCAGCGACGACCGTTTCCCGTTATCGAGCGCCGTGCCCCATGGCTGCCTCAATCGCGCCGGGTCTTGCGAGAAGAGCCTTGTACGTGCTCTCAGGGTCGATCGTCCGTGACCACCCATCCACATTCGTGACCACTATGAACGCCAGATCGTCGGACGCCGCTGCGTTGATCGCATGCATGCGGAAACTTGCCTCGCGGCCGTCCGTGTGGCGCTCGATGAAACGGCCCGTCAGGCTCGAGCGGTCGATGACCATCACGGTGGGCCTGAATCGTTCCCGATGGGCGCGGATGGCCTCTTCGCGACGCTGGCGGACCGCCGCCTCTCTCCGGCGCCTCTCGCGAACACGGCTCAAGGAGGGTCGCACCCTTACACCCAAGGCGCCACCATAGCGCGGTGAGCATGGGGCCAGAGGGCGCCCCGTTCACCGCATCCAGCGCAACGCGCAGAGAACGACGGCGCACGACCCCAGCGAGCAGCTTCCGTGGCGAGCGCTGGCCGTTATCGAGCGCGGTCGGCAACGTGACCTAGTTGAAGCCGGGACGCTGCGGCAAGGCGCGCAGGCGAGCGGCGACAGTGCGCAGCAGCTTACGAAGCGAACCGATGCCGCGTGCAAGGGCCTTCGGCCTCTCATACTCCGGATACCACACGGCTTTCAAGGGTTGGAACCAGAAGCGCTCAGTGCGCAACCTTGGATTACGTGCAACCTGCTCCTCGGTCCACCCAAAATCTCTCCGGAGCACGGCGACCAGTTTCTCCCTCGTGAGGATCACCGGCAAATCTTTCCGTCGTTCGCCTTGACGCCGGTCGGCGGCGGAGCGGCCAGCGGGGGTGAGAGCGACGACCGTTACTCCCCAGGGCCTGCCAAACTCCACCCAGTCTTTTTCGCCCATCTCGATGAGCGTTCCGATGAGCTCATCGAGGTTGAAGCCGAACGTCTCCGCGAGACCCCTCGCGACCGCCCCGTGGTGGCGGAGGTAAGCGAGAAGGTGGGCCTCCATGACGGCGTGATCTTCCGTCGCTGTCGGCACTTCTTCGCAAGTGGACTCAGGATTCCCCATTCCGCTACTCCCGCGCCAAGCGGGCAGTGTTACTCCGGCCGCGCCGGCTGCATTGGACAGTTCTACGCCTCCCGCGCCCACGCGACAAGTGTCTCGCAGACACCGTCTCGCCCTCGCAAGCTGAGGAGGTCGGCTAACGGGTGTGCGGCTCAGCGGCGAGTGCCTTTGGTCGCACGGCCAGGTCGAACTAACCATTGGCAGGAAGCATGGGAGAGCAGGTACAGAGAAGCTAGAGGGGACTCGGGATCGAACGTTTGCGGCAAGCGCTCACTTTGGTTGCGGCAGTTGCTGTTCTGCTCGCGGGATTCACGCTCGCGGGTGACGTGGTGGGTCTCTGGGATCCCGTGGAGCCGCAGGGCGGTGATCTCGGTGCCCGTCTAGCCCCGGACGGCCGCGGCTCCGACGCTGTCTCGCGCGCGATCCCTGCGTCCGCGCAGAAGGCGAGCCCCCCGATCTCGGTGCGTTTGGCGCTCCTGATCGCCTTCGCGTCCTCCGTCCTCATCGTGCTGCCCAGCTGTAGTCGCCGCTTGGCGAGGCGTCTGGATGACCTGGTTGGTCCCCAAGTTCTCGGGGGGCCTGCCTTGCCTCGCCGCATCCTGCGTCGTCTTGGTCAGCGGGCAACAGCGCCGGGCACGGCGGTCGCCCGCGGCATATTCCGTCCCGCGTGGGCTCGGCAGCGTCAACCCTTCTCGATTCCGCTGCGCCAGAGATGCTTCGGCGCTTTCC
Source organism: Actinomycetota bacterium (assembly GCA_046728735.1). Lineage (GTDB taxonomy): Bacteria > Actinomycetota > Thermoleophilia > Gaiellales > Gaiellaceae > JAIBJP01. Next base: position 10,509 of record JBKPFG010000102.1, read on the forward strand.
GTGACCTGTACGTCGAGGCCGTCCTCCTGAGCTTGGCGGTCGCCTCAGGCATCGCAACCGCCGTTCTTGTCACCCGCCTTCTTGCCCGGCCCTAGGCCCGCGCCCACGCGACAAGTGTCTCGCAGAGAACGGTTCAGCGACCTGTAGGGCGAGCGCTGGCCGGTCCTGTTACGGGCAGGCCTGTGTTCCCTGCTGGAAGAGCAGGTTCAGTGCTCCATTGATCATCGTCACCGGAACGCCGCTCGGCGATCGCCACTGCACGCTGAATCCGTGGTTGTCATTGGCCTCGAACGGGCCGGTGTGGCCAACAAAGACGAAGGAAAAGGACTCCGTGCCGTTTGGAACGAAGCGGGCAATGCCCGGCTTCATTGGCGCTGCGTCATCAATGAGATATGCGGAACCGAACGGGTCCGCCCCGGACTGTGGCGCTGAGCGTCGCCGTAACCTGATTTAGCGTGCAGCGCGTCCTGAAAGGCCTGGCACGTTGCGCCAGCTTTTGGACGCAGTCGTGGCATCGGTCGTGCTCCACTTCGCGGCTTGGCGGTCAAGCGCACTGCCGAACGTGCCAGTCGCGGCGAGCACGGCGAATGGTGCGAGGGCCGCGATAGCCGCGATGCCAACGAGGACGAAAAGCCTCCGAGATGTCAGCCAGCGAGTCATTGGAGCCTCCTTCGATTGACCAACAAGGCTGATTTCGATTCCGGTTGCGCGTACGGGACAAGTGCCCTCGCAGGCTGCTACGCGAAACGCGCCCGCGCCCAGCGAACAAGTGCCGCGCTCTGGCAAGAGCCAAGCTGAGACGGGCCGTGCCGCGTGGAGAACGTCGCCCGGCCGGTGCGATTCGGGCTATGCCGTCAGTCGGCCGAAATCGCGGCGCAGCCGAAGATTTCGGCCGATCTCCTAGCGGTAGCGGTAGACGATCCGGCCGCGGGAGAGGTCGTAGGGCGAGACCTCGACCTTCACGCGGTCGCCCGGGAAGATCTTGATGCGGAAGCGGCGCATCTTTCCGGCCGTGTAGCCGAGCATCTCGTGGCCGGCATCGAGTTGGATCTTGAACATTCCGTTCGGGAAGGCCTCCACGACCTCGCCCTCCATCTCGATCTTCTCTTCCTTCGTGGCCAAGGAGACAAAGGATACCCCGGGTGGGGGAGGGCGACGGAGAATCCCGGCCTACGATCAGCTTGTGGGGGCTCTCACAAGCAACCTCTTGGGCCGGAAACGCCGCACCAGCAGCAGCAACGGTCGCTCGCACCGCGAGACGTGGCGATTCATCTGCTACCTCGACCGCATTCCGCCGCACGTCCTCGAGGACGACGCGTTCACGACGCGCCACTCGAAGATGCCGGAAGTGGAATGCGAGATCGAGGCGGAGGACTTCGCCGCCGCCGTCGCCGAGGCTATTCGCTCGCTCGAGGACGAGTTCACGCACGTCCACGCGATCGAGCGCCTCTCGCTCTAGCTGCGTGGACTCGCCCAGGCGATTCGTATTCGGCCTCGCCGCCGTCGCTCTCTGCGTGTGCGGCGGCCTCGCCGTGCTCTTTCTCCTCTTCGGGAACCTCGAGAACTCCTCGTGGAAGATCCTGACGACGGGGGTCCTCCTGGGGCTCTACAGCTTGCTCGCGCTTCCGGGCGCCCGGCTCCTCGACCAGGGTCGGGGCTCGATCCTCGGCTGGTCGGCGGTCCTCCTCGCCGCCGGCGGCCTCGCCTGGTCGTTCCGGATCGTCTGGGCAGGTCTCGACGACTCGGACGGCTCCTGGCGCATGCTCGTGACGCTGACCGCGTGCGCAACGGCCGTGGCGCAGGTTTGCGCGACCACTGCGCGCCGGCACGAGACCGATCCGCCGCTCGTCGACCGCCTCTGGGGGCTCTCGAATCTCCTCGCCTACACCCTCGCCGGGCTGGTGACGCTCGGGTGCTGGAACGCTCTCGGGGCCGGGTCGTTCTTCTGGGAGCTCATCGCCGCGCTGGCCGCCGCCGACCTCGTCACGGTGCTCCTGCAATCGGTGCTGCGGGGCCGCGCTCAGGTCGTCTGATCCCCGTCCGGGACGACCTCTAGCTTCGAATCGTGGACATCGCGATCGGGAAGCGGCTCTTCGCGCTTGTCCTCGTGTTCGCGCTCTGCACGAGCGCGTTGATCGCGATCGGCATCCTGCTTCTCGGCGAGTTTGACGAGACGCAGGCACGCATCCTTGTCACGACGGGCCTGATCGGCTTCTTCAGCCTCCTGGCGCTTCCAGGCGGTGTCCTCCTGGATCAGGGTCGTCACGCCGGCTTGGCCTGGACGCTGATCGCTGTCGGCGTCTTCTCGTTCGTTCTCGCACTGAACCTCACTTGGGGCGACGTCGACAACGAGAACATGTGGAAGGTGGCGGGATCGGCGACCGCCGTCACCGGCGCCCTCGCCCAGGCGGCGACGGCGGCATCGCGCCGCCGCGCCGGCGACAGCCCTGGCGTCGGCGTACTCTTTCTGCTCTCGCTGGGGGCGGTGGCGCTCCTGGGCGTCCTCATCCTGACCGCCATCTGGGAAGGCATCGAGGACGCGGGCTTCTACCGCTTTTTAGGTGCCGTCGCAGTCGTCAATCTGCTCCTCGTCCTTCTTCAGCCCGTGTCACGCCGCTTGGGCGGAAAGCCGACGGCGGCGCCCGCTCGGCGTGCGCAGGATGACACGTATCGCCTGGCCTTCACGCTCGAGGGAACGCCCTCCGAGGCAGCTGTCGAGGAGGCGCGGCGGGCCCTCGAGCGAGGCGGTGCGAAGGTCGAAAAGGTGGAACGCTCGTCGTAGGGAGAGGCGTCAGACGCCAGGTCTAAGATGGGGCGCCCGTGAGCTCTAAGGCCCCGTTCGTCCATCTCCACGTCCACTCCGAGTACTCGATCCTCGACGGTGCCTGTCGGATTCCCGATCTTGCCGCCCGTGCGGCCGAGCTCGAGATGCCGGCCGTCGCGCTCACGGACCACGGTTCGCTCGCCGGCGCCGTGGAGCTCTATCGGGAGGCCGGGAAGGCTGGAATCAAGCCGATCATCGGCTGCGAGGTCTATGTCGCCGACGACCGGCGAGCCCAGCAGAAGGGGTACGCGCACCTGACGCTCCTGGCCGAGTCGAACGAGGGCTATTCCAACCTGATCAAGCTCGCGTCGGCCGGCTACCT
>JBKPFG010000001.1:0-6038 GCA_046728735.1 Actinomycetota bacterium
CGTGCCCTACTACGTCGCGGACAAGGTGACCGAGGCCGCCGGTGACCAGGCCGAGTCCATGAGCTACGAATCGGGCCACGAGCTGAACGAGGCGGCGCGCAAGGATCGCCTGGCCTGGCTCCGCGAGCAGCTGGTGCTCGACTGAGCACCACAAGACCTCCGGGCCTGCCCTGAGCAAGATTCCGAGGAGGCCCCGAAAGTCGGCGTTCGGCTCCTTCGTCCTGTGCTCACACAGTGATGAAAGGAGCAGCAATGAAGTCGACACAGGGTTGGTTTCGAGCGGTTCTCATGGTCGCAGCGCTCGCGGCAGGCGCGATCTCCGTGGCCGCTTGCAGCTCGGGGACCACAGAAGCGGCACCGACGACGACGAGTCCGCCGGCGACCCCGGCCCCGACGACTACCGCGCCGGGGCCGATCACTCCCGAGGAGGCCGCCTGGGTCCGGCGCGTGACGAGGCTCGAGAAGCACCTCGAGATGACGGCCTTCCGGGGCGGCGTCGTGACCAGGAGCCTCATGCTCCGCCAAGCGAAGGCTTTCGCCGCCTGCAAGAAGGAGCTCGGCTCGGCGCCGAGCTCGCGCTTCGAGCGGCCGTTCGCTCTGGCCGAGAGCGCCTGTCGCAAGTTCCGGAACGCTGCGAGGCAGCTTCGCATTGCCGCCGCCAACGTGGACGAGAGCGGCGCCGTCGAGGCAGGCACCGCCGCGGAGGTCAACTTCAACAAGGCTTTCGAGAGGGCAAACGCCCATGCGGGCAACGCCGTCAACCGCCTCTCCGCAGCGGTCGCAAGGGCCAAGACCATCCAGGGCTCGCTCCCGTCCTGACGCTCTCCCTCCTGCGCACGAGGAGCGCCGCGCTCGCGGCGCTCCTCCACTCGCGGTCCCGGCCGCCTCCAGCCTGTCGGGGCGAGGACAACGTGTTTCCTTCTGATCTAGAGTCTCGCGCGTAGGTAGGAGGATCCACTTGAAGGGAGGACGCAGATGGCGGACGGAACCAAGGTCGTCATCAATCTTGCGACTGGCCTCGAGGACCCCGAGCGGGTCACGGTCGCCTTCCTCGTCGGTGGTGCTGCCGCTGAGCAGGGGCATCAGGTCGTCATGTTTCTCACGAAAGAGGCGGTGCGACTCGCGGTTCCGGGTGTCGCCGAAGTGGTCGCCTGCGACGGCTGCCCACCCCTGAGTCGCCTCTTCCAGCAGTTTGCGGACAACGGCGGCGAGCTCTTCGTCTGTCCCATCTGCGTGACGGCGCGGAAGATCCCGGAAGACTTCGTCAGTAACGCGCGGCTTGCGGGGGCGACGCCTCTCTGGGAGTGGGTGGGCGGCGAGACGGCAACCGTCTTCAGTTACTAGTAGGAGAGTTTGACGAAACATCGGCTGTGCGCGCCTCCGGCGACGAGCGACGTTCCGCCAAACCCTCCTAGCGGAATCAGCGACGTCTATCGGGAAAAGCAGCCATTCGAACGGCTTCTGCGACGCAGAGGCGTATCGTGACGGACGTCGATGACTGAGGTTCGCGACGGTCGGGGCAAGAACGCGGACGCGCCGCCAGCTCCGCGCGGGTCGTCGCCGAAAGGCCCCCAGCCGCCTTCCTTCCGCCTCAACCGCTGGTGGCTGGTCGTCGCGCTCGGGTTGCTCGCGTTCAACTTCTACGTGGGCACCCGCGCCACGGAGCCGCCCTCGCGCGTTCGGGTTCCCTATAGCCCCTTCTTCGTCGACCAGGTGAGCGCCGGGCGCGTAAAGGAGATCACCTCGAAAGGCACGGCGATTCAGGGCACGTTCACGCAGAGGCTCTCCTACGCAGGGTCGAAGCCGACCACGCTTTTCAAGACGGAGATTCCGGCCTTCGCGGACAACAACGAGCTGTCCCGACTGCTGCAGGTCAAAGGCGTGGTCGTGAACGCCCAGCCGCTGGACACGCGCGCGCCGTGGTGGCAGAGCCTGTTGCTCGGCTTCGGGCCGACGATCCTCTTCCTCCTTCTCTTCTTCCTGCTCATCCGACGGGCGGGAAACATGCAGAGTGTTCTCGGCTCCTTCGGCCGCTCACGCGCGCGTCGGTACCAACCCTCCGGCGACCGCGTCACGTTCGCCGACGTGGCGGGCATCGAGGAAGCGAAGGCCGAGCTGACCGAGGTCGTCGATTTCCTCCGCCATCCCGAGAAGTACCGCAAGCTGGGCGGCCGGATCCCGCATGGGGTGCTCCTCTCGGGCCTGCCCGGGACAGGTAAGACCCTGCTGGCGCGAGCGGTGGCGGGGGAGGCCGACGTCCCCTTCTTCTCCATGGCCGCGTCCGAGTTCGTCGAGGCCATCGTCGGCGTCGGGGCGTCGCGCGTCCGCGACCTGTTCACCCAGGCGAAGGAGGCGGCTCCAGCCATGGTCTTCATCGACGAGCTCGACGCGATCGGCCGGTCGCGGACGTCCGGGGTCGCCGGCTTCAGCGGCGGCAACGATGAGCGCGAGCAGACGCTCAACCAGATTCTCACCGAGATGGACGGTTTCGACTCGTCGACGAGCGTGATCGTGATCGGGGCGACCAACCGGCCGGATGTGCTCGACGCCGCCCTCCTTCGACCGGGTCGCTTCGATCGCAGAGTTGCCGTCCAGCCGCCCGACCGCGCGGGTCGCGAGGCGATCTTGCGCGTCCACGTGCGTGGGGTTCCTCTCGGGCCCGACGTCGACCTCGGTCGCATCGCGGCTGCGACACCGGGCATGGTGGGGGCGGATCTCGCGAATCTCGTCAACGAGGCGGCGCTGATGGCGGCAAGGCGAAACCACGAAGTGGTGGAGGAGTCGGATTTCACAGACGCGCTCGAGCGGATCGTTCTCGGGGCCGAGCGGCAGGTGATGATGACCCTCGAGGACCGGCGTCGAACCGCATACCACGAGGGCGGTCACGCGATCGTCGGCATGCTCACCGAGGGCGCCGACCCGGTGCGGAAGGTCTCGATCATCCCACGGGGCCTTGCGCTGGGCGTCACGTTCGCGGCCCCCGAGACCGACCGCTACAACTACCGAGCCCCGGAGGTCGAGGCGAGGATCAAGGTCGCGCTCGGCGGGCGGGCCGCGGAGGAGATCGTCTTCGGCGAAACGAGCAGCGGTGCGGAGTCCGACATCGAGCAGCTGACGGCGATCGCGAGGCAGATGGTCGGCCGCTGGGGCATGAGCCCGGCCATCGGCCCCGTCGCGGTCTTGCCACGGGACGGCACGGGACCGCTCCTGCCCGGCGCTGCTGAGGTCTCACCGCGCATGCAGGAGTTGGTCGACGAGGAGGTGCGGCGCGTCGTCGAGGAAGCCCACAAGGATGTCGTCGCCCTTCTGAAGAAGAATCGCAAGAAGCTCGACTCGCTTGCGAGCGCCCTGCTCGAGCACGAAACGCTCGACCAGGAGGATGCATACGCGGCCGCCGGAGTCCCGCGCGCCGTGACCTCTGCCGCGGAGTCCTACTCGACGGCGGCGAGGTCGCGAGACGATCGCTGAGTCAGCGCCGCTCTTCCTCGACCGTTCGCTCGGCGGTCGGGACGGCCTCGAGACGCTCGTCGGGAATCGGCTCTCCGCTCTCGACGGACACGCCGTAGGTTCCGGCGGCCAGGCGGGCCTCGGCGCGCTCGACGGCCGCAAGCTCCTTGCGGAGCCCCTCTGCCAGCCCTGCGTCGAGCTCGTCTTGGTAGAGCTCGGAGCCGAGGTTCCCCGGATCCCCGATGTCCTGGACCTCTTCACTGTCTGCGTGGCCGAGCCCGGCGAGCGCCCGCTCGACGCGCTCTCGCTCGGCGGCGAGTAACTCGCGCGCCCGTTCGGGATCCATTACGCCCACGCTATCGGACCGATTTCCCGACGGTCCACGAAGTGGTCTTAACGGAACCCGTAACGACGCGCCGGCTGTGACGCCTACTCGGCGGATGATCCCGCGACGAACAACTCGTGCTCACGCTCCAGACCCTTGAGGCGGTATCGCCCGCGCGACTCGAACGCCAGCCCTACAGCGCCCTCGGCTAGGTCGCGCGTGGTGCCGGACAAGAGCACCTCGCCTGAGCCCGCCTCGGCCAGGATGCGAGCGGAGGCGTGGACCGCCACACCCCAGACACGTTCGCCGGACAGGGTCACCTCGCCGCTGTGAATGCCGACGCGAATGGAGACGCGGATTGCCGCCAGGGCATCAACGAGCTCCAGTCCGCAGCGGATCGCGCGCTCGGCGCCGTCGAACACGATGAGAAACGAATCCCCCGCGGTCTCGACCGCCCGGCCGCCGAAGCGGGGGAGCACGGTGTGGACGACGTCTTCGTGCATCGTCAAGGTGTGCTTCCAGGCCGCGTCGCCCTCCGTTCGCGCCTGGACCGTGGAGTCGACGATGTCGGTAAACAGGATGGTGGCCATCACGCGTGCGGCCTGGCCCGTCAGCGGGTCGAATCCAGCGCCGCCGGCCCAGTCGACCATCACTAGCTCCTCGTCGCCCTCCACCCAGGTCACGTGGCCGGGTGGCAGGTCGAACACCTGGTTGGGCCCGATGACAACCTCCTCGCCTTCGTCGGTCCGGATGCCCATCCGTCCGCTGAGGACCACACCGCGGTGATACAGCTCGCACGAGGCGGTGCCGGCCTCCGGCTGGGCGTGTTCCTCCCAGCTCCAGCCCGGCTGCAGGACATGGCGAGTGACTACCGTTCCGGCCAGGCGCACCTGGTGGCTCGCACCCAGCGGATGGGTCACCACCGCCTCGGGCTCTCCGAGGTCTCGGACCTCGACCGGGCTCACGGTGATCCTCCCCGACGGGACTCCGAGCCCCCGTGCATCACATCGAAACGGTAGCGCTTCGGGCGCTCGAGAGTCGATTGGGGCTGGGCGGCCACTGAGAGCGCGCTCAGCGCTCAATTTGTCGTGCCCCTCGTCTGCCAATCGCATTGGCCGATATCCGAAACGCTTCGACTTGACTTCGAGAGGAATCCGACGACAGTGAGATAGCGCGACCCCGCTGCGGCAACTCCGGGGAGCGCTGCGGCAAGTGACAACGGTTCACCTCAACCATCCGGATCTGGTCGAGGACCTGATCGCCCTCCTTCGCGACGCGGATTGCGTCGTCGATCGCGTTGGTCCGCGCTCGATCAGGATCCGCTCGGGGTGGCCCGTTCGAGACGATGCGTCGGGTTACGAGCTGGACGGCTATCTGCGCACGTTCGAGGCGTTGCACCCCGGAGCACGAGCTGAACGGCTGGTCTGAAAGGGGAGAGGATGCTGGCCGGGAAGGGCTCTGCGGCGCCCTCTCCCGGCCAGCTGCTTTCGAGGTGACCCCTGAAAGGGGTAGGCGATCCAGGAGAAATTATCTAGGCTGAGCCCGAGCGGGCTCGGCGTGCCACCCGCTTCCCATCGCAAAGAGAGAGGCGGAAGCCGCAGCCGCCTCTCTCATCTTTTCTTCGGTCTCCTTCCTCAGCCGAACAGGCCGGCCACGAACGAGCCGAGGCGCAGCGACCCGGACTCTGCGGCGACCCCCGAATCGTCTTCGCAGTGGGGAGAGGCACCTGCGGCTCGGCTCGTCGTACCGATTAGCACAAACCTGCGCTTTCGGGGAGTCCGAACGATCCGAAAGGTCATTCCCAGCCTGGGCTGCCGGAGCTTCCCTTTGTTCGGGGACAGGGCGGCTGTGGCGGCTCTGTCCCCTTTCGCAGCCGCGTGCCTGCGCGATGAATCCCGCGCCCAAGCGACCAGACGCAGTGCTTCGGAACTTCCTGGACGAGCACCGACTTCGGACCAAGGGGGAGGGCTACGTTTTCGGACGTTCGGCCGAGACGCCGTTCGACGCCCGGACCCTCGCGGCGAGCGGAGACAGCCTGGAACGAGGAAGAGGCTGCCGGCCTCAAGGATGCTTCCTCCCGCGCTCGAACACAGCCGCGAGACTCGCCAACTCGAAGCCGCCACCGAGCGTCTTTAACAATGACGGGCGCCCCTAGCCGCAGTGGGCGCCCGTTTTTGCCGCTCGTCCCTGCAAACGGGCACATGGCCGGGATGTGCGCCGGTCGCGCCCCAGCTCGGGCGGTTCGAGCGAACGTAGGCGGAAGGTC